>JAFAOS010000181.1 GCA_019247515.1 Chloroflexota bacterium | reverse complement strand
TAACATGGCGATAGATCACGTCGGTAACTGTTACGCGCGGCTGGCGCGGCAGGCAACTTCGAGTTTGAAGTATCGAGGCGTACGGCTGTCCGCGCGGGCAGCGCGA
Organism: Chloroflexota bacterium; assembly: GCA_019247515.1. Classification (GTDB taxonomy): domain Bacteria; phylum Chloroflexota; class UBA6077; order UBA6077; family CF-72; genus CF-72. Next base: position 14,454 of record JAFAOS010000181.1, on the reverse strand, counting down.
CATCGTGCCCTCGTGCTGTGGTGCACATCCGCGCGTATCGGATGGACGATCTGGAGGAGGTCGTCCAGTTGTGGTTTCGCTCGTGGCACCAGGCCTTCCCCGACCTCCGCCATCCACAGCCGCTCGCCCAGTGGCGGGCGCGCTTCCGTGACGAGTTCGTCGGGCATAGAGAGATCTGGCTGGCCGAGGTCGACGGCCGGCTTGCCGGTTTCGCGGCTCTTGCCAGACACGAGGGCGTGCTCGATCAGTTGTTCGTCGCGCCGACCTATGAAGGACGCGGCGTTGGAACGGCGCTCCTGGCGCACGCGAAGGCGCGCGTACCCAACGGCCACCCTGCATATTGGTCAGCCGAACGTCGAGTACCGTTGGATGCCGCTCCAGCAGTGACAACCGGCGAGCCGAGCCGCCGCATATCCAGGCGCTTGCGCGTGGTGGCGATCGCACCCGGCCACCCAAAGCGGGCTGGTGCGGCGGAATGGGAGCACGTCGAGCCGGCTCCATCTGGCCAGCATGCGTTTAACGAGTTGCGTTGTGGCCGCGACGGCCTTCGGCGAACTCGATGGTAAAGCCATCCGGATCCAGACATTGCATCGATCGCTCAAATCCCCGGTCGCGTGGGGGAACACGAACAGGGACCGCACGCGCGGTAAGGTGGGCGTAGAGTGCGTCCAGCGAGTCCGTACTCAACTCAACTTGAACCAGGAGACGCAAGCTTGACGGCAACTCTTGAGAGGTGCCGGCCCGGTCACCGACTTGTAGCAGGCCGACCGTTCCACTGCCGAGCCGCATCAGTGCAAACTGGTCTGTCCGAATCTCCGTCTCAAACGCGCGACGCGCGACGACTCGGCCACCACAACGTGGTCCGCATCGTGCTCGCGTAGCGTGCGTGCCGAAGGGCGAGGCAGGTGCGGTAACCTGGCCAGCACGTGCGGGTCGTCGATCTGACTCAACCGTGGGGCGACCGGATGCCGACCTGGCCGCAGTTCGCCTCAATCGAGGTCACCGATATCACGACACACCATCGTGATCGCAAAAGCACCGTGCTGGTCAAGACCAACATGCACACCGGTACCCACATCGATGCGCCGAGCCACTACAGCGAGACCGGCAAGCACCTGGGCGAGATCCCGCTGGTCGACCTGGTGGGCAGCGGGCTCGTCATCGACCTGCGGCCGATCACCAGGCGGTGGTCGTACTTCTCGCTGGATGACGTGCTCGGCTGCCTGCCACCTGGCGAGCAGATCCGCACCGGCGACATCGTGGTGCTCTACACGGGCTGGGATCAGTACAACTGGAGCAAAACCACACGGGACGACGTGATGTACTTCGACCGCCACCCGGGCCCGCAACCGGAAGTAATCGACTACCTGATCGAGGAAAAGCACATCAAGTGGATCGGCGCCGACCTGGCCTCGATGGACCACTCGCTCCACGTTCGCGTACGCTGGATGCGGCCGGATCTGGTTCGCGAGTACGAGCAACTGACCGGCCAGCCCATCGAGGAAACCTTGCCCGAGCGGGACTTCGAGTACGTGCATTACCGCACGGCGCGCAGCAATGTATGTATGGTCGAGAACCTGGGAGGCGAGCTAGCCGACGTGGCCGGCCAGCGAGTGACGCTCGGCGTGTTTCCGTGGCGCTGGATCGGTGGCGAAGGCTGCATCTGTCGCGTCGCAGCCTTTGTCGACCTGGCTACACCCGACGTCGAGGGCGCCACGCCGCCCGGCGGGCAGCCGCAGCGAGAAGACGCGACGCGACCACCCGCGCGCGTCCTTGCCGAAGGCGCGGCGCCCGGCTTCACGTATTGAGCGTGGTATCCGTGCAACCGAGGCCCGCGACGATGCGCGCGGTGGTGCTCACCGGACCGCATACTCACGCGGTGCGCACCGACATTCCGGTTCCGCGTCCGGGACCGCTCGAGGTGCTTTGCCAGGTGGATTCGATCGCCATCTGCGGCACGGACATCCACATCTACGAGGGCCGCTTCCCCGGTCGCTGGCCGCGTGCCTATCCGTTCATCCCCGGCCACGAATGGTCCGGCACCATCGTCGAGCTCGGCCCCCAGGCGGACGAGTTCGGCTGGCACGTCGGCCAGCGTGTCGCCGGCACCTCGCATGCTGGCTGCGGATACTGCCGCATGTGCCGCATCGGTCGTTACAACCTGTGCGACCTGTACGGGCGCGAGCCACTCCACCATCAGTACGGCCACTACTCGCAGGGAGCCGACGCCGAGTACGTGGTCCACTCGATCAAATCCGTCGTGGCTTTGCCCGATGCAATCGACCTGCCGCTCGGAGCGATGGTCGATACCGCCAGCATCGCCCTGCACTCGGTCAAGCGACCGGGCATCGAGCCGGGGGACACGGTGGTGATCGTCGGCGCGGGACCGATGGGCTTGTTGTGCGCCGATTGTGCGCTCGCCCTCGGCGCTGGTCGAGTCATCGTGACCGGCTCGGGCGAACGCCTGGATCGCGCAGCGGGGCTCGGGTTTACCACTATCAATTACCAGACTCAGGAACCTGCCGCGGCGGTCCGTGAGTTGACCGACGGCCGGGGTGCACACGTCGCGATCGACACCGGCGGGACCGCTGCCAGCATCCGCCAGGCGGTTGACGTGGTAGGCAAGGGTGGCCGCGTGGCGTTCACGGGCGTGCCAACCGGGGGCGATAGCGCCCTGCCGTTACAGAAGATCGTCCTCGAAGAAATCGATTTGTTCGGCGTGCGCGCCAACCGCAACACAATGGAAGAGGTGCTGCCGCTGATCGTCTCGAATCGCGTTCGTGTGGCGCCGCTGGTGACGCACACCTTCCGCCTCGAAGACTATGGCGAGGCGCTGCGCACCTTCGCCGAGCGCGTCGACGGCGCACTGAAAGTGCTGGTCAAACCTGGGGCCGGCGAACCAGCCTGACCGACACAACCAGCGAGGACCCTGAGGCCCGCACCTCCGGCGGCTACTGGCACCACCGGCGCCGAACGGAGCCGCATCCGGCGGTCCACGACCGGCGGTTCCACGACCAACTGGTCGACGAGCTCGCCGGCTATACCGCCGCGCGCCTCGCGTGACGCGGAGAGTTCGGCGGACTCACAAGCGGAGGACCTCCATCCGGCGCGCTCACCGGTTCCAGGACGCGCGTCGTCGCCCGTCCCGCGAGGGCCGGTGACGCCTCGGGGTTCGACCAGACTGCATTGGCCAGGTACTGCCGAAACGCTTCGGCCTGCTCGCTGGTCGGGAAATCCAACTCGATGATCAGGCGTTGGGCGTCGTCAATCGGACGGCGAATCCGATGGCCGACGACACCACCCTTTACTCTGGCGTCCGCGAAGCGGTCAAATGCCGATTTCCACGTGGCGAAGTCAGTGATCGCGTGCTCGATGCTCAAGGTAAACATGGCACAATGCTGACAGACTGTCGATCGAGCGGGTATCCCAGCTATCTGGGATCTTCGCCGCGCTCGTAGTTTCGATTGACCAATGGGTGAGCGGCCACTTCGCCAACTCGCGGAGCGGATCGACCGCATCGGCGACAACTGCCATGACGGGCGAGCCTTGCGCGTGGCGATCCTCCATGAAATTGGTCGCAACGTCGCGTTCGATGCGTACGCCTGGCTGCTCACCGATCCCGAAACCGAAGTTGGGTCCGACCCGCTGGCGGACGTGCCGTGCTTGTCGGAGTTGCCACAGTTGATCCGCCTCAAGTATTCGACCGAGCAGAACCGGTGGACCCGATTGGCGAGCACTGCTGGCCGGCTGCAGGCCGACACCAGTGGCGAACCCGACCGTAGTCTTGTCTGGCGCGAGCTGCTGCGTGGCTACAATGTGTCTGATATTGCCTCGGTCGTGTTCAGAGATCGGTTCGGCTGCTGGGGATTTCTCGACCTCTGGCGGATCGGCGGCCCGCACTTCACCGATCCAGAGACCGAATACCTCGCGACCATCGCCCCGCGTGTGACGGATCGGCTGCGAGGGCTCCAGGCACGCACCTTCCTCGCTCGGGCGCCTCTCAACCTTCCGGAAGGCGCGGCAGTGTTGGTACTCGCGCCTGATCTGCAAGTCAGAGCCCAGACCGCTCAAACCGAGGCGTACCTGCGCGCTCTCGTGCCACCGGACGGTGACCGACAACCCGTTCCGGCGGGCGCGTACAACGTCGGAGCCCAACTCATCGCCAGCGAGGCCGGGGTCGACAACCACCCGGCTCGGGCACGCGTCCATCTCAAAGACCGTGGTTGGCTGAGTCTCCGAGCCGCCCGGATGGCGGGCCCGCGTGGCAACCCGACGGACATTGCCGTCACTATCGAAACCGCCTCCGTGGTTGAACGTATGGGGGTCTTCACCAGGGCCTATGGCCTGAGCTTGCGCGAAGCTGAGCTGCTGGCGGCCCTGGCGGGCGGATCCGACTCGAAGCAGCTTGCAGCTCAACTGTACATCTCGGAGAACACCGTCCAGGACCACCTGAAGTCCATCTTCGCCAAGACTGGCGCGCGCAATCGCCGTGTGCTGATGGCCCGCGTGCTGGGTAGCTGACCTCATTGGTGTGTGGCCGGTGAAGTAACGCCCGTTACGCATGGGCGGTCGCTGATCGATGCCCTGGTCGTGTCTTCCGCCTACAATAATCATGGCGATAGCGTGCTGGCCATCAACTTCATCGGCGACGCCTTGCAAGACGCAGTCGGCCCACGTCAGCTGCGGTGATCGACGTCAACGTGCTGGTCGGTGGCTCACCGCGCGTCGCTCCAGCCGAGGAGTACAGCATGCAGGCAGCCGCGCGCGAGCTGCGGGGCCATGGTGCGCAGGCGGCGCTGGTGGCTTCGCGCACCAGCGCGAGCTACCGAGTGGAACTCGGCAACGATCTGGTATTGCGCGCCGCCGGAATCGATGACGGACTCAACCTCTACCCGGTCGCCAGTCTGAACCCCGTCCAGTCGCTGGATTACCAATCCGAGTTAGACCGAGTGGTGGCCAGTGGAGCTGTGGCTCTGCGGCTGTTTCCCGACGTTCAAGGCTGGCCAGTCGGCGCCGTGAATCTGGCACCACTGCGGGGCAAGCGACCGCTGCTGCTGCCCGTTACACGGTTCGGGGACGCTGCTGACATTGGCGCTGCAACCGAAGGGCTGGATGTACCGGTAGTGCTGCTCGGCGCGCACTACACCCAGCTGGCGGATTGTCTGGCAGCGCTCGAGCGCTGGCCGCACCTGTACCTCGAGACAAGTCGGCTTGCCCAGTTCCGCGGGGTTGATACGACCGTGCGGCGTGTGGGTGCGCAGCGACTGCTGTTCGGCTCTGGAGCACCGCAACGGCCGATCCAGGCGGCGCTTAACGCCGTCCTCACCGCCGACATTTCGGCGCACGAGCGCGACGCAATCCTCGGTGGCAACGCCAGCCGCATTCTCGGCCTGCCTCAGCCCGCGCCGGTGACGCTCGAACCTGCGCGCGGCATCGGGTTGATCGACGTCCATGGGCATGTTGGTGCGCTCGCGCTGCCGATTCTGCCAATCGACCCGCGCGACTACGCCGTGTTAGCCGCGCGTTTCGGCATTCAGCAGACGGTTGCCTCGTCACTGCGCGCAATCGTCGACAACGCCGCGATTGGCAACGCGGAAGCATACGCGGCCGCGGCTTGTAACGATGCGCTGTGCGCCTATGTCGTGGTCAACCCCAACGACCTCGCCGGCAGCTGCGAAGCGATGGACGAGGCCTATCGCCACGAGCGGGCGATCGGCGCCAAGCTTCATTGCTCGTACACCGGCCAACCAACCAGCGGTAGCGCGTGTGTGGCGCTGCTGGATGAGGTCGCCCAGCGTGGACGTCCGCTAAAAATACACGTGGACGGCCCTGTTTGGGACGCTGCGCTTCTCCAGGTTGCGACGGATTATCCCACCTGGAAGGTAATCGTGGCGCACGCTGGTCCGGGAGCACCCTCACGCGAGGCGGCGCGCCTGGTGAGGTCCGCCGAGAACGTGTATGTCGAATTAAGCACGTCCTTTCCAGATCTGCCGGTCGTGCGCGAGGTGGTGCGCGCCGCGGGTCCGGATCGACTGCTGTTCGGCAGCGACGGTCCGCTGCTCGACCCGGCCTATGTGCTCGGGATCTACGCCGATGCCAACGCCGACCTGTCTGCCACGCCCCACGTCGCACGAGAGGTATTCGGACTCTGAGCCTCGCGTGAGCAGCCAGGCTGACCCCAACCGCCAGTTCATAACCGGCATCCAGCCTGACCAGTGGCGGAATGCCTGCACTTCGGAAGGCGACGTACGTGGCCTCGTGAACCACCTGGTCAGCGGGCAGCTCTGGACCGCAGAGCTACTGCACGGCAAGAGCGGCGATCCGAATCCGGACCTCGAAGGCGATCTGCTGGGCCGCGATCCACTTGCCGCCTACGACGCAGCCTGCGCCGCGGCGCAGCTGGCCCTGGAGGAGTCAGGAGCGCTGGAGCGTGTCTGCCAAACCAGCCACGGCGAGGTGCCGGCAGCCGTCTACGCCAGTACGCGGATCATGGACGTCTTTGTGCATGGCTGGGATCTGGCGCAGGCTACCGGCCAGGAGCAGCGCCTGGACGGAGAGTTGTGCGAGGTGGTGTACCGCGACCGGAAGCCGCGCCAGGCCATGCTGCACCAGAGCGGCATGTTCGGCCCGGCGCCCGACGTTGCCGCCGACGCCAGCGCCCAGACCAGGATGCTGGCCTTGTTCGGCCGACCGGCGGCTCCGGCGGCGCCAATCAGAGCGCGCGAGCTGGGGCATGCCGGCATGTATGTGCGGGACCTTGAGGCATCCGTCCGCTTCTATCACGACTTCCTGGGCTTCGACATATCTGGTCGCCTGCCTGGGACGGTGTTCGTGACCTCCGGCCGCAGCCATCACGAGTTTGCACTCATCGAACCCGGGCCGGAATGCGTGGGCGGGCCAAAGCAGCCGGCTTTTGGTCTGAATCACGTCGCGGTACGTGTTGGCGAGACCATCGAAGACCTGCGCAACGCCCACCGGCGCCTCGTCGAAGCCGGCACGCCCATCGTGGGAATGTTCGACTTCGTGATCCAGAAGGCGATCCAGATCGAGGATCCCGACGGCACCATCGTCGAGCTGTACATCGATACGGATGCGCCCTGGCGCACTGACCCAAGTATCTTCGAAAAAGCGCTGCCGAAGGCGCTGCAGCTTTAGCAGGTTCAATGACTGCACGTACGGTGCAGCCCCTGGAGAGGTCTGGAGCGGCAGCTACCCGTCGACTCGTCGACTCGCAATTGTCTGCTTAGCGATCGCCGCGGGTCACAAACACGCCGTTGCGTTCAAAGCCCATCTCGCTAAACTGTCCGGCCGAGCTTGCACTCCCGTGCGCGGAGAAGCGCCCGTCAGCGTACGCAACCGCGAACGTGCAGGTGGCCGTCGACATCCACATCTCCCCCGCCCAGTTGAACGCACTCGTCGGATCAGTGGACGTGGGCTTGACCGTGCGAGGCGAACCGGTTCGCGTATAGCTCTGTTCGAACGACAGCACCGCTGGCACGTTGCCTGACGGGGGCAACGGATTGAAAAACGTGAACACGTCCACAACCGGGACGTCGCGAACTCGGATCGTGAGCGCATTACCGCCGACGAGCAAGGCTTCGTCAGGCACCTGCACCATCCAGAAGAGGCCGTCGGGAAGGATGCCAGGATTGAAGTCGTGGAGTGCTGTCCCCGAACTGGGGTCAAAGAGATCCAGTCATATCTCAACGAACGTGCCGTGCGCGCGTTCCCCATTCGCACCCACGTACTGTCCCTGATAGACGCGATTGTCGGTCTGGGCAGTGTACGTGCGGCCTCTGTTGTCCGTGGCAGTTCCACTGGTGTAGCCGAGACCCGCCAGTCCGTTGAAGTTCGTGATGCCGTTGGGCTCGGCGTTCAGGCCGTCAAAGCCTGCGCCGACCCCAGGCAGAAACTGGTGAACCTGAAATGGCGGAAAATCAGGAGGTCCGAGCACGTCCCCGCCTGCGATTGGAACCGGAGCGACGCGCGACGCGCGCTCCTTCGCGAGTGTCGTGGCGGGCAGCGGAAGACCAGAGGCGAGTGCAACGGCGGCGGAAGCGGCTCCACGCAGCAGCGTCCTCCGGCCGAGCCCGGCCTTCCAGAGGTGACGGTGAGAAGCCTCGTGGGTCACGGTCTCGGAGCATACGCTCGGGCGGCGGTGCCGTCATGGGATAAATGCCCTATCTTTCATCCAGGGTAGCCAGGCCCTGGCATGCGGCGACGAGCGTCGCGCTTGCTCGCGAATTCACGCCCAGCCGCTCGAAGATATTTTCCAGGTGGTGTCCGACCGTCTTTTCGCTCAGCACTAACTCCGCGGCGATCTCTCGATTCGTCATTCCGCGAGCGACCAGCCTCAGCACCTCGACCTGCCGCGGCGTCAGGAGCACAGCCGGCGCGGCGGAACGCGCCGCGGCCGGGGTGTACGGCGCAGTCAAAACCGCCTCGGCGGCGATGATCAGGTCATCACTGCGCATCATCCTGCCAGCTCTCGACGCGTCCATGGACGCTTGCGGACCGAGCCTGGAGTGCAGAGCATCAAGGATCTGACGGTATGCGGGCAGCTCGGGAGGCTGACGCGGCGCGCGGATGACGTCACGTAGCGCGTCTGAGGCAGCCAGAAGCTTCATCGCCAGGCTCGGTTCACCCATAACCTCCGCTACACCGGCGACCTGATCAAGGCACCTGGCCAGCGCGGTGTGGTCCCCGATAGTGGACGCAAGCCGCAAGCTCTCGCGAATGCACGTCCGTGCCTGCTGGACATCCCCGCGCCGGAGCGCGACTCGACCGAGGCTTACAAGCAACCAGTGCAAGCCATAGTCGGCATCGATCCTCCGCCACTCGGCCAGGCTGGACTCGAGAAACTGCGCGGCCATGCCAAGATCGCCTCGAGTTTCTGCGAGGTTGCCAAGCAAATGAAGAGAATGCGCGATTGCCCACACGTCGCCCCGCCGCCTGGCCACGGCCAGCGCTTCTTCGGTGAGACTCCGCGCGCGGTCCACGTCCGCACGCTCCTGGTACGCCTGGGCGAGCCCCTGAAGTGCTCGCCATTTCGCGTCCACGTCGCCCAGACCGCGGCTCTGCGTCAGCCCCTCTTCTAGCGACGAGATCGCGGCGTCCAGATCTCCCCGCGTGCGCGCCAGGAAGCCAGCGGTGACAAGCGCGTGCGCCACAAATTCGGTGTAGCCAATCTTCCGGGAAAGCCGCAATGCTTGCGTTACTCGCCGCTCGGCTTGTGAGATATCGCCCTGGAACATCGCGAACTGGGCCGCCCAGTGCAGCACGCGAGCCACGAGCTTGCTTGCCGGACCGCGCGAGCTCGCGAGCATCCGTTCGATCCAGTTCCGGCCTTCCGAGTGTTGGCCACGATTCAGCCAGAGATCACGCAAGCCGTCGACGACTCGCAATCCCGTGTCATCCGACGTGTTGCCGGCTTCCGCCTCGCACCATTGGAGAGTGGCACGCAGGTTGTCGAGCTCGAGAACAAGCTGTGCAATCCAGTCCTCCTGCTGAGCGGTCTGCATATGTGGTGCTGCGGCGTCGACCAGGTGCGCATAGAACGCCGAATGGCGACGTTGTACCAGTGGTGCCTCACCGGCGAGTTCTAACTGTCGCCGACTGTATTGCCGAATGGTTTCCAGCAGGCGATATCGGGCAACAGCATTTGCCCCCGGCGGCAGAACAAGCGACTTGTCGATCAATGCGGTGAGCAAGTCGAGCACTTCTGCACGCTCGATCGGCGGTACGCCGCACACGGACTCGGCCGCGTCGAGAGTCCAGCCACCGCCGAAAACGGCGAGTCGGCGCAGCAAAACCTGTTCGGCCGGAGTTAGCAACTGGTGGCTCCAATCGAGCGTGGCTTGCAGCGTCCGTTGACGGTCGGGCAAGCCGCGACTGTGGCTGACCAGGAGCTGAAAAGCTTGGTCGAGTCGATCTCGGAGGTCGTTGACTCCCAGAGCTCGCATCCTTACCGCGGCAAGCTCGATCGCCAGTGGAAGCCCATCCAGCCGCGCACAGATGTCGGCGACCTGTCCGCCATTCGACTTTGTCAGTGCGAAGTCCTTTTGCATCGCCTGCGCGCGCGCGACAAACAGGCGCACTGCTGGCGATTGCGCCACGGCTTCGAAGTCGCAGCGTTTGTTTGGATCGGGGTACGCAAGTGGAGGAACGCTCCAGGCGATTTCGTTGTCGACGCGCAACCGCTCGCGGCTGGTCGCCAGGATGCGTACGCCAGGGCAGCCGCGCAGCAGGCCAGCAGACAACTCGGCGACGGCAGCCACCAGGTGTTCACAGTTATCGAGGAGCAACAGCAGACGCCGGGGCTGGAGCGCCGCGATCAACGTATCCACAATCCGCTCGCCACTACGCTCGTGGATCCCGAGTACACCCGCGACGCCGCTCGCGACGAGATTGGCGTCGCTCAGCGAACTGAAGTCTACGAGCCAGACTCCGTTCGGAAAGGCCTCCTTCGAGTCCACCGCGACCTGAAGTGCCAGACGTGTCTTGCCACAGCCGCCTGCGCCGATGAGCGTCAGCAGTCCCGACTCCATGTCCAGAAGGCGGCGGCTCAGCTCACGCAGCTCGTCCTCGCGGCCAATCAGGGCAGGCAGATGAGCTGGTAAATTGTGTCGCACGACGTCTTGCCGAAATGCGTGCGCGGCGGCCTCGGACTCCACGCGTGTCAGGGCGAGGTGCACGTTGAAGGCGTTGCGCATGCGCATTTCGCCACGCTCCCACCGAGCAACCGTGTTCGCGCTGACGCCCAGCACCCCGGCGAGCCCCGCCTGACTCAACTGCAGCGCCTGGCGGCGTGCGCGTAGTTCGACCGAGCTCAATCCCTGCGGTGAGCCCAATGGGTCAGTTGTAAATCGCGGGCGGACCGGGACAACCACCGCGCCCCTCGGGGATCACTATACGCGGCCTATACGCGAACGCACAGCCCGCGTCCGCCGCGGCCGACGACGACCGCGCATGTCGGGTCGCGTCGCGTGATGGTGGTCAGACCAGCTGCCATCACTCGGGTGCGAGCCGCAGCTCAACGGCACGCGCGGCGAGCTGGCTCCGCGAGTGGACGTCCAGCTTGTCCAACGCATTCTGCAAGTGGTTCGCCGCGGTCTTTTCGGCAATCACCAGCACCTCCGCGATGCGTCGATTGGATAGCCCCTGCGCGGCCAGCCGGGCCACCTCCCGTTCGCGACGCGTGAGCTCCGCCGCTTTCTGACCTCCACGTCCACCCGATCCATCAGCAGCTGTGAACTCCGACTGGTCCGCTTGACGCAGCACCGCGTCCGGCCCCAGTAACCCTCCGGCGCTCCACGCCGAGTTCCATGCACCCTCACCCAGTGCCCCGCGTCCAATCCTGGCCCAATGGTCGTAGTCGCCGCGGTTCGAGGGCCACACCGTGCTACCCAGCGAGCTGAGTGCCGCCTCTCCGGCGCCGAACAGACGAGCCGCTTCGGTTGGCCGCCGTTCCGCCGCGCGCACACAGCCGATGCCGATCAGACATTCCGCCACGCCACGTGGATCGCCCATGCGCCGAAATGCCTCGAGCGCTTCGCGGAACCTTGCCTCCGCGCGACGTGTCTGGCGCGCGGCCAGGTCCACGTATGGCAGGTTGTGGACACGACTCGGGTCCGCGCGCAGACCCAGCATTTGAAACAGGGAGATGCTCTCTTCGTACAGCGGAGCCGCGCGCGGATGCGTCCCTCGCATGCGCTCGACGTCGCCGAGCTGGCTCAACAACATGGCCAGGTTCCACAAGTCGCCCGCGGTGCGCGCGAACCTGACAGCTTCGGCCAGCTGGCTGGCTGCCGACGACAGGTCCCCGCGCTGGAGAGCGCGCCTGGCGATGAACTCCGCGGCGCGCGCTTGATACCAGGGCTGGTTCGTCCGCGTCGCCAGGGCGAGCATCGATTGCACGTGCGCCTGCGCACCCTCGAGGTCACGTTGAAACTGGCGCAACAGCGCGTACGCACTTTCGCACGACAGCAACACCTCAATGTCGCCCAGCTCGCGTGTGATGGACGGCAAGGAGTACGAAGCGGACCAGGCGGAGGTCGTCGACGATCAGTCCGACGCGGCGGAGGTGAACGTGGCTTTCGCGCCGTTTCCGCGCGTCGCGCTGCGAGCACAGGGTATCCACCAGTATCTCCGACTGCGCATGCGCTAGCCCCCGTTTGTGGCCGCCACGTTTCGACGCCGCGCGAGAACGTGCACAGTGTTGCCCACGCGCAGCACGCCTGGCGCGTGATGGATGAGGTTCTGTCCGAACAGCACGCCGCGCGGCACCCTTCGGTAGGTCGCCAGCGTGACCAGCGGCTCCGCCTTGCGCTCGGCGGTTAGCTGATCCGTCGTGGTTGTGACGCAGCGTGCGCAGGCTTTGACTACACTGCACTCGACCTCGCCGATGCGAATCCGACTCCAGCAATCCTCCGCATACGGTTCGCCGCTGCCGCGCACCACGACGTTCGGTCGGAAACGGTTCATCGGCAGCGGCTCGGTTAATCGGCGATTGAGGTCCGCCAACGATTCCTCGGAGAGCAGGAGCAGCGGGTAACCATCCGCGAAACCGACCTGGTCGTCCGGCTTGGTGGCATACTCCGGGTCAACGTGCCGGATCGCGTTGTCAGCCTGGCGCACCAACCGACAGCTTAGCCGCAGAAAATCGCCGAGCCACTCGGCTATCAACTCACCCTGGTCCACGGCCGCGACATGGTCGCGCCAGACGCGCACGGGTGTTGCTTCACCGACGGTAACCGGGGCGAGCCGAAATGGAGGCATGCCCGGCGCGCCCAATTCCAGCCGATCGTCACTACGGCTCGGAACAATGAGCGCCAGCCGAGGTGCTTCGCGCTGGGTGAGAAAGTCACCGGCCGCGTCGACAACCATGAATTCGCGATCGTGCACGACGCCGCGGGCATCGAGGCACGCAACTTCCAGCGGTGTCCCCGCGCACGATTTCACCGGATACATGTGCAACTGGCTGACGACGATCGCACTCACCTGCAAATGTCCAGCGACAGCAATGCGAGCGTACGCGCCGCGCTCTCCACCTCATGCAACGGCACCGACTCGTTCGGCCCGTGGGCGAGTCCGGCGTCCCCGGGCCCGTAGTGCAATGTCGGAATACCGCCGATGCCCGTGAGCAACCGCAAATCGCTGCCATACGGCGCGCCCCAGACCTCCGGTTCGCTTTCGCCTCCGGCACGCGCATGTGCCGCGCGCACCCGACCCACCAGATCGCTGTCAGCTGACAGTCGGCCGGAAGCGAACTGGCCGCCCCACCAGTCGACCTCGACCGGGTGCTCGACGAACCAGGAATCGGTGTGCGCAACATCGGTCAGCGACGCCGCGAACTGCGCCCGCGCCTGGGCGGGCGACTCGTCAACCGCGACACCAAGTCGTCCTTCAGCTACCAGCAGGTCCGGGACTGACGACGCCCAATCGCCACACCTGACAGTGCCAATCGACAGCGCGTACGGCATCGGCCAGCGACGAAACAGCGGATCAACCTCGGCGTTCCGCTCCTGTTCGAGGGCGCGCAACCGCTGCCAGACGGACCAGAAGTGCTCGAGCGCGCTTTCTCCCTCCATGCGCCGCGAAGCGTGCGTTGCGTGACCGTGAACGCGCAGTCGGAACGTCAGCGCGCCAGCGGTGGCCGGCACAATGTCCAGGCCGGTTGGCTCCGGAATGACGCACGCGTCCGCTCGCCAACCACGTCGCAGCAACCCGTAGCTGCCGAGTCCACCGTCCTCCTCGCCGACAACACTCGCCAGCAGCACGTCCCCGGCCAGCCGCGGCGCGGCGCGCTGTAACGCGCGGAGCGCCCACATGGCAGCGACCAGTCCACCTTTCATGTCGCACGCGCCACGCCCGAACAGTTGGCCATTGGCGATGGTGCCCGAGAACGGTTCACCCCCTGTCCAGGCGCCGAGGTCACCCGGTGGGACCACGTCCACGTGCCCGTTGAACATCAGCGATGGTCCGCGGCCACTGCCGGGCAGGCGTGCCACCACACCCAGAGCCTGCGCGCGCTCGACTTCGGCCCCGGGAAAGTCCGGCTCGGCCGTGAGCCTGGCCAGCGGGATCTCCCACACGTCGGTTTCGAGCCCAGAACCTCGCATGAGCTCCACCAACTGGTGCTGGATGCCGACCTCGTGCTGCGAGCCGCCGAGGCTGGGGATGCGCACGAGCTCTTGAAGCAGCGCGAGCATCTTCTCGCGCTCGTCGTCGACGGCCTCGAGCACCTCAGAGTCGTCCATTGCCGAACTACAGCCTAACGCCTCGCAGCGGTCGCCGTTGGCGCGGCACGATGCGCATCGAAAATGTTGAGGAGATCTTCAGCGGCATCCTGGCCCGATGTATTCTGGCGCGGTCCGCGCACGGCATGGCGGCCGCGAGATCTGCGGACTGGGGGGACTCAATGTACATGCGAGTCACTCGTTTCACGTCTTCGAC
>JAFAOS010000313.1 GCA_019247515.1 Chloroflexota bacterium | reverse complement strand
GGCCTGGATGCGTGCCCCGAGTCCACGGGCTGTCGAACACAGGGCCGAGACCACGCCCACGCCTTTGCCGACGATCCCACATCGCGCACGGCGCTCCAATTCGGAGGCGTCCAGGCCCGCGGCCAGCTCACGCCGGCTGGCTGGAATCGCGCCGTACGGATTGTCGCGCACCTCGCGCAGAATGTCGGGGCCGACCTCCAGCGAATCGATCTCCAGCGACCGCCCACCGCCGGGTTTGCCCCCTGGCAGCTCCGCGTGATAATCGGGGAAATCCTGAATCGTGTTCCAGCGCAGCGGTGTCTTTTTCTCGACAGCCTGCACGACGCGAACGCCCTGGCGCACATACTGCTCCGCCAGGCCCCGGTCAGCATCGCCAAGATTGAGGTGCTCGAGGTAGGTCAACGCCTCGGCTTCGGAGTCCGCGTGACCTTCAGCGGCTGCCCACGGATTAGCCGGAATCCAGATACCGCCGCCGCCCCAGGCGGTGGTGCCACCGAGTAACGGGGCTTTCTCCAGCAGCGTGACCGCCGCGCCATGCTGTGCAGCGCTGACAGCCGCGGCCATGCCCGCCGCGCCGGAGCCAACCACGACCACGTTGCCCATGCGGATAGTTGATCATACCGGTTCGTCCGCTGGGCTACGTCCGCTCGTTCGCCACCACGTCAGGCGGCGTGCTCCTGCCGCGGTGCGCGGCCTACGTGCTGCGGTTGCTGTGCTGCCGCTGGATGCTCCAACGCATCATTCAATTCGGCCCCGAGCAGCAGCGCAAAAGCGGTGATCTGCAGCCACAGCATCATGACCACCACGCCAGCCAGCACGCCATAGGTCTGCGTATACCCGCCAGACTTATCGACGTAGACCACGAACAGTGCGCTAGCCAGCAGCCAGCCCCCGACGAACAGCAACGCGCCGGGCGTCATGAATCGCCACTGAGGTTTCGCATTTGGCGCGACCCGATAGACCACCATGGACTCCGCGCACAGAATGAGCACCAGCGCCGGCCATCGCAAGAGCCCGAGTGCGCCCGCCAGCCAGCTCCCGTCACCGCCAGCTTGCTGGCTAACGATCTGCCCGAGGCTCATCACGCCGATCGCCAGCACGATCACCGACCCGGCGAGGATCGTTAGCCACAGGCCAACCAGGTACCGCTCCCAGAAGGGTCGCGTCTCCTCGATCTCGTGAATGCGGTTCATTGCTTTCAGCAGCGCCGCGCCGCTGCCTGCAAACAGCCACAGGACGCCAAGCACGCCGAGACTGATGGTGGCGTGCTCAGAGTCCAAGACCGACTCGAGTTGTTGGCGGATCGAGTCTGCCGCGCCTTGTGGGACGCTGGAAGCGAGCAGGTCCAGCATCTGGTGCACCGGATTGTCGACGTGCAAGACGGCCTGGAACTCTGAGCCCAGCAGCGAGAGAAAGATGAACAGCGGAAACAACTCGAGAAACGTGCGAAACGCGATCTCGCCGGCCAGACCCGCGACGTCGTCCTTGAGCGCCTGCTCGAAGAGTTTTCTCGTCGTGTCAACGAGCGTCTGGCGGTGCGGCACACCCGGATAACCGCACCTCACGTGCCACGACAGCGCGTGTGCGCCGTGTCGACGTCGACATGTTGGCTTGCGCCTCCGTCCAGACAGCACAATTGACACAATCCGTCGATGCGTGTCTCGCCACATTGTCTCGTGCAGTTCGACGCTGTCCGGTGCGTTCGAGCGGGTTTGGCTCCGCGGGCGAGCGCACCCGTGATCGTCGTGCGAGCACTGTGGTGCGCGCTGGTGTTGCTGGCCTCGGAGCCCCTGGTTGCCGCACGCGCGCAGGCCAGGCCGGAGCCAGCCGTGTTCCAGCCGGGACCCCAGGCTACCGGCGACAACACCTACGTCGGCTACGTCGAGCAACCCGCATCCGGCATGGTAACCAGCGGCACGCCGTTTCAGATTTCGGGGTGGATGGGCGACTCCTCCGCGCAAGGCTGGGCGGGCTTTGACCAGGTCCAGGTCTACAACGGATTGATGGACGATGGTGGCACGTTGCTGTCGACCGCTTCGATTGGCCTCGACCGGCCGGATGTCGCGCAGGCGACGGCCGATCCGGCGTGGCAAACATCCGGCTTCGTTGCTCGACTGGACTCTACGACGTTGCCAACCGGAACCTACGTGCTCTTGCTGTACGGTCACACGCCGGCAAAAGGCTGGTGGTACACCAGCTTTCCGCTGTCGGTAAGCACCGCGCCGACAACCCTGGCGGCGGCCGGGTCGCCCCTGGTGTCAATAGACAGACCAAGGGCGAACGAAACCGTGCCGGGCGGTACGACGTCTTACACCATTTCCGGCTCCGCGGTCGATCCCGCGGCGACTCGAGCGACCGGAGCCGGTATCGATCGTGTCGAAGTCTATCTCGGCGGACCACGCGGCGAGCCGCGCAGCACGCCGTTGGGCGATGCGATGCTCAACGGAACCGCGTGGTCACTCGAGTTCGCACCGAATCTCTATCCCTGGGGCGATGTCAGCGTGTACGTGTACGCGCGATCGCGGCTTACCGGGCAGGAGTCGTACGCCGTCCATTTCTTCATCATCCAGTGAGGTCTCAGTTGGCCTGGTAGATGGCGTCGGCGATGCGCGCCTCGTCCTCGAAAACGGCGGTCACGTCGTCGATACTGGCGATCGGTCCATAGTCGTTCACATATACGGCGAAGGCGAGCTCGCGTCCGCCGCGGGCTTCCACGTACCCGGCCAGCACCTGTGCCTTCAATTCGCCGTCGGTGATGGTCGTTCCCGTTTTGGCAAACACGTGGCCGCGGGCCGGCAGGTCGACGCCCGTCTGGGCCAGCGAACCGTCGACGCCCAGCACAGGGAGGGCCTCACGAAAGACGTCCGCTACCGGCGTGGTGGCCATGCTCCTGAGCAGCTGGATCGCGGCGCGCGGGGCGGCCTGGCTGTCTGGCGAGCCGCTGCCGTTGGTCGGGAAGTCGAAGTCCTCAGGCCGGACACCCAGCTCGACCAGAGCGCGGCGCTCGGCCGACAGGGCGCCAGGCAGCGTGCGCTCTCCGTGGGCGAGGCCAAAGTGGGTCAGGCTCAAGTTCGCGCCGAGATTCAGGCTCACCTTGAGGATCAGCCTGGCGTCGTCGGCGTACGGCTCGGACAGCAGCCGGGCGACTCGCGCGTCGTCGGTGTACGCGTCTGGCGGTGGCAACAGCTCGCTCGGGTTCCGCGCGACACTGGTCGCGAGCACGTCGACGCCGGCGCGCTGCAAGGCCTCGATGAACGCGGTCCGGGCGAAGCTCTCCGGGTCTTCCATGCGGAACGTGCCGACGAAGCTGGATGCCCCGGATAGTGGCGCCTGGTAGTCGGCCGGGATCTCACCGGTGATGGTGCCCCGGCAGGGCAGCGTTCCGACGCAGTTCACCAGCCCGACCACCGGCTCGTAGCCGGGTACCGGCACGACCGCCGGCACTGAGACGGACGCCCTGGCGCCCGCCGCAACGGTCTCCACCGCCGCATGTACGCGAAAGGCGCCGGTCTGGGGTCGATAGTCCACCGATGCCCTCTGACCAGGCTGCGTCGGAGTCACGCTGACGTCGACCATGTTCTCGTTCACCATGGTGGGCGTCACGAGCAGGTACTGATTCGGCACGCGGTAGCTGTCGAACAGGCGGTCGTCGATCACCACGTCGCCGTCGATCGAGGTGATGCCGGAGGCGGCGACCTGGTTCGCCAGCTCGTCCAGGCCGGCGAGTGGATCCTGTGGAGTAAGCGTGGCGGTGCCCAGGCTGTTGGCGTCGTTGTGATCGAAGTCGGTGATGGCGATGCCACCATCGGGGAGACGACGTCCGCCCAGCGTCAGGTCACCGCCGCCGACGAGCACCAGGTTGCCCTGGAGGGCGCCGTTGGGATCGACCTCGCCCTGCTGGTAGACGCGCGTCTCGAAATGGTGCTCGGCGCCGAGCTCCTTGAGCGCGAGACCAACCGAGAACAGCTTGCGTACGGAGCCGGTGAAAGCCAATCGATCGGGCTCCAGCTCGTAGAGGGTCTCACCGGTCCTGGCGTCAGCGACGAGGAGGCTCCAGCGTGTCTGGCCGTACCGTGGCTGGTTCATCACCGACGTGATGCTGCTCGGCAGGCTGCTGGGTGCCGCCTGCGTGACGGACGTGCCGACGAGCACGAGCACCACCACCACCAGAGCGGCGCACGCAACGGAGCGTCTCATCGCGAGAGCGACTGCTGGAAGTGGACGCCAGGCTGACCGACCTCGTTTCCGGCCGCGTTGGGGCCGGTCGCGATGTCCGGCCAGGCGGCGCCACTCATGGCTATGTCGAACACGAACGATTGCCCGTCGTTGATCTGCATGAACCCTCCGATGCGCTGGATGCTTGTAGTGGGGCGCGCCTCAGGGCCAGGACTTTGCCAATTTTGGCGGCCCAGCCAGAATCGTCGGAACGTACTCGACCAGCTGGATGCGACCATCGAAGGTGCGGCTGCCGGTCATCTCGAGAGCAACATCCGGATAGCCGTCGTAGATGCGCTCGCGACCGGTGGCACCGGTGATGACCGGAAAGATGACCACTCGGAAGCGGTCCACGAGGCCGGCGTTCAGCAGCGAGCGACACAGTGTCAGGCTGCCTATGGTGCGCATGGACCTGGAACCTGTGTCCTTCATTTCGCGCACGGCCTGGACAGCGTCTCGGGCAACGAGTTGCGTGTTTGGCCAGGAAAGGGGCTCGCTCAGCGTGGTCGAGAAGACGATTTTCGAGAAGCCTGCCAGGACATCCGTGCCGGGCTCGCCTTCAGCGGCGAATCTCGACATGAGGCGGTAGGTGGTTGCCCCCATCAAGACCAGGTAATCTCCCTCTGGCTGCTCGCCCAACCACGCGAGGTACTCGGGTCCCTGGAGCCCCCACCAGCCCGGCCAGCCCTCGGCCGCGCCGTAACCATCGAGTGAAGTGATGAAGTCGACGAGCAGCTCTGGCATTGTTATTGGTAGGAGCGGTCGAGAAGGTCCACGATGTGGAAGAAGTCGAGCTTCAGTCCGCGGCGGCGGGCGCCGTAGGCCAACTGCATCGTGCAGCCCGGATTGGGGGCTACCACGCCGGTCGCGCCGGTGGCCAGCAGGTGGTCCATCTTCTGTTCCAGTAGCCGGGTGGAAATGTCGGGGTGCGTCAGGTTGTAGATGCCGGCGCTGCCGCAACACACGTCCGAGTCTTGCATCTCGACCAGCTCCAGGCCCGGGATCTGGCGCAGAATCTGGCGGGGCTGGTTGCGGATGCCCTGGCCATGGACCAGGTGACAGGCGTCCTGGTACGTGACGCGCATCGGCACGGGACGGGTCGGCTCGACCAGCTCGATCGAGGCCAGAAACTCGGAGACGTCCTTGACCTTCTGGGCGAAAGCAACAGCTCGCTCCGCGTAGCGCGGGTCGTCGGCCAGCAGGTGGCCGTACTCCTTGAGCGTTGAGCCGCAGCCGGCGGCGTTGATAATGATGGCGTCCAGGCCCAGGCCATCGAAGGCGTCGATGTTGCGGCGCGCCAGATCCTGGGCGGTCGGTCGGTCGCCGGTGTGCATCTGCAGCGCGCCGCAGCAGCCCTGGGTCGGCGGACTGTACACGACGCAGCCGTTGGTCGCCAGCACGCGCACCGTGGCCGCGTTGGTGTCCGCGAAGAGCTGCGGCATGATGCAGCCTTCGATAAAGCCAAGTCTGTAGCGGACCGTGCCCCGGGCTGGCGTCACGTGCGGCGCCGGGTGGCGGCGAATCCCACCCTGGGCTGGAGCCAGCATCGATTCCATTTCGCGCAGGCGTTTCGGCAACAGCTCCAGGGCGTGCGACTTGCGCAGCAACTGCTGCATGCCACTGCGCTGGTAGACGCGCAGGCCAACTCCAGCGGCATCCAGCAATCTGGGTCGGGTGAAGACGCTGCCGAGGATGGCCCGGCCGACGGTCTTCTCGGACGGGTTGATTGGCTCGGCGACCGCGCGCGCCGCTTCGATGATGGCGCCGTACTGGACGCCTGAGGGGCACGCGGTCTGGCAGGCGCGGCAGTCGAGGCAGGCGTAGATGTGCTCGCGAAAGTCCGGGTCTTCCGCGGAGACCTTGCCCTCGTAGACCTGGCGGATCTGGTAGATGCGGCCGCGCGGCGAGTCGGCCTCGTGGCCGATGACGCGGTAGGTGGGACAGTAGTCCAGGCACAGGCCACAGTGGACGCACTCCTTGAGGAGCTTCTTGTCCAGCAGGTCGTGGAGGGGGTTGAGATCAGAGACCGCCAACGTAGCGTCCCGGGTTCAACGTGGACTTGGGATCGAGTCTGGCTTTGATGGCGCGCATCAGGCCGATGCTCGCGGCCGGCTCGCCCCAGACGTCGATCTCGCGCTTGAGCCGGGTCGGGCAACGCTCGATCACCAGCGACGCGTTGTCGCCGAGGGCCAGCACCTCGCGACGCGCGGCGCGCAGGGCTGCCACGTCTGACGGAGCGTCGCACGCGGCGTACGCGACGCCATTGCCGGCGTGTGCCCAGACGCGCGGGTTCAGCGCGGCCAGGTGCCGTTCGAGGATCTCCACCAGGCGCGTGGACGTCGAAATGGGCGCGGCGGCCTTGACCACCACGTCGCGGCGTCTGGCTGCCTTGCGTGGGCCGACCACATCTTCCCAGACCGCCTGCTCAGGCTGGCCGCCGTGTTGCTCGACGAGCGCCGACAGGTCGCGCACCTGGCGTTCCACGGCTTGCGGGTAGCCGCCGACGTGGAAGACGACCCGGCGTGAGCCGAGCAGCTCGATCGCCAGTGGCGACAGAGGCGAGCGCACGACCGCGCCGAGCACCGCGCTTGCGGCTGACGGGGACGGGAATGTACCGCAGATGGTGGCAGTCGAGGGCGGAATCGGCGCGAGCTTGAAGCTCAGCTCGACCAGGACCGCGAGCGTCCCGAGAGAGCCGATGTACAGCTTGTTCAGGTCGTAGCCAGCGACGTTCTTGACTACTCGACCGCCCGCATGAGTGACTGTCCCATCGGGGTTGGCCACGCGGGTACCGATGACCAGGTCGCGGGCGGTCCCGTACGCAAAGCGCTGTGGGCCGCTCGCGTTGGTCGCGATGGCGCCGCCGATCGTTGCGCCGTCCTCGAGTGGCGGGTCGAGTGCCAGCAGCTGGCCCTGCTCGCCGAGAATGCGCTGGAGCTCGGCGAAACGCATGCCGGCCTCCACCGTGACGGTCAGATCGGCCGGCTCGTACTCGACGACGCGGTTCAGCCCCGTGGTTTCGAGTCCGAGGTCGACGCGCGCGGGCGGCATGCCAAGGTCGAGCTGGGTGCCACCCCCGATCGGAACGACGCTCTTGCCCGCGGCATCCGCTTCTCTCAACTCGCTCGCCAGCTCCTCGGCGCTGGTGGGCGACACCATGGCCGCGGGCGTCACCCCGTCGACGGCAATCGTCGTCAAGCTCACGCGCTTACCAGCCCACCGCGCGGCCGCGCCGAGCGAAGAGCTCCAGGCAGCGTCCGGCCGTCGGAAACACCTTGTCGGGATTGCACAGGCCAGTGGGATCGAAAGCCTCTTTGATGCGCAGCATCTGAGCCACATCTTCCTGGCTGAAGATCAGCGGCATCAGGTCCTTCTTCTCCAGACCGATGCCGTGCTCACCGCTCAGCGAACCGCCCGCCGCCGCGCACACCTGCATGATTTCGGCGCCCGCGTCGATCACCCGCTCCTCCGCGCCGGCCACGTCCGCGTCCCACATGATCAGTGGGTGGAGGTTGCCGTCCCCGGCGTGAAACACGTTGGCGATACGGAATCCGGACTCGCGCGAGATCTGTTGGATGCGCGCCAGCGTTGCCGGTAGCTTGGTGCGCGGCACGACACCGTCGACCGTGTAATAGTCCGCGGTCAGTCGACCAATCGCCGCGAAGGCGCCTTTACGACC
>JAFAOS010000258.1 GCA_019247515.1 Chloroflexota bacterium | reverse complement strand
GCTACGGCTCCGCCTGGTCAAGATCGGAGCGCGACTTCGTGAACTACCAAGCACCCTCCGTCTCCACCTCGCCAGCAGTCACCCAGGTCAGCCTCTATGGGACGCCTTGCTCGCTCGCCGGGAATCTCCATGAATAATTCGGGCTAGCAGCCACTGCTTGCGCTGCAGGCCGCCGGCGTAGCCGGTCAGGCTGCCGTCGGCGCCGATCAGGCGGTGGCAGGGGATGACGATCGAGATCGGGTTGCGCGCGTTGGCGCCGCCCACGGCGCGGATCGCGCGCGGCTCGCCGAGCTCACGGGCCAGCTCGCCGTACGTGGTCGTCGCCCCGTACGGGATGGTCTGCAACGCCGTCCACACACGCCGCTGAAACGACGTCCCATGCATCGCCAGCTTCAGGTCAAACCGGGTGATGCGGCCCGCGAAGTACGCCTCGAGCTGCTCCGCCACATGTTGCAAAGCCGTGTCATCGCGCCGCCAGGCAGGCTCGATGCGCACCGACCTGGGCGAGTCGGCGAAGCCCAATCCGAACAGGACCTCGTCCTCGCCCCATGCGACGAGATCACCGATAGGCGTCGCAATCACGGCATAGCGCACCGGCACTCAGGGTAGCGGCGGCGGGAACCGGATCCGCCCCTCCAGACGTATGTATTCCAGAAAGAGGCGGGTTGCCTCTTCGGGCAGGGAACCGGGCTCGCTCACAAGCGGAGGACACGAAAGAACACATGTCCATGGTTGGTCGGAAGGACTGGGTCCAGGCGGACCTGCGCTGCATGATGTGCGGACGCATCATCGGCCGCCTCGTCGGTCCATTGCCGCCGGGCGATCCGGACAGGCGGTCGCTGACCGGCCGCCCACCCCAATTTGCCGCGTTTCGCCCGGCAGACTCGCGCGTCCCCGCGGTTCGGCTGATGGGCGGCGAACAGTTCCGCTGTACCACCTGCGGCGGTGCCGTGATCATGGACGAGCTCGAGACGTTCTCGACCTACGCCGACATCGACGACGAACAGGAGGATCGCCCGCGCCGCGGCAGACCACCCAAGCCCTGGCGACGCACCCCGGCGCCGCCTACCTGGTTCGAAACGTTGGGCATCGCCGGCTAGGTCATCTCGTTCGCCAGGTTGTCCACCACCTCGGCGTTCGGCAGCCGGGTCAGAATCTCGGGCGCCGCTATCACCTTGAACGAGCGGCTGCCCCCACCCAGGACCACCCGTTCGCGCGCCATCACGCGCGCGTCAATCCACACCGGCAGCTCGGGCGGCAGGCCGAAGACGGTCACGCCGCCGATCTCCATGCCCGTGATCTCGCGCGTGGCCTCGGCCGGTGCGAATGACGCCTTACGGGTTCCGAGGCGCTGCTTCACCGTCTTGTTGACGTCCAGCCGGCAGTTGGCCAGGACCACGCACGCGGCATACACCGGTGGCTCGGACTTGCCGATCACCAGGATGGTGTTGGCCGAGTCGTCGGGTTGGAATCCGTAGGCCGCGCAGAAATTAGCGGTGTCAGCCAGGGCCGGATCGCACGGAAAGAGTTCGAAAGGAACGCCCAGGCGGTCGAGCTGGTCCTGAATCCGCGTGTCGATGCTCACGTGGCGGAGTGTAACTTTGGATCATGAACGCAGTGCGTTTGCTTCGGCGCCAGGATGTCGCGGTCGTCCAACGACCGCGCCGACTGATCGATCGGCTGCCGCCCGAGTTCGTCGACCGCTCGCGGCGGAGCATCCTCAGTTTCAACAGCCAGTTCAGCGTGCTGAGCGCCTTCAGCCTGTTCAGCTTCGCCAGCATCGCGAGTATCGGCAGCAGCGGCAGCATCCTGTCGATCGGCTCGAATGGCAGCATCCTGTCGATCGGCAGCGCGGGCAGCATCCTGTCGATCGGCAGCGCCGGCAGCGTCCTGTCGATCGGGGCTCGAGGTGGCCTCCTGCAGCGCGGCCGTCGCAAAGGCGAAGCAGAGGTCGAGGCGCGCTGAAAGGGGGGAACCGCCCACTTGCCCTCACCCCCACCCTCTCCCAGAGGGAGAGGGGGTTGCTTTCACCTCTCCCTCTGGGAGAGGGGGTTGCTTTCACCTCTCCCTCTGGGAGAGGTCGCCGCTTCAGCGGCGGGTGAGGGCTACCCTTAGCTGGCTGACCGCCAGAGGTCGTACTGTTCGCGCGGCGACTCGACCCAGTGGCCGTGCAGCCCGCCACCGGGGCCTCGGACGACCGCGTTGACTTTGCCCTGACGCCTGGCCGTGGCGTCGAGCGCGTCCATGACCGTGACCACGTCGCTCTGGAGCGCTGCGCCGTGTACG
>JAFAOS010000257.1 GCA_019247515.1 Chloroflexota bacterium | reverse complement strand
GGGGCGGCAACCGTCAACTCCGCCGCCAACGCGCCCACCAACGCCGCCATCCACTCGGCGGATCTGGCGCATGCACACGTACACCATTACGCCGCCGACTCCAGTTCATGGATCAATGGCGTACTTCCGGTCAAGTGACCCACTAGTGTTCGCGTGCCGTGTCGCCTCGATGCGGCAGAAAACGCCCTCGTCGGCGTCCGGCTCGTGCAACCTCGCAGCTGAAGTCTCAGCACTGCGAACTCGCAGCCTGGCGAGGACGGGCGAAGCCGCGCTCGATGAGCGACGGGCCGCAGGCAGCCTTCGCAATGACCACCACGCGCGGATCACGTCGAGGTCGACGTCCGGTGCCGAGCTGGCGCGAGCTCGCCCGGCGCGCGGGCACCATCCCGACCAGGTCCAGTGCCTCGAATTGGCGACGCCCCGCCCTCAGCGAGGGAACTGTACATATGATGGCAGCGACGTATGTTGGCAGCACGGATTGGCCGAGGTGGAGTAATGACTGGGATGCTCGACGGGCGAGTAGCGCTCGTAACGGGTGCCGCCTCCGGTATTGGCCGGAGCAGCGCACTCGCCGTTGCGCAAAGCGGCGCGAAGGTCGTCGTCGGGGATGTCCTTGATGGGCAGGGTCGCGAGACAGTCGATCTGATCGAAGCCGCGGGAGGCGAAGCGATCTGCGTCCACGCCGACGTTAAGCCGGGCAGCGAGGTGGAGGGTCTGGTCAGTGCGGCGGTCGAGACCTTTGGCCGCCTGGATTGCGCGCGCAACAACGCGGGAATTGAGAGTGCTGGCCCGCCTGGGGCTGAATTCCACACTTATTCCGAGGACGCGTGGGATCTGGTGCTGAACATGAACCTGAAGGGTGTGTTTCATTGCATGCAGCCGAAATTACTCAAATGCTCACCCAGGGCCGCGGCGCAATCGTCAACACCGCCTCGATCGCCGGCCTCGTGGGAGGGTTTGGTACGGCCTACAGCGCCGCAAAGCATGGCGTCGTAGGACTGACGAAGGTCGCGGCATTGGCGTACGCCACGCGCGGGATCCGCGTGAATGCAGTTTGCCCGGGCGTGGTTGACGCACCCATGGTGCCGCGCGTCATCGCGCGCATGCCCGAATTCGAGAAGATGGCTATCGCTGCTGAGCCGATGGGTCGACTCGGACGCCCAGAGGAGATTGCAGCGGCCGAAGTATGGCTGAGCTCGGACGCGTGTCGCGCCCGCCAGGCGACGCTGCCGCTGCCGCGCGTCGAGCCGCCACCATGTTGGCCGGATACGCGGCGAAGACGCTCCCGCCGGGCTGCAGCACCCTGGCCTCGAGGTAGACCAGTCGGCGCAGCCGCAGTCTCGCCCGTGAACACTGGTGCTGTGTTGGGCGCTCTTAGCAACCCACGGACACTGTTAGGACGCAGGCTCGCGTCAAATGCTGCGTGTGTGCCCAATCGAGCGGGCAAAGGTTTGGGCGCGTTGACCGATGCCGCGCCCGAGGCGGCACGACTAGAGTCGTGTATGGCTACCGCAAACGCGTCCTTCCTATTTGCTTCACCTCCCGCCACGTTCCGCTACCTGCTCCAGGACGCGCTAATCGTTCTGGGGCTGCCGTATGGGCCGCAGGCGCGCGAGGAGCTCGCCCGCGCACTGCCCGACCTGTTCGGCCGATCGCGAGTCACGCTGCGCGGCTACCAGCGCTGGCTGGCGCGCAACGCGGCGGTGGATACGCTGGAGCGCTTCGCCGATTTCATGGAGAGACGCTACCAGCGCTGGCTGTCCGCGAGCGCACTGTCCAAACGATCTTAGCCGCCGAACGACCCGATAGGTCGGCGTGCGCCACAAGTGGGGCATGCCCGAGCCGACCATCGTCTACGCGCCGCTCCTGGACCCCGAGGTGCGCGCCATCGCCGACTAGCCCGAATTATTCATGGAGATTCCCGGCGAGCGAGCAAGGCGTCCCATAGAGGCTGACCTGGGTGACTGCTGGCGAGGTGGAGACGGAGGGTGCTTGGTAGTTCACGAAGTCGCGCTCCGATCTTGACCAGGCGGAGCCGTAGC
>JAFAOS010000180.1 GCA_019247515.1 Chloroflexota bacterium | reverse complement strand
CAAAAGAGCCCCTTCGCCGCCTGCGATTCTCCGCCGCCTGCTCGGCCGGTCGCGTGTCGAACAGCTGCTTTTCGGCGGGGCTGGCGACGATATCGAGAAAGACGCGCTCACCGGCGCAGATCACCAGTGCCTCGCCGGGCACCGCGCGCTCCAGCAGTGCCACCTCGGTGGGTGTGAGATCGAAGGCCTCGGTCGCCGGTCGCACTGCACCCTTGTCCAGCGCCAGCAGGACGTGCGTCGAGCTGTTGTGGACGATAGCCAGACCGTGCGGCGAGTTCAGGCAGTCGGCCGGTTCCTGGGAGGCGACGGCCAGACCGAGCCAATATTTCGGCCCCTTACGCGCAACGGTTTCGAGAAAGGCGCCGCCTTCGGCGCTGCGCAGCGTCAGCCACAGTTCGTCGACGAGCAACAGGCAGGGTTCTTCGTCGCCCTGGACGTAGTGCCAGCGGACCTGGGTCCAGACGAACTGCTCAATCAGGTGGAGTCCGATCGGCCACAGCTCCTCGCCGAGGGCCGAGACGTTGAAGGCGGTGAAGCGCGCGTCGAGGGCGACATTCGTTGGCTCGCGGAAGAAGTCGGCGAGTGACCCTTCGACGTAGCGCGCCAGTCGTGTCGCCAGACTCTGCACCACGTCGCTATTGACAGCCGGCAGGTACTGGTCGGCACCGCGCAGCACCGTGAGCAGGTCGCGCATGAGCGGCGCACGCTCGGGGCGGTGCGATTGCGGATCATGGGTGTAACCGCCGCGAACGGGACCGCTGGGCGCATCCCGCCACTCGCCGGCGTACGTGGCCTCGAGCGCCAGGTCGAGGATGGCGATCTCCTCGGCCGTCAGCCTGCGACTGCGCTCGGCGAGCAGCAGCTCGAGCAGGCGCTCCACGCTGACGATGTGGTCGCGCAGCGGATCGCGCAGGTCGTCGTCGGTCGGATCGAACGGCGGCAGGTCGAAGGGATTGATGCGCACCGGGCTGCCTGGACCGAGGCGGATGTACTGGCCGCCGACGTTCTCGCAAAGCGGGCGGTACTCCTGCTTCGCCTCGGCGTCGACGACGACGCAGCGTCCGCCGCGGTTGCCCTCCACCGGCAGGCCGGCTCCATGTGTGGCCAGGAACCGCCGAGCGATCAGCTTTAGCAGAAAGGACTTGCCCTGCCGCACGCGGGCAAACACCGTCAGGTTGGCGTCGGTCAGCGGTGGATTGGCAAACAGATTGATGCCGATCGGCGTGCGCGTCTCCTTGGCCAGCCCCCACAGGAAGCCGCCTGGCATCCACAGTCGGACCGCGCTCCACGGCAGCATGGCCGCCAGGCCGGAGGTGTGGAGGTAGTGTTCCTCCTCCAGCTCGTCCGTCAGCTGCGGCAGGCACGAGCGGAAAGCCTGCAGGTGCTGGAAGCGCGTCTCTCGGGTGTGCAGCCCGATGCGCGCGAAGGCCTCGCGCGTCTGACGCACCAGACCGTTGAGCGACGGACGCGTCGTCGCCCGGAGGAGACCGTACAGGCTGATCCGGAACAACTGCTCCTGGCCACGCTGGATGGGCATGCGCAGACTGGCCGCGTCCTCGAGCGCCGTGTCCTGGAGCGTGTCACTGATGCGGCCGCGGCTGGCGCCGAAGCGTTGCGCCGAGCCATGCACCGTCACCTGCCGATCCAGGAAGCGCTGGGCGGCATCCGCGGGGATCGGACGGACAAAGATGGCCAGGTCGAAGGGGATTCCCGCGGCCACATTGCGCAGCCAACCTGGCACAACACTGCGCGGCAGTGTGGTTACGGCCAGGCCAGCGGCGGGCAGATTCTCCAGGACCACGGCCGACCCGTCACGCGGCAAGTCGGCATCGTGGGGTCCGATGGTGTCCAGGACCGTGCGTGGCAAAAACGGACTGTCGGCGGGGATTAGACGCTGCGGCTTCGGCTGGGGTTTGCGCCGGGGCAGCGAAATCAGCGGCATCAGGCAGCCCTCCGTTGCACGCCCAGCGGTTCACGTCTGCTCCGTTCGGGACACCAGCACGCGTACAGCAGCTCGGCGATCTCGACGTTGTCGAGCCGATGTGGACGCGCGCCGATGACATCAAAGGCGAGTGCCACCTGCTCTCCCCGCTCATCCAGCAATTCGGTGTCCGACGGGCCGGCCACAGAATGGTGAGCGGGACCTCGTCGTCGGAGTCGACCCGCCAGCCAGATCCTGACCATCCGCAGCATGGAGCGACCTGCCGCGTCACGCTCGCCTTCAAGCCCCACCACCACGTAGACGCGTGCCTCGAGCAGGACCAGCGTCCGACTCAGGTGGCGGACATGCGCCGCAT
>JAFAOS010000350.1 GCA_019247515.1 Chloroflexota bacterium | reverse complement strand
TGTCGACGGACATTTTCGTGGGAGGCGAAGCCGAAGAATTCGCATCTCCTGGCGAGCCGAGACGCCGCTCCTTCGCCTGCGCTCAGGATGACACCCTCCACAAATACGGCCTGGAACTTGCGGAACCCGGCACTATGTGAGCGGTCGGTGCCACGTTAGCTCGAGCGTGCCCGACGGCATCGGAATCGTAGCCTGAGAACGGACCGCTCCCTTGCGGGCCAGCAGTCTCAGCTGAACATGTTCGTCAGCGGGTGAGCCTGCACGTCGCCAGCCCTCAATACACGAGATCAAGTGGTCCGCCACGCGCCTGCCGCCGAAAGCGCGCACCACCAGCTCGAAGTCTTCCTGATCCTCGCGAAGCTCGTCGGCTCGCGCGAGTAAGGCAACTTCGTCTCCCGTCCACACACCAGACGTGAGGCGGTCGCGGGCTCCGGCCCACGCCCATTGATTTCTGAGAAACTTTGGAACGGGACCAAGCTCCGCCAACATGCCCTCGACATGAAGCGCGAAGACCGCCGGCTGGTGGGCGACCATCCACAGGTGCAAACCTCTGTGGAACTCAGCGCGCGTCAAAGCGATGCCCGTTGGAATGTCGACGGGATCCAATTGCAGCAGCCGATAGAGTTCGCTCGTCGGCGGCACTGTCTGGCGGTCAGGCGGAAACCAGGCGAAGAGTCCAAGCTCGGGCCCGACGCGGATTTCGCGAAGCGACAGCGGATTTGCACCCCGAAACGGCATGAATGACGCTGGCTTGATCGAGGTACTGATCAGCCGGCCGCGCGCATCTTTGCGGAACGCAACCGCTTTCATAATGCCGCGCAGCGACAAGGGCAGCACCACGCTGCCACCTGGCTTCAGCTGCTCGCACCAGGCCTGCGGGATGTCGCCAAGACCAACCGTAGCCATGATGCGATCGTACGGTGCGCACTCCGGGAAACCGGCCACGCCGTCCATCTGCTCTGCCCGAACACGCCCGTAGCCAGCATCGTTCAGTGCGGCTCGCGCGCTGCGGACCGTCTCGGCGTCGAGATCGATGGTTGTCACCTGGCCATGCTCGCCAACAATCTCGGCGAGCAGGGCGGCGTTGTAGCCGGTTCCGGCGCCCACTTCCAGAACGTGGTCACCTGCTCGCGCCGCGAGTTGCGACAGCATGATCGCCATGATCGCTGGCTGGGAGGAGGAACTGACAATCTCGCCGTCGTCCAGTCGGGTAGGAATGTTCGTGTCGCGATAGACAACGTCGAGGTCGATATTCGGCACAAATACGTGCCGAGGGACTCGAGTAAAGGCTCGCTCAACGCGACCTGGCTTCAAGATGCCGTCCCGCCTGAGTTTGCGGACAAGCGCCAGTCGCAGCGCTCTACCAGCATCCACCCCGTCTCGAGCTCTCTCTGACACTCTAGCCGTTTACCGACGCCTTCGGCGTGGCATGAAGCAGCCGTTGGCGGAGCAGCGCGGCGAGGCAGGCGTTGGCGAAAGGCACGAGCACACAGGCGGATGGATGCTGGTAGGTAGCAAGATTCGGTCGACGATCACGTTCGACGCCATAGTGCCGCTGACAGCGCTCACGGTTACCTTCTTGCTGTGGTAGGGGTTGCCGACTCGCTCAAGGCCGAGTGGATTGGTCGCCGCCATGCGATCGCCCCGGAGCGGACCTCGGTTGCAGGCCGCGCTCGGCATCGGTGATCAGTTGCGCGCGAGCGGCGTGTTCCTGTCCATCAGCGCCGCCGGCCCACCATGGATAGCGTTGGCCGCGGAAGTGACTGATGATGAAATCCCCGGACGGATGTCGACTCCGCTCGACGGCGTCGATCACCGCGGCGCAACTGTACGCCACACGACGCAGCTCGACCTGATAGCCCGACTGACGGGCATCGATCAACGCGTAACTCGCGCGCAGGTCGAGTGCGACCGGATTGCTCACGCTGCCTGTGTTGATGACACGGATTCCAGCCACGCGGCGGTCCATTGGCCAGTGGGTATGTCCGACGCACACGAGGTCCGCCGCAACGCCCGCGAGGAGTGGACGCAGCTCGTCCTCGGTCATCTTTGGATGGATTCCCGCACCGTCGCTCCTGCCCGGGGCCACGTGCACCCCGAGGACCTGTGTGCCGTCGGGAAGCTGCAGGCGCTGCTCGGCCGGCAGCGCGGCCAACCAGTCGAACCAGCCGGCAGCGGTAATCGCGCCCTGCGTCCATGCGAAGGTGTGAGCGACCTCCACGAGGCGCGCAAGGAGCGTGTGGTCTCCGGCGGCGTCCTCGATGCTGGGGAAGGGCCGGTCGCCCGCGACGACGTACCGATCCGTGTTGCCCTCGACAAAGCGCACGCCGGGCAGCGCCGTCAGCCGCTCGAGTACAGCGATGGGGTCGTAGCCGATCGCGACCAGATCGCCGAGCACCAGGTACTCGTCGGCGCCGCCATTCGCCTCGATATCGGCCAGCACGGCGTCGAGCGCTATCGGGTTGCCGTGGATGTCGGACAGGACTGCAATGCGCACGGGCAAGCTCGAGGATGCTAGAGGATATCGTCAGAAGAACGTAAGGTCGCCGAGATTCGCCAGCGCCGCGACTGGATCGGGATCTGGCCAGGCCCGGGCTCGAGCCATATAGCGGCGCAGGCGGGCATTGGGCTCCATTTCGTTGATCTGCCACGCATCGAACGTGCCGAGGGCGCTGCGCTGCATTCCGTCTTCGAGCAGGATGCCGAGCCAGAAGATGGGAAAGAGCGCCAGGGCACCCTGCAGACGCGGCTCGAAGCCAGGATCCTCGCGCCGACTCTCAATATAGGTGGAGAGGAACGGCTGCCATGCCGCCCAACTGAGCAGGTCCTCTTGATTTGGGTGCATCAACAGATCTGCAACTTCGGTCGCGGGATCACGCAAGCCACTGTCCTCCCAGTCCACCAGCCCGAGCCGACCGTCCGGCCGTGCAATGACGTTGGCGAAGCGCGCGTCTGAGCGACAGAAGCAGAGTCGTGTCTCTGCGGAACTGAGGCGCCTCGCGTTCGCGAGCGAGCGGTCCAGAACATCCAGGCTCAAACGTGCAGCATCACGAACCTGCCCGGAGTGGCGCTCTGTCCACGACGCGTACGCCTGAACTGGTGCGCGCAGCCGCGCTTCAACTTCGTTCCACGAGCGGGTTTGGCGCGTTGAGAGCCAGAATCCTTCTATCGGGAGCGAGTGGAATCGTATCCAGAGTTCTGCCAGCGCACGGAGCTCCGCCGGCGAGGGGATGCGACGGTCCCACATCGAGCCCTCCATGTACTGGTACACCACGACCGGACCCAACGAAGGATCATAGAAGACCGGCCGCGGCGCAAGATCGAACGCGGCCAAACGACGCAAGGCAGCATATTCATTTTGTGGTGCATCGGGTTGATCCGCTCTCAGATATTCTTTGGTGATTAGGTGCTTTCCGCCTGTCCGGACGTCGAAGAGGCGGTTTGTCTGGTGCGGGGCGGCCGGCCGGATCGTGATTTCGCAGTTGTCTGAGGATTGGCCAATCGCCTCTGCAACGGCACGGCGCACGATTTCCGAGGGAAATGTGCCGATCACCGCTGGATTATTCCGTGGTAGTGCATGATCCGCGCGGCGGACTCGCAGGGGGCAAGATGTGTGACATCCAGGCGCAGGTGCTCGCCGAATGGCGCGGGTGAGAACATGTCAAAGCGGTCCAGCAGCTCGGCGAGGCGTACCGGATCAACAAGCTTGTCGAGCGCCCGTCGACCGTCGTGAGTGACGCGGCGGAACAGCTCGTCGCGATCGCACACTAACTGGACGAAGGCGACGCGCCCGCCCGCCGTGTGCACGGGCTCGAGCATCGAGCGCCAGCCTTCGGCGTGATCTGACGTCCCGCTGAACACGCCGGTCATGATCAGGCTGACGTCGTGGCGCGTGGCCTCGATGAGGATGTCGCGTCGAATGCGCCGCAGGAGTGGCGTCCACGCCTCGGAGTCGCGGTCGAACACCGCGCTGACCAGGTTGACGCTCAGGTGGTTGTGCAGCAGCCGCAAGCCGGTCCGCGCGGCCAGCTCGACGCCGATGGTGTATTTGCCGACCGCGGGTGGGCCGTACAGGTAAACGAGCTGCACCTGGGACAAAGACGGATGGCGCCGCGGGATGTGACACCATAATCTCGTTGGATCCGATGGCTTCTTCAATGGCCTCCACCTGGTGTGGCGGTAGTGGACCTGCGCCTCCAGGGCCGAAACTTGCAGCCCTCGACGTCGCAGGAGCAGGAGCCACAACATCGTCGCCAGTGTGCCGATCGTGGTGAGATTCGGGCCCAGGTTCACGCCGACGATCACCGCCGCCACCAGATTGCCGCCGACCAATGTACTCGGCGCCGCAGCCCTGCGCGCGAGCGAAGCGACGGTCGCCGAGGACCTGGCCGGCGCCGGGGTGAGGGCTTGCGGCCACCGTCGCCGCCGGGTGGTCGTCTCGTCTTTCTCCAAGAGCAACACTGACCGGCTGACTAGAATCTCGTCTGAAATGGATGGGACTGTACGCCCCGAGCGACTCGCCGAGGGCCTGTATCTGATCTCACTGGGCGCAAGCAATGTGTACGTCTGGGAATCGGATGGATTTGTCAGCGTCGTCGACACGGGCGTGCCTGGCTCGGAGCACGCCATCCTGGGCGCGCTTAGCGCGATCGGCCACACGGCCGAGAATGTGGCGGAGATCGTCCTGACCCACTTCCACCGCGATCACACCGGCTCCGCCGCCGAGCTCGCCTGCCGCACAGGCGCGCGGATCGTCGCGCATCACGCGGACGCTGCGATCATCGAGCGTCGCGAAGCGCCACCCCCGCCGCGACTCACCGATCTGGAGCGCCCGCTTGCCGAGATGCTCCTCGGCGATGTCGCTAACCTGCCTGGACCTCAACCGGAAGCCGTTCGCGTAGATCGCCTGGTCGAGGACGGCGAACTCACCATGGGCGGCGGCCAGATTGTGACCATCCCCGGCCACACGTACGGTAGCATCGGCGTGTTGCTGCCGCAGCGGGCCGCGTTGTTCACTGGCGACTCCATTGCCTCGGTGGACTCGGCGCCGGTCCTCGGGCCCTTCAACCTGAACACCGCGGACGCGATCGCCGCGGTGCGCAAGCAGGCTCAACTGAATTTCGATATCGCTTGCGTTGGACATGGCCGTCCAATCGTCGGCAACGCGAGCCGCAAAGTGCTGGCGATGATCCGCAGCTTCTGAGACTGTCGTATGGCTGACCCGGGGCGGACGCGCGTCCGTAGCAGGGTTCCATCTTGAATGGCCAGCTTCTAGACCTCCGCGGATTGATGCGCCAAGAGGCGATTGTCAATTACGAGGCCAGCCAGCCCTTGCTGCCGGTGCTTGCACATGGAGCACCCGCCCGTTTCATGGCGCGTCGCTCTTGCCCCACTCACTGACATCTGGTGGCCCGGCGCGGTTCACCATCAGGAACAGCGTCCTCCCCTCGGTGCCGCCCAGCATGCAAGCGAAGCAGCCGGCATCTCCCAAGCCGTCGATTGTTTGCAACACGTGACCACCTTCGCGAACTCGCACAGGACCTTTGCCAGGACCAAGACTCGCGTACCAGATGGCATTCTCCGCATCTAGGCAAATGCCATCTTGAACGGCGCCGCCCAGGTCGGCCCAGATACGTCGATTAGATAAGGACCCATCCGGGTTGATATCGAAGGCGGTCAGGCGACTCGCGCGAAGCTCCGCAATGATCAATGTGGAATTGTTTTGGGGGTGACCACCACCCCATTGGGGAAGTACAGGTCGTCTGCAACTCGGCGGGCTCTGCCGTCAGGACTGACCAGAGCCAGGATGCCGGGTTGGAACTCGCCTTGTGGAAAGCTCCATCCAAGATTCCCGATATACGCGTTGCCTCGACTATCGACAACCATGTCATTCCAGGAGTACTCCGACAGCTGCAGGAACGCTGTCAACTCCCTCCTGGGCAGCCAGTGCCACGAGTTCCATACAACACAGGTAATGCCAGGTCTCATCGACTCGGGCCGGCACGCGTTCGCAACACACGCCATGCAGGTCGAGAAATACCCTCTCGATGTGGTTGGTGCCTGGCTCACACAAAAGAACCTCGAGGTCAGCGACTATGGTTTGTCAGTTGATCGAGCGCACACCCGAGGAACTCCGGAAACTCCATCAGGACGCACACGGAACGGATTGGTGCTGTGGCGGACGTCGTCGGTGGGCTCGGCACTCAGCCGGGCTTCCGCGAGGCCAAATTCGCAGGCGTCGGCTGCTCCGCCAATGCTTCAGACCCGCCAAGCGTCACCAGATCGAATTCCGACTGAAATGGACCACGGCGCAACGTGAGGAAACACTGCGCCAGGGACTCACGCTCGAGACCGCTCGCAGGGTTCGGCGATGGGTGAAGTCCTCGACGCGATGAAGCATTGGGGATTGGACCTATCGGCGACCGACCTCGCGCGCGGCGATCACTTCCGCCAACTGCAACGGGTCACTCCCGCAGGGACAGCTCACTCCGTAGCGGGCACGCGCTCTTTAGTGAGCAGGAAAAACGTCAGTCCGTCCGCTTGAGTTGACAAACGCTGGGCCGGCTCATAGCGGAACTGATTGGCGGTCTCGGCCCGGCCTGGTCGTTTGCTTGTACGCGGAACTCCGGCCCATGCACCGCAATCCGTTAACTCGAGCGTTTCGTCGGGCTCTGGAGCGGCCCCTTCACCGCGATTGCGAAACGCTGCGTCGTTCCGTGATCGTCATGAGTCTCACTGAATGGAGCGGGTATCGCTTTGCGCCAAAACTGGACCGCGACGTCATTCCCTGGAACCTCATGCACCTCCCACTCACCGAGGAATCGAGCAAACACCTGTCGAGCGGCTGTGGTTCCGACGCCCCGACGCCGGTACTTTGGCATGACGAGGAACTCAGCCAGGATATGCGGTGGCCCTGCACGCACCAGCGCGATCCCGGCGAGAAAGGCCTTGACCGTGATCAAGAACGGATGGCGCGTCGGCTCCGTCCAGTAGTGGTCGAGATACCGGTACCCGAACCTGCCATGAGCGTCGAGGTCCGCACCATCGAACCGGGAGAACTCGTAGGCGTTGAATTCCAGGAGCTGGCGGATGAGAGCTTTGTCCTGGAGTTGCGCAGGCTTCACCTGAATACGAGCTGTGGGCTGGCGCGTAGCCATGTCATCTCCATGGGCCGAACTGGTCGGGCCACTGTCGGACGTTAGCACGCTGGCCGGCTACACACACCTGGCCCATCTCGCTGATACCGGGCCGCCCAGGTGGGCCAGTACTCCGCCGTAGCTGTGTATAGCTGGGGCCCTGCGCTGAGTGGCATCGCGATGCGCGGCGAGATCGCGCGCTCAGCGGGCCGGCGACGGAACCAGGCCGCCTGGCACCTGCGGGAACAGATGGGGCAGTGGGCCATGCAGCCAGAGCAGCACGAACAGGATGACCAGCACCGCGACGAAGCCGAGCAGCACCAGCACATCGCGCCGACCCTGCCAGCTGGGCAGGCTCCTGCCGACAGTTGCTTCGATCGGCGTGCCATCCAGGGTCATCCTCCGCTCCTGCTCAGGGCGGCGCGGAGGCCTGGATTCGTCTGGCCACTGGATCGTCATAGACGGGAAGGTTCGAGCGCGTGATGGGTTGCGTGGAGGATCGTTGCAGCAAGTGTGCCACGACGTGGACTCCGACGCAGCGAGGAGGAAACTATCCAGCCCGTGAGGCCGGGGGTCTGAAGACCGGCGCGCATCACGAGCTAGCGGCCTCTGACGAACGCAGGTTCGGTGATTCCACCTACGGTGGGGCCCTTCGAGAGGCTTTCATCAACCTGCGAAGCGTCAGCCTGGCCGCGCCGGACGACGCAGGTTTGTCGCCGCCGACTTTCGAAGTGCCGGCCATTCTTCTCTGAATCTCTGAAGAGAAGCAGACTTTCTTCATCAACCTGTCAGGGGGGTAAAACGTCAGTCCGCGAGCAATGCAACGCTCAGTGTTTCGGTGGCACCGGCGGAGTGCCCGGTCCCAACACCTTCACCGCGTTCTGCGCGAACGAGGTGTCGACGAACGTTGAAGGGTCGGGTGTGACCTGCACCAGGCCAAGTCCCTTGAAGTAATCCTGCGACGCGGTGATGCTCGGCAGGTCGACCGCGCCGTCGGGACTCGAGCCGGTCGGCGTCATCTCGGCCCACAGCTGTGCGTCTTTGATGTCGGTCCGCTTGGTCATGATCTGGATCACCTGGTCGCGATTGATCGCGTTTCCGCCAAAGGCATCCATATAGACGCGAACGCCCTTCAGGAACGCGATCATAAATCCGGAAGCGACATCGTGGGAACTCGACATGAATTTGTCCGTGTACAGGAGTCCGGTCACCTGATATCCAGGCAGCACCGTATCCGTGCCGGTGAGGACCTGGCCAATGTTCTGCTTCACCACCTGGGTGGCGAATGGCTCCGCCATCATGCCCGCGTCCACCGATCTGTTCGTGAGCGCCGCCACCTGGTCTGGAAAGTTCAACGGCACAATGTCCACGTCGTTCGGCGTCAGGTTCGCCTGCGCCAGGTACTTTGACAGAAGGAAGCCAGATGCAGTCCCCAGGCCTGGCGGAGTCAGCGCAATCTTGTGGCCCTTCAGATCAGCCGGACCTTTGATGGTGCTGGCCATCTCGTTTGTGACCACGATGATGTTCAATGGAAATCCGGGAAACTGAGTGCCCGTGTCGGCAACGAGCTTGATCCCAAAGTTCTGCGCCAGCGCATTCAACGTGGCTGCATTGATGCCCACCGCCGCCGCGTCCACCTGACCTTTGGTAATTGAAGGAATGACTTCTGAGGCGGATGGGAACAGGACATAGTTGATGGCGATGCCCTGCTCGGCGAAAAAGCCCATCTCTTCGGCGATGTAGACCGGGCCGTTGATGGCGCCCGCGGTGCTGTAGCCGTAGTTGACGGTGACCGTGGGTTTGGACGCGGCCGTCGCCGCTGGCGCACTCGTTGGCGCGGCGCCTGGGGCCGCCGCAGGCGCCTGCGCTGGCGTAGCCGCTGGCGCGCACGCGACGATAAGCAGGCCGACGATGACAATGAGCAGACGTTGGAACATGAGCACCTCCCGTGAAGCTGTCAGATGGCAGGGTTGGACTCTATCGCTCGTTTGAGGCGCTCCAGCCCGGCAGGCCACAGCTCCGCTAAGAACTGCTCGACCGCCTCTAGACCCTGAGGGTTGATGGCATAGATGCGGCGCGGACCTTCTCGCTGCACGTCGACGAGCCCGGCTCTGCTGAGCACTTGCAGATGTTGAGACACCGCCTGCTGGGTGATGTCAAAGTGGCTTCCGATCTCACCGGCGGAACGCGGCCGGTCGCGTACCAGGTGAAGGATGTCGCGGCGACGCGGCTCGACAAGCGCGGTGAAGATCACCTGGGAGGCCATCGGCGAACAGTGTGGCGCATCACGCCCTTCGAAAACAAGTCTTGACTTACACAAGTCTATACTTGTACGATGTCCGCGTGGCGACGATGCTGGAAATGATCTCGAAACTGCAGGTGCGGGCCGAATCTGGCAGTGCTAGAGAAGCAATACTGCTGTACGACACGCAGCTTCCAATGACCGACGTGCGACTGGCAGAGCATTTCACTGTTGCCGATCGGCAGACCACCCGGATACGTCACATCCACGACACCGCGGGGCCGCGGACGGCCGGCATCGGCCTTGCTGGTCGTGCGGACGGATGACTCCGCCCACGACCCCCGAGGCGCGCTACGCCAGATTGGC
The DNA here is from genome assembly GCA_019247515.1 of Chloroflexota bacterium. Lineage (GTDB taxonomy): Bacteria > Chloroflexota > UBA6077 > UBA6077 > CF-72 > CF-72. Next base: position 5,099 of record JAFAOS010000350.1, on the reverse strand, counting down.
CGAATATTTCCTGCTGCGGCCGAACGTCACCCAGGAGGGCAAAGGGTTTGGCTCGTCCGCTCTGAGAGTTGGCGGGCGTATTTTCGCCATGCTGACGTCTCGGTCGGAGTTCGTCGTCAAATTGTCACGCGCTCGTGTCGACGAGCTGATCCACTCGGGGGATGGTGTGCGCTACGCTGGCAGTGGGGGGCGGCCGCTCAAGGAATGGGTCGTCATCCGGCCAGAGTCCTCCGCAAGCTGGCAATCATTGGCAGACGAGGCACTCACATTTTGCCTCGCGTCGCTCGCCACGACGCGGCCACGCGCGAGTCAGAGCGAGTAGGGAACTTACAGGTCTCCGCGGCTCGGCTCGGTTGTTGACTGACGTTGCACCGTCCTACCAGTCTGGTGAGCCCGCTCGTCGCCGTATGTCTGTCCATGGTTTCGTTGCCGTCCGGACCTGCGGCACCGCGCGCGCCTCAGCATGATCCAGCACAGGCCGTGATGGTCGCTCGAACTGCCCATACCGAGCAGCAGGCGGACACGATTCTACGCGAGTTGGGGTTGAGGATAAACCGGCACCCGGCCAGGTCTTCCATGTCGAAGGCCCGAAAAAAGGCTTGAAGGTCACGCTGAAGAGGCTGCGTTCGAGATGCGGCAGCGTCGGTGTAGGCTAGGCGCGTGGCGCATTACGTCTTCAACTTCGTGAAGCCGGACGTGGTGAAGGGCTCAGCGCTGCGCGAACAGGCGGCCGGGTTTCTGCGAGTCAGGATGTGGGGCATCGACGCCGACGAGCGGCACCGTGACGCGCTTGCCGCGGGCGACCTCATCCTTGTCTATCTCGGCGCACCTGTGCAGGAGTTCATCGGCCGCGCCGAAGTCGACTCACCGGCGCATGAGTGGACGCTGGCCGAGGCACAGGTGTACCCGGGTGATTCCCCTGGCGGTGTGTTGTTGGCGGGGGTCGAGGAATGGGACCCGCCCGTGCCCATGGATGCTGTCCTGTCGCAGATCGACCCGGCGGAGAATGCCAGAGCCGAGTTCCAAGCAGGCGTGGTTCGAATCACTGCTCACGAATACCAGACCGCCCTCGCCGTGGCCGCCAGACGCGCTTCCTCGACCGGCTGATGTGCACCCGCCGGTCCTACGCAGTTCCACGCACGTGCGAACAGCACCGGCGGTTATGCCACCCAGTCCAGGGCAATGCCCGAGCGGCGCGACCGTGGCGTCTCGTCCTCGGCGGGGGTACGCTATGGCTTGACACGTACGGAGGGACCAATGGACTTCCTGGTTGGGACGAATGCGGGCGTCTTTTCGGGCGAATCAGGGCGGCCTTCGGCAGGCATCGATGGGCGGGGCGTTCGCCAGCTCGTACGGGCCGATGGTCACGTTTACGCGGCCGCGGCCGACGGCGTCTACGCGTCGACCGACGGCGGTCAGTCCTGGACCCGCCAGGGGGTGGATGCGGGCGAAGTGTGGAGCGTCCTGGTGGTTCCGGATGGCGGCGGGGCGCTATTGGCGAGCACGCAGCCGGCTCACCTGTTCAGGAGTGACGACAGTGGCGCCACCTGGCACGAGGTCACCGCCTTCCTCGACGTGCCTGGCTCCGAGCGCTGGTGTGTGCCAGATAATCCAATTGGAGCGCGCGCTCTCACGATCGCGACCGACCCTTTCGACGCGCGCCGCTACTGGGTCGGCGTCGAGGTTGGCGGTGTGATCGCGACCGAGGATGGCGGCGCGCACTGGTCGGTCACGGAGCCGTGCGGCAACGCGGACGTGCACCTGCTGGTGGCGCATCCGCAACATCGGCGCGTGCTGTTTGCCACTATGGGCGCCGGACGTCTGGATATGCGCACGGGGGACGCGGTCGTGCCAGGGCCCTACCGCTCCGACGACGGAGGCCAGACATGGCGGTACCTCGGGACGGACCTGAACCCACGCTACGCGCGCGCGATGTGCCTGGACCCGCGGCCGCCGCATGCGTTGACGGTGCCCGCCATGCCGGATTTCCGCTCGAGCGTACGCGACCCCGGCGGCGCGCAGGCGATGCTCTTTCGCAGCGATGATGGCGGCACGACCTGGCGGTCGCTCGGCGACGCGGAACACACGCCGTCGAAGGTCAGGCTCACCGCCGTGACGCCTGATCCGCGGGAGGCCGGATCGGTGCTGGTCGGGAGCGAGTCCGGCGAGGTCTGGCACGTCAGCGCGGATGCGCGCTGGGATCGGCTCTGCGACGGACTACCGCCGGTGCAGGCCTTGCTGACATACGGCTGATTCCGCGCGTCGGACTGCTCGTTGCCCGGGTGCGTCTTCGGGCAGCCGCACTCGAATACGTGGGGGTCAGGCCAGCCACATCTCCCGGATGGTGACAAACGTGCTGGGCTCGAAGCGCAACCCCCGCACATTGCCGGTCATGGCCATGATGTTGGAGTACGCGCTGATCACGTGCACATACGCGGCGTCGAGCAGGAAGTCGTTGATTTGCGAGTACAGCTGCTTGCGTTTGTCGGGATCAGGCTCTGTCGCCGCTGTCGTGGCCATGGTTTTGAAGTTGTCGTCGTAGAACCCGGCCGCGTTCGAGGCGTAACCCATGGTGCGGCTCAGGGCAAACTCGGATGCGGCTTCGTACAACTGGCCATACGCGCCAGCGCTCAATCGCATGCCATTGAACGTGGGTTGGTTGCCCAGGCCCTGATTGGTAAACGTGGCCGGGTCCAGGGGCTTCAGACTGGTCTTGACGCCAATCTTGTCGAGGTCCGCCTGAATGATCGTGGCCAGCGCTTGATACTCGGCGGAAAAACCGGCGGTTGCCCAGTTGATGTCGAACTGCGGGCTGTCGACCCCGGATTGCTGCACAAGCGACTTCGCCTTGTCCAGGTCGTACGTATAGAAGTTGTTCTTGGCCGGTTCATACGCGGGTGAACTGGACGTCCATGGCAGGTCTTTGGGTTCACCTACGAAACCCTGCATGATCGTGTCGGCGAAGCGCTTGCGGTCGATCGCGTAGCCGATTGCCTGACGCAGCACCTTGTTGTCGGTCGGCGGCAGGTTGGTGTTCAGCGTCAGATAGAAGAACTGTCCGACCTCGTGATTGTCGTAGACCTGGTATTTGGGATTGCTCTTCAAGCGCACCGCGTCCGGAATCGGCGCCAGCGCCGCGACGTCGAGGGCGCCGCCCTCGAGGGCCGCGATCATGCTCTGCTGATCGCGGTAAATATTGATGCGGTAGTCATCGACGTAGGGTTTGGGCGAGTCCCAGTAATTCTCGTTGCGCACCTCTTGAATGTGGTCGCCCGGCGACCACTCGACCCATTTGAATGGTCCGGTGCCGCCGACCATGCTGCTGGCGCTTGGACCTTCGACGACGTCCTTGTCCTGGAGGCGCAGGAAAGTCATCCAGTCCCACATACCGGGACGCGGTTTGTCAGACGTCAGGATGATCGTGTTCTTGTCTGGCTTTTCGATGCTGGTCCACCAGGCGCTGCCCGGCGCGACCACCGAGGCAAATGGATTCTTGGGATCTCGCACGCGGAGGATGTTGTATTCGACGTCGTCGCTGGTGAATTCCCGTCCAGAGTGGAACGTCACACCCTTGCGCAGATTGAGTTTCACTTTTGTCTGATCGGTGCTGACGTCCCAGCTTTCCGCCAGGCGCGGCTGCGGCTTGAGATCGTCGGAATAGGCGATGAGCTCGTCGCAGACCTCACCGGTCGTTTCGTTGGAAGCGGGCGACGAAAGGACCGCGTCGGTGGTGACGATATCCCCGACCTGACCCCAACGCAGCGAGCCGCCGCGCTTGGGCGTTTCGCCACTTTGCGTACTGGCGGCGGCCGGCGCCGGCGGGTTCGCCCCGCCACCGGCAGGGGCCGTACCGACGACAGCCGGCGCGGTGGTGGTCTGCCCGGCGGATTGGGGGTTAGTTGCAGGTGCAGGTGAGCAGGCGGCGAGCAACGATGCGCCCGTCGCCGACAGCATGAGCGCCAGGAGCCGACGGCGACTGACGGGTAGTGGCGCGGCGTGCTGAGAAGCCAATGAGTCCTCCTTCAGACTGGACAACGGCAGAGCCGTCGCGGGCTGTCCCGGCCCGCCGCGGCATCATATACGATGTCGGTCCATGCCTGTCGGCCACGCGGCGGCGGCAATTGTCGCATCGTGGGCGTCCGCATGCTCGGCTGCGCGCGGGGTTACGACCCACCTGAAAGGGTTGGACAGACTACCCCTGGGGGCGTGGCGTTCGTGCGCGACCGGGTTGACAGTGACGGTGGTCCCATGAAGGTGCTTGTGATCGACGACGATCCCCACGTGCGGGATGCCCTCGAGGTGGGTATTCAGCTGCAGTGGCAGGACGCGCACGTGATCTGCGCCGAGAACGGCGAGGTGGGCATCGACCGCTTTTTCAGCGAAGCGCCGGATATCGTGCTGATCGACGTCACGATGCCGCGGATGAATGGCTACGAGGTCTTGCGAGCCATCAGGCGTGTTTCTGACGTGCCGGTGATCATGCTCACGGGTCGCGCGGAGGACGTCGATCAGGTGCGTGGACTGGAGTTGGGCGCCGACGACTACGTCACCAAACCGTTCAGTCATCTGGCCCTCATGGCGCGCATGCGCGCGGTCCTGCGTCGGGCCGAGCTACCGCCACCCATTCAAGCGCTGCCGGATTTTGAAGCCGGTGACCTGGCGATGGCGCAACACTGGGCCGGAATACATTCAGACGGAGCGCGGCCGCGGTTACCGCTTTGTGCGCCCGCGCGACGTGACGTCAACGCCGCCAGAGACAGCCCGTGAACGCATTCTAATCACTTCACAAGACTTCTTCTGTCAGTAGCTCTCGAATGTCAGCGAGCTTGCTCCGATCCAGTCCGTGTTGCACGAGGTACTGCTCGACTCCGCCGTAGCGTTCTTCGAGGTAGGCCAACGTGTACAGCATGCGCTCGGGCGGTGTATACGTCACGTGTTCCCAGACTGCCCAATCGTAGCCGCGCCGGAGGACCCATTCGCGTGCGGTTCGGACGTTGTCGGGACCGAGACATTTTTCGCTCAAAGCGTAGTCCTCCGCAATGAGGTCGGGCCTTGTTCCGACTGCCGCGAGCAGCACCCCGATCGCGACACCGGTGCGA
>JAFAOS010000349.1 GCA_019247515.1 Chloroflexota bacterium | reverse complement strand
GACGGGAACCGCGGGGACGCCCGCGATCGCCCGCAACTTCGGTATCGGGGCGGGCACCGTGGCGCTGGCTGGGACGACGATTACCTACACGGTAACGTCACCCGTAGCCGTGGCGGCTGGCATCCCAATCTACCTCGAGTTCAGCGGGCTCACGAATACCGCTACCGCGGGAACATACACCAGCACCATCACGACGCGCACCAGCGTGCCCGCCACCATCGATAGCGGGACCAGCAACAGCAATACTTTCAGCTCTGGAAGCGTCGCGACCACGATCGCCGTCGCACGCTCGACCGTCTTCTCGATCGACACGAATGCTTTCACGTTAGTCCTGGATCCGAGCGTCAACACGATCGGGTCACAGCCGATCAATATCGGTGTAAGCAGCAATGCGAAGAATGGCTACACGCTGCAGTGCAAGGTGGACAAGCAGCCGACCGGAACCACCAATCCGTCCGCGACGCTGTCGGCGTTTACCAGTGGCATGGCTTCCGCGGCGGCATGGGCCAGCGGCGGCGCAGGCCAGTTTGGCTACAGCCTGGCCGTGACCAATAATGGCGCCAGCGGCAGCCCCGCCGGTGGCGGGCTGCTCAGCGGCACGAACTACGCGGGCTTCACCGTCGCCGGCGAGAACTGCGGCTCGGCGAGCGGATCGACCGGCAACCCGTTGGCTTCGAATTTGTCGGGATGCGGCACGGGTTTGTGCGCGAGCGCGGCACACGCGTGGTTGGTCAATGTACGCGCCGGCGCGGATTACACCACCGCCGCCGACATCTACCAGGACACCATCACGTTCACGGTGACACCCAGTTATTGAGGGCGGCCTGGTTCTGGCTGATCGGCCTGCTGCTGGCGACGCTGCTGATGGTCAGCGCACCGCTCAGCGCGCGGGCGGCGCCAGGCACGGAGGTGACCACGGCGCCGTCGCCACCTGGTGCCGCCTCGGCGACACCGGGCCCGCCGACCAGTCTGCCAGCGCCAACGGCCACCGCGACGCACACGGCGCTGGTGGTCCCGTCGCCGACCATGGCGCCGAGCCCGACCGCGACCATCGTCACACTCGCAAGTCCAACGCTGTCGAGGGCGTCCGCCACCCCGACGGCAGTTGTGACGGCCGCGGCGCAGGCTACGGGCACGGCCGCGGTCCCGCCAAGCGCAACGCCACGTACGCCCAGTGCGAGCCCTCCGCCCACCTCGACCCTGGAACCGACCTCGACCCCTTCGCCCACCTGGACCCTGGAACCGACCTCGACCCCTTCGCCCACTTCGACCCTGGAGCCGACCTCGACCCCCGAGCTGACCTCGACGCCAACGCCCTCTCCGACTGCCACCTCGTCTCCAACACCCATCGGGCCCTTGCCAGTTGCACCCTTTGGGACCATCGACGTCCAGCCGGAGACGCTCACCTTCGCCGCCGATCCAGGCCTGCCCAGACACGACATGACCTCCGGACTGGTGACCATTCATGTCGCGACCAACGCCGCGCACGGCTTCGTCTTGCGCCTGCTGGGCGACAACCTGCAGTCTACCGCGGGTCGTGTCGTGGGCGTACGCCCGCCCGGTTTGCACGTCGACGACGCGGACGGCCTCGGTCGTCACGCCATGGACATCAGTCGCCTCCGATCAGGTGGCATCGTGCTGGTCGATTGGCCTGACCCGGTGCCCGAGGGCCAAGCGCTGGAGTTTCGACTGCTGCTGGCGGCGGACGTAGATTTCACGACGTCCGCCGATAGCTACATCACGCATCTCCACTTTTCGTTCGAACCGCGCTATTCCTAGACGAAGACCTGAGCTCAGGTGACCGCGTACAGGTCGTACGCCACAGCACGCGTCTGGCGCACGACGGCAGCGACGAAAATGCGCTGGTTCAACCAGAGATAGTCCGGTGCCCCAGTTTCGAGCGTCGCCACGATGCGGAAGTAGTATTCGCTCGAGTCCACCGGGTCGCCGCGCTGCAGTCGCACCGCGGTTTCCGGCGATGCCACGCGCACGCCGCGCGTCGAGATGTAGATGAGCGCGCCATCGTCGGTTTGCAAGCCGTAGTGCGTGTCGACGGTGATCATGCTGTCCGGGTGAACGACCTGCCAGTCCGCTCCGCCGGCCAGCACCCTGCCGCGCAGGCGCGGACCCTCGAAGTGCCCACCAACAATCGGCACCAGCCGTCGCTCGCCCCATGGGCCCAGGCCCGCGGAGTGGATGGGCTCGAGCTCCACGACGACGCGCATCACGTATTCCAGGCCTGGGGTCGGGATGCGTGGCTCGGCGTCGGGCATACATCGCAAGCATACCCGCAGCCGGCCACACCCACGGCAACGGTGACGGCCTCGTCGCCGCCGACCCCAGCCGTCGCTACCCCGAGTACGTGTCGGGGAACACGCGCCACAGCTCGGCGGAGCCCGCGGCGTTGGTCAGTACGAATATGAGCCGCGGGCCAGGCGCAAAGACCATCTGCCCACCCCGGAAGCTCTGCCGCGCACCAGACCCGGTCTGCTCGGGCGACGTGGCCCAGCCGAGTCGGTCCCGCACGTGTGCCCCGGTGCCCTCTCGCCAGACCTTTCCGAAGCCCCGTTCTGGCTCCAGCAGACCGGCCGGTGCGTTCAGACCGGTTGATACCGGATCGGCCGCTTGCGACCAGGTGTCCGGGAAGGACGCATAATCCTGTCCGTCGTTGAACAGCGCGTAAATCCGCGCCGGCTGGTTCGCGGCGGCAGGTGGAATGCGAAGCATCCACCCGTTCTCGAACTGCTGGGCGGTCACGTCTGCCGCCTGCTCCTGACCGGCTGGACAGTTCATCAGGCTTCGCACTTCGTCGTTATTGCTCCAGACGTTTCCGAATCCGCGAATCGGTGGCGTCGGGCAATTCGACGAGGGCGCTACGGCGGTCCCGGGCGGGTCGATGCTCGCGCCGGTCCACGTGACCAGGCCTTCACTGGTCAACGCCCAGTGATTGAAACCGTCGGTAAACGTGGGAGTATTCGTCGCTTTGCGATAAAAGCTCAGCCCCGTCGACGTCTTCTGCAATGTGTCGCCATTTGCCGGGTTCGCATGCTCGCATTCGATCGGATCTCCCATGGGATCACCTACCGAGGCTTTGAGATCGGCAAAACCGAACACGAACGCGGGACCGCTGCCCGACTGGCAAAACGGACTCGGCTGCGCGTGGGCGGTCGGCACGCCGACAACGGCACCCACCAGTGCGAGACCGGCCGCCATGCGCTTGGCAGCAACAAGGTAGTCCACTGTTTTTTCCCTCTCATTCATTCCATATTCGGGGAGCGACATCGTCAGCTCCGGCGCCAGTGACAGGCCGCACGCGTGTCGCCGTGTATCAACGCGAGCCCCGACCGCGCAGTTCAGGCTCGTCGGCGATTGCCTCCCGTCCAGGCGCACGACATAAGGAACGCCGAGCGTGCCCGGATTCGCGCCTGAGCCTTGGCTAGAACTCTGATTCGGGGATGAGCGCCGGTGAGATGCTGCTGAAACCCAGGAGCTTACGATGGAACTCTGCCAGAACGAAGCCTGGTCGTCGCTCCGCCAGCCGCCGCAGCTCTACAATGCGGTCTCGACCCAGCATGTAGCTGCCTGGTTGTGTCGGTGAACTCGTATAACGGAGTGCCTCGCCTCGGGCGGTGTTTGGCTCCAGACCACCCAGCTCGATCAGTGGCTGCGCAGCGTCCTCCAGACGAAGCCCACGGCAGTGGAGCCCGACATCCACCATCAGCCGGACTGCCCGCCACAGAGCGTTTTTGAGTCGCCACACTCGAAGCGCCGGCGAGTCGTAATACCCCGCTTCTTCCATGAGCTCTTCGCAATACAGCGCCCAACCCTCGGTGAACAAGGGGCTCGGGAACTGTCGCCGAACCGGTGTGCCGCGCAGCTTGGCGTGCCACAACTGCACGTGGTGCCCTGGAAAGGTTTCGTGCAAACAGATGGCCCGAACCGCGGTGAAGCAGTGAGCCTCCAGCAGCTCCGCCTGGCGCGCGTCCGACAGCTGAGGGTCGACCGGCGTGATGTACAGCACGCCGAGGTTGTCGGACGGCGAAAAGGGTGGTGTGCGATCGAAATGGCCCAGCGGCATGGTCGCGCGCAAGAACGGCGCGGTCGGGCGCACTTCGAACGACTCACCCGGTGGAATCTCGACCAGCCCGCGGCGCTCGACAAACTCGCGGGCGCGCAGGGCTTCGGTCGCGTACGTTTCCAGCAGCGCCTCGCGAGTGGGATGGTCTCGCTTGAGCGACTCCACCTCGCTCCGCCAACTGGGTCCGAGCTGGGCTAACAGCTGTTGCGCCAGCTCGCGCCCGTGATCGAAGACCTCGTCGGCCGACAGCGGAACGGCATGGACCTCATGCAGTAGCCGTTCGAAAGCATCACGTCCCAAGGCGAAGCTGCCGCGCGCTTCAAGGTCCACCTGAAGAAATTGCTCGAAGTCCGCCACCGCCTGCCGAGCGCTCTCCGTCGCCACGGGAAGCTCGGCCAGAAACCGCTGCGCGCCAGCACTGCCGACAAGGGCAATCTCGACAAACTCCGGCGGCACCAGGTCACCCCGCAGATTCCTTCGAGCCTCGAGCAGCAGACGTGGAATGGCGTCCACCCTCGCGAGAATGGCCTCCGAGGCGGAAGCGGCTGGGGGTCGCGCCAGCAGGTACTGAAGTCCGTTGAGCGCCTGTTCGAGGTAGAGCTGTGGCGCCCGCCGCGGCCATTGCCACTCGTCGTCGACAATCGTCAGGCGCACCATTTCGGCGAGGAGTACGCGATGGTCCAGGTCTGCCTCAACCGTGGACTCGAGCATCGAACGGGCGCCTTCGCGCCACGCGCGCCGTTCGTCGAGTCCGTCCGGGCTCAGGTCCGGCGCAACACTATCGAAGTCGTGGACACCGGCGTGCGTGCCCTCCACGGGATGCATCCGCCAGTAGTCGGCCAGAATCTGGTCAGTTACAACCGTCACGCACCACCGCGCCGTCCTTGACGACGAAGTCGATGCCGCGCAGCGCACGGATGTCCTCGAGTGGATTCGCTGGCATGGCGACCAGGTCCGCCAGTTTCCCCGTGCTGATGGACCCAAGGTCTGCTTGAACGCCACACAATTCGGCGGCCGAGAACGTGGCCGCGCGCAGGGCTGCCATCTCTGGCATGCCGCCCTCGACCATCCACTCCACTTCACGATAGACGGCCAGCGTGCCGTCGTACGGGTCGGCAGGCAGCATGTCCGTGCCCATCGCCATCGGCACGCCCGACGCCAGCGCGAGCTGAAAGCTGCGCATGTGCTCGTCGCCCGCGCGGAGTGATTTGTCGATCATCCATTGCGGGCAGCCGATGCGCCGCATGTAGTCCTCGGCCCGACTCACGGACAGCGTGGGCACCAGGTAGACGCTTCTGTCCGACATCAGGTCCACGGTGGGCTGGTCGAGGAAGTATCCGTGTTCGACGCAATCCAGCCCGGCGCGAACGCCGCTGGAGATTGCCACCGCGGAGCCGGCGTGCGCGGTGATGCGTCGGCCGGCGTTGTGGGCCGCTTGACACGCAGCCTCCATCTCAGCGTAAGTCGCCTGGGAATCTCGGATCTGCTCGTATTCGCCGGCAATACCGCCCGTGATGGCGATCTTGATCACGTCCGCGCCCGCGCGCAACTGGCGGCGGACCGCCTGGCGGAACCCGTCCGCACCGTCGGCCTCCAGGCTCGCGCCCGAGCCGAAGCCGTGACCACCCGTGATAATCACCGCCTGCCCGGCGCAGAACAGCCGCGGCCCGGTGACCTGACCCGCGTTGATGGCACGTTTGAGCTCCAGGTCGACGAAGCGCGCGTCGCCGAGCGTGCGCATGAACGTGACACCCGCCTGGAGGCCATCCAGCGCATTCCTGTATGCGCGGAGGGTGACCGCCATGTCGGTTTCCAGTCGGGCCGCGAGCTGCGCAGGTCCGGGCAGCGCGAGACTCAGGTGGACGTGCATGTCCATCAGTCCGGGCATCAGCCAACGGCCACCAAGGTCGCGCATGGAGATGGAAGCGCCACGTTCGCGCAGATGTGGCTCGAGCGCGGTTCGCCGGTCGACCGCCTGAATGCGATTGGCCTCGACGATGACCACCGCATCCTCGATGCGAGGCGAACCGTCGCACGGAATAACCGAACAGTTGGTGAAGGCGACGGTCAACTGCTCACCCGCGTGTCGCCCAGCAAGACCACCGCCTCCGATGTCGGACGGAAGCTCTGCACTCGACTGCCAATGCCATAGATGTCTTGCTGGTGGTAGAGGAAGATCCACGGCGAATCATCCCAGACCAGCCGCATCAGTTGTTCATAGGTCGCGGTGCGCTGCTGCACGTCCACCTGCTTCGAAGCCGTGTCGATCAGGTCGTCAACGGTCGGATTGGTGTATCCCTGCCAGGCGATGCCCTTGATTCGGCTGCTCCAGTTCGTTTGAACCGCGGGGCCGACTTGCAGACCGCCCTGGCTGAGCAGGAACAGCTGGTATTTTCGGCCGACGATGCCCTGCACGTAAGTGCTCCACTCCACGGTCTCCAGATCGGCTTTGATGCCGACCTTTTCCAGTTGGCCGGCAATCGCCTCGGCCACTTGCTTGTCCTGCAGATAGCGTCCGTCGGGTGCGTTGAAACTGATGCTGAAGCCGTCCGGGTAGCCGGCCTGGGCCAGGAGCGCCCTGGCCTTGTCCGGATCGTAATTGTACGGAGGCAGCCCCTCCACATAGCCGCCTGCGACCCCTTTGGGAAAGGGACTGACCATTGGCACTGCTTCACCGCGCAGGACGACCTTGATCAGCTGATCCTTGTCGATCGCGTATTGGAGCGCCTGCCGGACTTCCTTCTTGTTGAACACGTCGGTATTGACGAAGTTGGGGATCAGGATGATGGATCCGGAGTTCGTGGCGCGCGCCAGATTGACACCCGACGTGTTCTGCAAGTCGCCGATCTGCAGCGGGGGCACGTTGGTGATAATGTCGACGCCGCCACTCTTCAACTCGTTGATCCGCGCGGTGGCATCCGGGATAGGTCGAAACACCACCTGTTGCAAATGGGGTTGGCCGCTCCAGTGGGGTCCGGCGGACTGGACGACAAATCGGTCGTTGGGGGCCCAGGATACGAACTTGTACGGGCCGGTACCGATTGGTTGCTGCGTCACCATGTTGGGGTCCGCCGCGGCTTTGGGCGGCATCATCTCGACATAGCTGGCCAGCGTTTCAATGAGCTCCGCGAATGGCTCGGTCGTTTTGACGTGGACCGTGTAGGGGTCGATCGCGTCGACGCCGCTGACGGGCTTTAGCAGTGTCGAGTAGCCGTTCTTGATGGACGGATCGACGAACCGCGCGAAGCTGAACTTGACGGCGTCCGCGTTGAACGGCTCGCCGTTGTGAAAGTTGACGCCCTGTCGAAGCTTCAGCTCCCAGGTGCTGTCGTCCAACGCACTCCAGGTGGTCGCCAGGCCGGGCTGGATGGTCAGATCGAGGTCGCGCTGGACGAGGCGGTCGTACACCGTCCACAGCATGCCTTTGGACGCCCCGCTGGTGGTCACGTACGGGTCCATGCTCTCCGCGTCGACGCCCTGGGCGACGGTCAGCGTGCCGGACGCCGAACCGCTGGCGCCGACGCTGGTGGGCTGCGCTGCCGGGGCTGGCGTGGCAGCAGTGGACGTGTTTGCGGTGCTTGGCGGCGCTGTCGTGGGCGCGACAGTAGCAGGAGCGACGGTGGCTGGCGGGGCAGCGGTCGGAGCCGCCGCCGTGGGCGCTTGTTGCGCGGGCGAACCGGGCGCGCACGCGGCCAGCACACCCGCGGCTACTCCGAGGCCGAGCAGCGACCCTCCTCTAATAAGCTCGCGACGCGTCAACATCTTGTTCACCACCTCCTGCGGGGTTAGGCAACGGTACCGCACTCACGTCGCCGTGGTGTAGCTCGCGCGGCGTCGTGCGGTCGATGCGCATGACGACTCCGCACAGCGGATCGGGGCAGACCACACGCGTGTCGGTTTGCATCCAGTCGGCGGGCTGCAGCGGCCGCTGTTTGGCGGGCAGCAGCGGCAGCGCCGACTGCAACGCGTACATGCAGAACGACCGGTTCGGTCCGGGCAAGCTCAACTGGCCGCCTTGCAGCTCGAAACTATCGCCGACCTGGTGACCGCACGTGCACGTGCCGCGAATGGCCTCGACCACGATGCGCAGGTCGAACAGCTGAAAGGTGTCAGTCACGCTCGCGTACCGCAGGCACAACGGTCCCGCCCAGGAGCCGAATGCCCTCCTCGGCGTCAACACCGTGGGGTGTGCCGAACTCGACGCGGCTCGCGCCCGCCGCGGACAACTCACGCACCTGGCACACGATATCGTCAGGTGTGCCCGCGAAGGCAAATCGATCGAGTTGCGCATCCGAAATGTCGCGGCTGACGGCCGCGTAGTCGCGGCCGTGCGAGCGAATGCGGGCGACCCATTCCGGATCGTCGAGCGTCACGTCGAGCCCCGCGACGACAGCCAGATACATGGCTACCTCGCGGCGAGCGAAGGCGCGCGCCACGGCGCGGTCGCGATCGACCACGGTCACCGCTCCGGTGCAGATGCCAACCCGCGCTGGCAGCCACCCGCGCATGCGTCCGACCATGCGCGGGTTGGTCGATCCGCCAACCTTGACCTCCTCGGCGAGCGGACCCACCGCGCGCGCCGTGCGCTCGCTCCAGGTTCCGAGCGTGACGGGCACATCGGCACGCACCGGGGTGTACTGTATGCGAGCTCCAGCTCCCACCGTGTACAGGCGGCCAGCGTAGCCGTCGTCGCGGCCGCGCAGCAGATAACGTACCAGCTCGATGCACTCCCGCAAGCGCGTGATCGGCTGCTGCATGGTGACGCCGACGGCTTCCAGCCAGCTGCCGCGTGCGAGACCCAGATAGGCCCTGCCGGCGGTTACCGCGTCGAGAAACGCGATCTGACCAGCAATCTCCACCGGGTGGAGCAGGAAGGGATTCAGCGCCGCGGGTCCAAGACGCGCACGGCTCACATGCTGCGCGAGCAGGAGCAGCGGGCCCAGCGCCGGTTGGAAGAACAGGTCGTTGTACACGCTGACCACGTCGAAATCGAAGCCGTTCACCAGTTGGCCGAGCGCCACGTATTCGGAAGGTGTCTTGTTCGTCTGAAACGCGACGCTCAACTCCAGCCGCGTCATTCGGCGTTCAGTCCATCGCCCAGCAGGTTCGTGCCGAAGACCGTCACCAGGATTGCCAGACCCGGCCACACCGCATTCCACCACGCCACGTCGAACACCTGCTTGCCCTCATTCAGCATGCCGCCCCAGGTCACCGTAGAGAGCGGCACGCCGACACCCAGATAGCTGAGCGCGGCTTCGGCCAGGATGTTGGTGGAAATGTTGATCGTGGCGACGACGAGTAGCGGTCCGGTGATATTCGGCAAGATGTGCTTCGCCATGATGCGCACGTTCGATGCGCCCAGCGCGTGGGCCGAGAGCACGTACTCTCTATCGCGCGAAGCAAGTGTGGAGCCGCGCACCAGCCGCGCGTACTGGACCCAGCTCACGAACCCGAGGACGAGCACCACATTCAGCAGGCTTTTGCCAAGCCCTGCCAGCAGCGCAATGGCGAGCAAAACACCAGGCAGCGACAACTGGATGTCCACCAGCCGCATGATCAGACTGTCTGGCCAGCCACCGAAGTACCCGGAGAAGAGTCCGAGACTTACGCCGATAACGCCGCCCACCAGGACCGACAGGAGCCCGACCAGCAGGCTCGCCCGCGCGCCGACCATGATCCGGCTCAGCAAATCGCGGCCATTCAGATCGGTGCCCAGCGGAAAGGCCGGGTTGGCGTCCAGCGCGCCGACTGGCGGCAGCAAACTGTTGTTCAGGTCCTGCTGGTTTGGCGGATGCGGCGTCCACATCAGCGACAGGAGCGCGGTAGCCACGACGATGGCGACCAGCGCTGCTCCCAGTAGCGTGCGCCGCGACCACCTCACGGCGCCGCCCAGCGCCGGGCGGGCGCACTGCTCACCGTGAGCCTTCGAACCTGATCCGCGGGTCGAGCAACGTGTACGTCAGATCGACAGCCAGGTTGATGAGCACGATAAAGCTGGCCAGGACCAACACCGCCGCGCGGATGACTGGCAGGTCGCGGGCTTCGATCGACTGAATCATCAGCCACCCGACTCCCGGCCACGCGAAGACGGTTTCGACCACGACCGAGCCGCCGACCAACGCCCCGAGCTGCAGCCCCATGACGGTGACGATTGGAATCGCGCTGTTGCGCAAGACATGGCGCCAGGCGATCGTGGGCTCCGCGAGACCCTTGCCCCGCGCGGTGGTTACAAACGGCTGGCGCAGGGTTTCCGAGACCGAGCGACGCACGAGTCGCACCAGCAGGCCGATCGCGAAGGCGCTGATCGTCAACGTCGGCAGAATCAGGTGCTGCCACGTGCCAGTGCCGGACGCGGGCAGGACGCGCAAGGTACCCGCGAACACGAGGATCAGGATGACGCCGAGCCAGAAAGACGGCATGGAAATAGCCAGTAAGGACCCGGTCGTGGTCATTGCATCGACAGCTCCGCTCTCGTGCGTGGCGGCGAACACGCCGATCGGAATGCTGACCAGCGCGGTCAGGACGAAACTGCAGACCGCCAGCAGGACGGTGGCGGGCAGCCTGCCCAGGACGAGCGGTAGCGCGGGTGCGTGGTAGCGGAAGGAATCGCCGAGGTCGCCGTGGGCCGCTTGCTCCAGAAACAGGAGGTACTGCACCGCGATCGGCTGGTCGAGGTTGTAGGCGCGGCGCACGGTGTCCATGTCTTCAGGGCGAGCATTGAGGGGCACCAGGGCGGCGACCGGGTCGCCCGAGAGAAAAATGAGCACGAAGCTCAGGAGGCTGACCGCGAGCAGGACCAGGACGGACTGCCACAGTCGGCGGATGATGTAGCCGCTCAACGCCGAAGCAGCATACGGGAGTCGCGCCGGCGCATGCGGAAGTAGGTGCATGGGGCGGCTGCGGTGCAGAACGGCGCACTCAGCCACATTGAGGTGCCGTCTGAATCGATTTAGCGAATCGTTTTAGGCGTCACGCCGGCAATCGTCAGTTGCTGCTGGGTACGTACACCTGGATGTCCGCGGGCGTGAGCCCCGACGTCCACAGCCAGTAATCGTCTCCTGGCGGAAACAGCGGCCCGGCGGCAACGTAGCCGTTTTCGGCCAGGGCGTTGTGAATCTCGCAGCAATCTTCGATGAGCACCACGTGGCTGAAGCGCCGCTGGCGCAGGGCGCTGGCGAAGTCGGCCTTCCACTGGTTGCCGACGTCCGTGCCCGGCCCGCCGAAGCTGCCCGTCAGCTCGAGCACTGCGCCCGTGAGCGGCTGCTCGCCTTTGTCAGAGCCGAGCACATAACCGTCCAGGTTGAGCGCAAACAGCGGCCCGTCCAGGCCGACCAGCGTCGAGGCCAGCCGCTCGGCCGCCCACTGTTCCGAGCGATAGGGCACCAGCAGCCGTGGGTTGTAGGCATTCAGCGCCAGCTCGAGGACGCACAGTCCCAGCACGTAGGCCCGCAGCGCGCGCACCCGGGTGGAGCTCGAGCCAAGCAGGCGCAGCAACCTGTCAAGTCCGAGCCCAAAGAACAGGGCGACCAGCACGTAGCTGGGCACGAGTACGTTCTGTCCGCCGCCGCTGTTCGAGCGCGCCGCCCACGCCACCGCGACCAGGCTCAGCGAGACCAGCCCGTAAAACAGCAGCGGGCGTCGATCGCCGTCCACCGCGCGCAGCAACAGGAAGACCGGCCCGATCAGCAGCGGCAGCGCGAAGCGCGGCAGGGTGTCCAGAAACCAGAAGCGACCCAGCAGGTCGGCGTGGTTGTTTATGACGTGTTTGCTCGGCAAATCGAGCATGTACCAGGTCGGCCAGGGTCCACTCTGCAGGCGCAGCGCAACAAGCCCGAGAGCCAGTACCCCCAGGCATGCGACGGCATACAGGAGCACCCGCGCTCTGGCGCTGACCAGCAGGTACAGGCCGAGGGCGCCGGCCACCGGCGCCGCGCCAATGGGGACCTTGGTCAGCCCGGCCAGTCCGACGAGCGCTCCGCTGGCCAGCAGCCCGGCAACGTCGGTGCGCGTGCGCGCCAGAACGATCGCGGCCACCAGGCAGAAGACGAACAGCGCATCTACTCGCGCCGTGTCGTAGGCAGTCTGGGTGAGTGGGTAGGCGATCGCCAGCAAGCCAACTGCCGCCACGCCACCAATCCAGCGACCCGTCTCGCGCTTGACCAGCCAGCCCACGAGTATCAATGTCCCGCACGAGGCCAGCAGCGACACCAGGCGTAACGGCGCCAGCGTAACGCCCATGACGCTTGCGAGCGCCGCCGAGGCGTAGAAGTACACGGGCCCGTAGATCATCGGCACGTGCTGCAGCGTCGGCGCGACGTACAGGGCTTGACCGCGCAGCACGCGCGCGACCTGCTCCAGCGACGCGGGCTCGGTCGCCTCAAACGGAAACGGATAGCCGAGCCGAAACACGGCGGCCACCACAAAGGCGCCCACTGCCACGCCGCAGCACGCCACGAATGCGAGCTGCAGCACGTCCTCGATGGCGAACGCGCGCCGTTCCACAGACAGGCGCGCCCAGCGCGCGCGATCGAGGACAGTCATGTTCATGGTGTTCAGGGCGCGTCCACGATGCCCGGGATGTCGGCGCCGCGAATTGCGGCGTTCAAGTCCGCGACCCTGGGCAGCAGCAGACGTTCGAAGTCGCCGACGACCGCATCCAGGCGCGCCGAGACATCCGTCAGAACCTCATAGCCCTGGCGCGGCGGAGCGTAGTCGGCGCTGTCGACGAACTCGTACAGCGCGTTCAGCTTTTCCTGGAGACTGGTGGCGTACAGCTGGGCCTCCGGATAGTGCACGTCCACGAGCCGCTGTTTGATATCCGTGAGCTCGGACTTCAGCGCCGCGAGACCGTCTCGCACCGCGGCGGCTTCCATCTCGGCAGTCCACTCGTCCCACGCCGCGACCTGCGCCTGGAGTCGCGACACCCGATTGACGAGCCGGTTGGCCACGGCGATCCGGTCCAGAATCGTGCTCAGCAAATCGAACTGCTCCCGTAAGCCTTCGGGCGACGTATGCGTCAGCGGGTTCGGAACGATCTCGAACGGCCGCGCCACCGATTGCCCATCGACCGTCAGGCGGACCTGGTAAGAGCCGCTCAGCACGATTGGGCCATCGTCTCGCTGCCACGGGTCCAGGCTGTCGTCGGCCAGTCGTGGAGCGCCCGCCACGCGCATGTTCCACACGAAGCGATTGACGCCGTCGGCCGCCGGCAGGCGCGGCTGACCGGGCGCTTCCACACTGGAGAACGAACGGATCGGCGTCTGCGCATCTTCGGAAAGAATCTCGAGCGTGAGGGGTCCGGCGGGCGGCTCGCGCAAGTAGTAAGTGACGTGCACCCCCGGGGTGGGGCTGCTGCCCGCGTCAAGATACTCGCGCTCGCCATCGACGGATTGATAAGAAACAAGCAGCGCGTCCACACGATCGTAATTGACCTTGTCCGCGCTATCGTGCTCGGCGAAGCGTTGCCCGGGGGTGTGGAGACGTACGGTCGTCCGCGGCTTGAACAGATGAAAGGCGTTGTCGAGAACGTCGTCGGTCAACTGATGCAGCGGTGTCAGATCGTCGAGAACCCAGAACGATCGGCCGTGGCTGGCCACCACCATCTCGACGCCCTTGATCACCAGGTCGTACACCGGCACCACCGGGAAATTGCCCGTGAGCGGCTCCCATCGCTGACCATCGTCGAGCGACACATACAGGCCAGTCTCCGTGCCGGCGTACAACAGGCCGCGCCGGCTGGGGTCTTCTCGAAGCACCCGCGTGAACTCGTGAGCCGGAATCCCGCCGTCGATGCGTTTCCAGGTCTGGCCGAAGTCGTTCGTCTCGAGGAGATACGGCGAAGTGTCGTCGAGCTTGTAGCGCGTCGCGGCGACGTAGGCCGTCGCCGGATCGTGCGGCGAAACCTCGATGGTGCTGATCAGCGCCCACTCCGGTAGGAGGTCCGCCGATGGGGTGACGTTACGCCACGTGGCGCCCGCATCACGCGAGAGGTGGAGCAGACCATCGTCGCTGCCCGCCCACAACACGCCCGCCTGGTGGGGTGATTCCACCAGGCAGAAGATGACGCAATAGACCTCGGCCCCCGTATTGTCACGCGTGACGGGACCACCGGCGGGACCCAGCTTGCTGGGATCGTTGCGCGTCAGGTCGGGGCTGATGACCTCCCAGCTGCCGCCCACGTCCCTAGAGCGGTGCACATAATTGCTGCACGCGTAGAGAACGTCGGGCTCGTGCCGCGAGAAGAGGATCGGGAAGGTCCACTGGAACCGATACTTCAGACTTTCGGCGCCCTCGCCCCAACCGTACAGCTCGGGCCACACGGTGATATCCCGCTTGACTCCGGTGCGACGGTCGTAGGCCGTCATGTAGTGATTGAACACGCGTCGGCTTTGGGGTCCTGAGCCAACGACAATGTCCGGATCGTCGTGCTTGACGGCAATGTAGCCGCTCTCTCCACCACCAGGCGCAAACCAGTCTTTTTGCGTAATCGGACCGTCAGTTGACAGACTGGGAAGTGAGATCGACGTGTTGTCTTGCTGCGAGCCATACACGCGATAGGGGAATCGATCGTCGGTAATGACGTGATACAGCTGCGCGGTCGGCTGATTGTAGATCGACGACCAGCTCGCGCCGCCGTCGAACGTGACGCACGCGCCGCCGTCATTGCCGTGGATCATCCTTTGCGTGTCGCGGGGATCGATCCACAGATCGTGGTTGTCACCATGCGGAATGGGCATCTCCGCAAACGTTCTGCCGCCGTCGGTGGATTTCCAGTTGCGATAATTCAGGACCCAGCACGTGTCCGCGTGCTGGGGATCCGCGAAGACGTGGATGTAGTACCAGGGCCGCGTTCGCAGCGACGACTGTTCGGACACGCGCTCCCAGGTCTGGCCGTCGTCGTCCGAGCGGAACAGGGCTCCGTCCTCGGCCTCGACGAGTGCCCAGACGCGGCCGGGTCGCGCAGGTGACGCCGCCACGCCGATCTTGCCGAGAATGCCTTCGGGCAAGCCCGGTCGACGCGTGATGTCGGTCCATGTGTCGCCGCCGTCGCTGGATCGCCACAGGCCACTGTCCGGCCCACCGTCGACAAGCGTGTGCGGATAGCGCTGCGCCTGCCAGATCGCCGCGTACAGGACGCGGGGGTTGTTTGGATCCATGGAGATATCATGCGAGCCGGCCCGTTCGCTCTTGTAGAGCACCCGCTCCCACTGCTTGCCACCGTCGGTGGAGCGAAAAACACCCCGCTCCGGGTTCGGCCCGAACGCATGGCCGAGCGCGGCCACGTACACGACGTCGGGATTGCGCGGATGGATGCGAATCGCGCCGACATGGCGCGTGTCGCGCAGGCCGACGTTCTGCCAGCTCTTACCGCCGTCGGTTGAGCGGTACACTCCGTCGCCGTGTGAGACGTTGTTTCGAATGCAGCTTTCGCCGGTGCCCGCGTACAGGACGTTGGGATCGGACTCAGCCACCGCAATCGCTCCAACCGATGCCGTGCCGAAATAACCATCGGAGACGTTCCGCCAGTACGTGCCGCCGTCCGTAGTCTTCCAGACTCCGCCGGCGCACGCGCCAAAATAGAAGGTCATCGGGGCGGACGGATCGCCCGCGACGGCGACCGAGCGGCCGCCGCGGTGAGGGCCGATACATCGCCATTTGAGCGACGTGAGGAGCGCGTCCTTCAGGGTAGGACTGGTCACGGCGCACACCTTACAATGGCTGTAAGGACCTGCCCAGATGGACGAACCGATTTCGCGCGAGCGGGCGGACCTGATCGTCCGCCAGTTTCATCGTTATGAGCAATATTTTGCGCGGCAGGGCGTCGGCCGACGTCAGTTCCTGCGCATGATCGCGCTAGGCAGCGCGGCGGCAACCGTGTTGCCTGTCCTCGAGGCCTGCGGCCTCACCACGCCGGCAGAGGTGAGGCAGGCAACCGCCCAACCCGTCGCGACTTCCGCGCCCGTGGCGCAGCCGGCTGCGACGGCGGCGCCCGCCGCCCAACCCACGGCGGCTGCCGGCACACAGGCCGGCGCGCCACAGCGGGGCGGACGCATCATCATCGGCACGCTCGGCGAGGCGCAGTCGATCAACCCGCTGCTGTCCAACGAAACTGAGGGTCAGTGGCGGGACAAACTGCTGTTCGACGAGTTCGTCAGGATCGACCTGGAGTCGCTGAAACCTGTACCAGGCATCGCCAGCGACTGGAGCGTTTCGTCTGACGGCGCCACCTACACCTTTACGCTCCGCGATGGCGTCAAATTCAGCGACGGACAGCCGCTGACTGCGAGTGACGTCTTGTTCACGCTGCAGGGCATTCTCACCAAGAGCGTCGCGAGCGTGCATGCGCCACGCTTCCTCCCGATTCAGGGTGCGCAGGCCTACTTCGACGGCGAGGCTTCGACCATCAGCGGCGCGCAGGTGGTGGACGACCGCACGCTGAAGATCACCCTCGCGCAGCCCAACGCGGCGTTCGTCTCCAGTCTCCGCTGGCTGCGCCCCCTGCCGAAGCACCTGCTCGACGGGAAGGACCTCAGCAACGACCCGTTCTTCCAGGCGCCGATCGGGGCGGGTCCGTTCATCTTCAAATCGTGGACCAACGGCCAGGACTACGTCGCCGAACGCAATCCAAATTACTGGGATCCGAACAAGCCGTATCTGGATGGCTTCATCCACCGCGTCATTCCAGATTCGCAGACCCTTGTCCTGGCGCTGCAGACCGGCCAGATCGACGGCTCGGAGTACGCGCTGCCCACTCAGGCGGACCAGCTCAAGGCAGCCGGCAACATGACCGTGATCGTCAAGCCGCAGGGCGTGGACACCAACGGTTGGAGTTTTGGACAGAAGAGCAATGCCGCGCTGAAGGATCCGCGCGTGCGGCGAGCGATCGCCATGGCGCTCGACACGCAGCGATTCTCGACGGACTTCTTGCTGGGCCTGGGCCAGCCGGCGAAGAGTCCCATCCCGCCCGGCAGCTGGGCGTACAACCAGAGCCTCCAACCGATTCCGTTCGATCCGGCGCAGGCGAAGGCGCTCCTGCAGGACGCCGGCGCGACTGGACTGACGCTGCGGCTCACGACCAACGCCGGCAACCACTTCCGAGAGGACTGGGTCACCTTCACCCAGCAGGGCCTTTCGGACATCGGGGTAAACGTGCAACCGGACGTCAAAGAGTGGACACAGGTTGTCAAGGACGGCACCGACGGGACCTTCGATCTGATCTGTCCCACTTTCGCGGGGGTGCTCGTCGATCCGGACGAGCTGTACCTGCCGCTCTACTCCACCTCTTCGCGCAACGTCATGGGCTACTCGAACCCGGAGATGGACACGCTTCTGGACCAGGGTCGACAGACGGTGGACCTCGACGCGCGCAAGCAGATCTATGCGCAGGTCCAGCAGCTCATCCAGCAGGACGTGCCGGCGTTCTACGCCTGGGACCGGCCATTCGTGAGCGTCACCGCCAGCCGCTTCACCGGCTACAAGAACACGATCCTGTCGTTTTTCAACGACCTGCAGGACTGGAGTCTCGCTTGACGGCAGAGACGCGCGCGTACATCGCGCGACGCGTCCTGTTGCTGGTGCCACTTCTGGTGGGCCTGACCCTGATCGTGTTCACCCTGATCCACCTCGCGCCGGGCGACCCCGCCGCGGCGTTTGTCTCCGAGCAGAACCTCGACCCGCAGGTGCTGGCCCAGATCCGCAAGAACCTGGGTCTGGACCAGCCGTTGCCAGTGCAATACGTGATCTGGATTTCTCACGTCGCGCGGCTGGACTTCGGCACCGCCTACACCTTCAATCAGAAACCGGTCATCGAGCTGATCGCCGAGCGACTGCCGGCGACGCTCGTTCTCCAGTCGCTGGCGCTGATCGTCTCGCTTGCCATCGCGATCCCGCTCGGCGTCATCTCGGCCAAGAAGCAGTACTCCATCCTGGACACGACGGCCACCACCGGGGCTTTTCTCGGCCTCGCGTTGCCGAGCTTCTGGATCGCGCTGATGCTGCAGCTGTTTATCGCGGTGAACCTGGGCTGGCTGCCGGTCTCCACGCCGGGAGTCGACGAGTCCGGCCCCGGCCGCATCAAATTCCTGGTTCTGCCTCTCATCGTTCTCGCGCTGCCCACGGTGGCCGTTTTCCTCCGCTTCGTGCGCTCCAGCATGCTCGAGGTCATCCGACAGGACTACCTCACCGCCGCGCGCGCCAAAGGTCTGTCAGACGCGACGGTGACCTACCGACACGCCCTGAAGAACGCGCTGATTCCGATCGTGACCGTGACCGGGACACAGTTGGCGAGGCTGCTGGGTGGCGCGGTCATCGTGGAGTACATCTTCGCCTGGCCCGGCCTTGGAGCGCTGGCGTTCGATTCGGTCCTGCATCGGGATTATCCGGTGGTGCTGGCGCTGACCCTGCTGACAGGCGCCTTCATCCTGGTGGTGAACCTGATCGTCGATATCGCCTACACGTTCGCCGACCCGAGACTGTCCTTCCGCTCGTGATCGAGCTCGCCGCGCCTCGTCCTCTCACCCTGCCGCCCGCCGGCCGCGAGCATCGCTCGGAGGCCTCCCGTCTCTGGCGCGATTTCGCGCGCAATCGCCTGGCGGTGATCGGCGCCATCATCGTCGTCCTGCTGTACGGCGTCGCGATCACCGCGCCGAGTATCGCTCCGCAGGACTATCGCGCCTTCAACGCGGGTCAGCCCCTCAAGCCGCCGAGCGCACAGCACTGGTTCGGCACGGACCGACAGACGCGCGACGTCTTCAGTCGCGTGCTCGTCGGCTCGCAGGTCTCGCTGTCGGTTGGGCTGGTAGCGGTCGCGCTGATCACGGGCATCGGCGTGAGCCTGGGCGCCCTGGCCGGCGGCATCGGCGGCCGCGTAGACGAAGTGATCATGCGCTTTACCGACATCGTGCTGGCCATCCCGCAGTTGTTCTTACTGATTGCGGCCGCGGCGCTGTTCACACCCAGCCTGACGACGACCATGCTCGTCATCGGGCTGACGTCGTGGATGAGCACCGCGCGCCTGGTTCGCGGCGAATTTCTGCGCACCCGGTCACTCGATTTCGTCCTGGCGGCACGCTCGATGGGAGCCTCGACGGCGCGCATTGCGCTGCGCCACCTGCTGCCGGCCTCCGTTGCGGTGATCATCGTGCAGGCGACGCTGTGGCTGTCGTTCGCCATTCTGCTCGAGTCGAGCCTGTCGTTCCTCGGACTCGGCGTACAGCCACCGACGCCGTCGTGGGGCGGCATGCTCGCCGATGGACGCGTGGACATGCAGCGCGCCTGGTGGGAGACCGTCTATCCGGGCATGGCCATTTTCATCACCGTCGTCGCCTTCAACCTGGTCGGCGACGGCTTGCGCGACGCCCTGGACCCGCGCCAGCGCACCCGCTGAGTCGCCGCGGTTCTCTCGACGGACCTGATCACCACGATCGACGTGCTTCTGATTGGCGCAGCCACTCCGGGACGTTGTGGAGGAACAATTGCACGGCGAGCACGAACAGCGCCAGGTCGTCGAGTTCGCCCACGACGGGAATCGCGTTCGGGATCCAGTTGATCGGTGAGACGATCAGCAGCAGCACGCCAATGAACAGCAATTTCGCCCGCATTGGCGTGCGGCCGTCGAACATCAGGCGACATGTCAGCGGTATCTGACGCCAGAGCGAGCCGAGCTCACCCAGCCGAAACAGCAAGGCCATACGACTAAGACGCGCCAGAGCGCTCCAGAGTTGCGGTCGCGGTGGTCTGCTATCGTTGCTTCTTCGGGGGTACCAGACGATGAGCGTGACAATGGGAGTCAGCGGCTCGTGTGACGCACGGTTCAACTCACTGCAGGAGGCGCTCGAAGCCAACCTCGCCTCGGGTGAGGAGTTGGGCGCCTCGATCACCGTCAACCTCGACGGGAAGAACGTCGTGGATATGTGGGGCGGCTGGCGCGACGAAGCCCGCACGCAACCATGGAGCGAAGACACGATTGTCAACGTCTGGTCGACGACCAAGACGGTGACCAGCCTGGCGGTGCTCATGCTGGTCTCGCGGGGCCAGATTGACGCGCACGCGCCGGTGGCGCGCTACTGGCCGGAGTTCGGCGCCGCCGGCAAAGACCGAGTCGAAGTACGCCATCTCCTGTCGCATACGTCAGGCGTCTCGGGGCTCGACCAGCCGGCGACGGTCGAAGACCTGTATGACTGGCAGCGGTCGACGTCGCGAATGGCGGCGCAGGCGCCGTGGTGGGAGCCTGGCACGGCATCGGGTTATCACGCGCTCAATTTTGGGCACCTCCTGGGCGAACTCGTGCGACGCGTCACCGGCAAAGGTCTCAAGCAGTTCGTCGCCGAGGAGATCGCTGGCCCGCTCGGAGCGGATTTCCAGATTGGCGCGCGTGAAGCGGACTCGGGCCGCATTGCGCCGGTGGTACCGCCGCCGCCGTTGCCGTTTGATCTGGCAGCGATGGACCCCAACAGCCCCACTGTGCGCACGTTCACCGGCCCGCCGGCCAACGCCAGCGATGCGAACACCGCGGCATGGCGGGCGGCGGACATCGGCGCAGCCAATGGCCACGGCAATGCGCGGTCGGTGGCGCGAATACTGTCGGCCATCAGCCTGGGCGGACAGGTGGACGGCACCCGACTGCTCTCCACTGACGCGATCTCGCAGATCTTCGAGCAACAGTCTGACGGAGTCGACGTGGTGCTGGGCGTGCCGCTGCGATTCGGGATCGGCTATGGACTGCCAAAGGTGGAGACCGTGCCGTATATCCCGCAGGGACGGGTGTGCTTCTGGGGCGGCTGGGGCGGATCGGTCATCATCATGGATCTCGACCGGCGGCTGACGGTGTCGTACATGATGAACAGGATGGGGCCAGGCATTATCGGATCGGAGCGGTCCGAAGCATACGTGCGGGCGGTGTACGACGCGCTGTAGACCTTAGTGAGCGAGGAATCGCTGGCGAGCTATGCCCCCTGGAGGGTCACCTATCCCAGTGGGGATCTGGAACTCTCCGGCTTCTTCATTACTCCGCCGGGTACAGGTCCATTTCCGACCCTGTTGTTTCATCACGGCAGCGGGGGGCTGCGGCCGCACGACCGCGACGGCATTGACACACTGCGGGCGCTGGGTTACGCCGTCTTCGTGCCGCTGCGACGCGGGCATCATGGCAATCCGGGCCTTTACTGGCTGGACCGGATCACTCACCCCTGGGGCGATCCGAAAATGGGTCCCCAGCTTGTCGCGGCTCTCCAGGATGAATGCAGCGATGCGTTGGCTGCCCTTGAATGGGTCGTCGCTCGAGACACGGTGGATTCCGAGCGCATCGCGATGTGCGGCCACTCGTACGGAGGTGTCATGGTGATGCTCTCGGCGGCGCGGACGTCGGCATTTCGCGCCGGAGTGTCTTTCGCGGGACCGTCGCAATCGTGGTCGGATGTGCCGTGCTTGCGCGAGTTGCTCATCACGGCGATGCGCGACGTAAAGGCTCCGCTGCTGCTGCTACAAGCCGCCAACGATCATTCGTTGCTGACGACCTACACGCTCGCCGCCGAGCTCTTTCGAGCCGGGAAACCACACGAAGTTCGAATCTACCCTCCGATAGGCTCGTCACCGATTGAGGGTCATGGTCTGTTTGGTCGCGCACCCGGTCTGTGGCGTGCAGATGTGGAACCCTTTCTGCTGAGAACCATAGGAGCTGGTTCGCGCGGATGCTACTCCAGCAGTTCCGGAGACGATGGGCACTCGTCCACGCGGCTTACGTAACTCGATGCGCCTGGACCCTCATCGCTCGACCAGCGGTACGACGACGAGACCAATAGTCTGCCGCGCGCCTCAACAAAGTGCGTACCCGTGCTCGCAAATCCGGTGTCGCCCGCTCTGAAGAAGAATGTGCTGGCTCACCAGGCGCGGCGCAATCTGGAAGGGCGCAAAGCTGATCGGGTACGCGTCGACATAGTCGGCTCCATTTGGGTCGTCATTCGGGTCGCCGCGGAATGCCAGCAGGTACCACTTGTTGGTTGCGGCGCCGGCAGCCTCGCAAAGTGGTTTGCCGACCGCGTGGCCCCCACCGGGCGCGTGCTGGCGATCGATCTCGATCCGCGTTTTTTTGCAGGGTCACGGCCGAGCCAATCTGGAGGTGCGCCGACAGGACGTCGTGAATGAACCCCTGAAGCCTGCCAGCTTCGAGCTGGTGCACGCGCGCGCGGTCCTGTGTCACCTCGCCGAGCGCGGCGCCGTGCTGGCGCGCCTGGTGGCCGCCACCCGACCTGGCGGTTGGGTAGTCATCGAGGACGTCGACTTCGGCGGCGCGGCCGCGGCGATGGCCGCTCGCTACGTCGTCCCCGCTGAGGCGGCTGGGGTGAGTGAACGGATCTATCGCGCCATCGAAGCGGCCCTCGCGGCCAATGGGGCGGACGCGTGCTACGGCGCGTGCTACGGCCCGCGTATCAGCGTTCGGCGACCTCGGCAAGCTTCATCGCGCCTCCGCGTTTGAGGTCGGCGCCGCGCTCTCCGGCGGCTGGGCGATCGGGCTGTAGTGGAGGCCGACGATGACCCAGCCGCCGCCCTGCCGAACCGCGACCTGCGTGACGCGGAATCGTCCTGAGGCGTCCCGTCCCTGGAATGTGCTGCGCTGCGTCTGCGAGCCAACGGCGACAGCGGCATCGCCATAGGCGCGCACGCGGACGTCCTCCCAGACAAGCGACTCGTGCTTCAGGTCGCCCGAGCGGCGCGAGCCGAGGTACTGCGCCTTGTCGAGCATGAAGCCGAGTGGGCCGACGAGGAGGAAATCGTCGGCAAGCAATGGCTCGAGTGCGTTGGAGTCTGCGGCGAGCTCGGCGGCGGCCCAGCGCTGTCCGAGCAGGGCAATCGGGTCGGTGGTGACTGCGGTGTGGTCGGCCATGACCCCAAGCATAGATGTCAAATGATTAGATATCAAATACTTTGATCTCTGTGCGTCGTGCTATGCTCGGGCGGTGCCACCCCCGGCCGCGCCGCCCATTGGCCTGCACCTCACCCGCACCGCCCGCGTGGTGGGTCGCGCCTTCGACGACGCGCTCGCCGCGGCCGGCGGCTCGCTGCCCGTGTGGCTCGTGCTGCTGTCGCTGAAGGCGCAACGCCTGGACAATCAACGCCAGATGGCCGACGCCATCGGCATTCAGGGCGCCACCCTGACCCACCACCTCAACCTCATGGAGGCTGACGGACTGGTCACCCGTCGGCGCGACCCGCACAACCGGCGCGTCCACGTCGTCGAGCTCACCGAGGCGGGCGAAGCCCTTTTCCAACGCCTGCGCGCGATCGCTGGCAGCTTTGACCGCCAGCTGCGGAACGGCCTCAGCGGTGCCGACGTGGCGACGTTTGCGCGTGTCTTGGACCGGCTACGCGACAACGTCGCCAGTTGGGAGGAGCTCTGATCGACGAACCCGGTCAGCGCCGGGGATTACGGGCTCCACTGGCCGCGCATCATGCGTGGCGAGCGGCCATTGGCCGACGGCTCATTCAGCGCCAGCAGTTGAGGAGTCCTGCCCATTCTGAAGACGGGCGGGTTGTGGTTGGCGACGCCACGCCGTCGCGGTACCGTTGTCTCACGCACGACACCAGCGCCGCGCCAGAGGTGATTGACCCTACGCCTTTCCAGACAGGCGTCACCGCTCCAACCCTGGGAAATTGCTGGCCGTATGCGAACCACCGTCTGGGACACATCAACCGCGCGATGCCATTCGATCAACCCTGGTTCCCTCACTGATAGAACATGAGTTGCTGGGGTTGAACCAATCGCGGCCGTGCTTAGTGACTCCGCGCCCGTCGCACCTCGAGCCCACCAGTAGTATGCGCTGAGTGACTGCCAGCCCTGTTCACCGAACATCTGACGACGAAGACCAGACCCGCCTGCTCGCACTGAGCGACGGGCTGTTCGCGATCGTGCTCACGCTGCTGGTGCTCGATTTGCACCCGTCCGATCCCAGCGAGCTGCTGAGCTATCCGCAACTGGTTGCTCTCTGGCCGCGGCTGTTCGGGTTCTTCCTGACGTTCTTCGTGGGCGGCTCCTTCTGGGTCGCGCACCACAAGGACTTCGAACGGATCCGCGGGTACGACGAGACGCTGTTGTGGTTGAACCTGATGTTCCTGCTGTCGGTCAGCCTGTTGCCGTTCACAACCGGCCTTATCGGCAACCATTCCAATACCCTCGCCTGGATCCTGTATGCCGTCAACATGATCGGCATTGGGCTCAGCCTGGCCGCCATCTGGGGTTACGCGAACTCCGCCGGAATGATCCTGGGCCCGGTGAGCTCCGAGTACCGGCGGATCACCACATCACGCCACTTTCTGATCCCGGCCGTGTTTCTCATTTCGATTCCGTTCGCGTTGTTCACGAGCGTCGGCCCGTACGTGCCGCTGTTGATTCCGGTCGCCTCTCGCGCCTTCTCGCGGATCGTCGGCGACGTGCCAACTGCGAGTCGCGGGGCCCGGCGCTGGCGCTGGGTGCTGCTCGGCTACGTTCCAGTGCTGGCGTTCGTTGCCTGGTCGATCTGGTTGTTGCTGAACGACGAGCTCTGAGGCGCCAGGTTTGTCGGTGCGCGGCAGGCCACTAACTCGCCACACGCAGGCGAGCCACAAGCCCGAGGCCAGCGCCAGGGCGCGGCCTGAGCGGGGCCGCTCCATCGCCAGGTCGTCGTGCTAAGGTCGGCGTGCATGGCGGCCCCGCGTGACGCTCACACCCGCAAGGCTGACACCCTGGCCAAGCTGCGTGCGCGGCATGCCGACGTCTGGGTGGCTTCCGCGTCGATCGATGGCGCGCGGCCGGTGGCGCATTTGATTCCGCTCTCGCTGGCCTGGATCGACGAGCGCATCGTCGTCGCCGCGCCGCGCCGCCAGCAAACGGCGCGCAATATTGCGGAGCACGGCAGCGTCAGGCTGGCCGTGGGGCCGACGCGCGACGTGGTCATTATCGACGCCGTGCTCGAGCGCGTGATCGGCGTCGCGGAGGCGCCTGCCGATTTTGCCGAACGCTACGCCGCACAGGCTGATTGGGACCCGCGCACCGCCGGCGCGGAGTACGCGTATCTGGTGCTTCGACCGCAGCGCATCCAGGCGTGGCGCGAGGAAAACGAGCTCGCGGGCCGCACCCTGATGCGTGGCGGAGCCTGGCTGATCTAGCACGTTGCTGACCAAGGCAGGTTCAGTGATTCCACCTACGGTGGAGCCCTTCGAGAGGTTTTCATCAACTTGCTCGCGTAAGGGCGCCGCGCCAGGTCCTGGAGGTTCTGCGGGGATCGACCGGATGCACCCGCTGATCTAGCCGAGTACCGCGTATTGTTGTCACGGTAGGAGGGGATCGGTATGTTCGATCGAGCACGCTCTCGGCGCGCTGGGGAGTTGAAGCGTCGCGGTGTGATGGCGGGCATCGCCGGGCTGGCGGTGGCGGCAGTTGCGAAGTTAGCCGCACAGCCGGCGTCCGCGGCAAATGGGCAGCCGTTGGTTCTTGGAGCGGATAACCAGTCCACGGCAGCCACGACGTGGGAAATAGATTTGAGCTCCGGCACCGTGCCAGGATTCAGCGTCACCAACTCATTCGGCACTGCCCTGATGGCCAGCACCATGGGTGGCACTGGACTGGCTGGAGTCTCGATCGCCGGCATTGGTGTCCTCGCAAGCGGTGGAGGTGTTGGCGGTATTGGTCTCAGCGCCGGAGGCGCTTTTGCGGGTGTTTCCGCAACAGGCGGTATGACTGGAGTGTCCGGATCGGGCCAGGTCGGGGTCTCGGGCGGAGGTGGCTCGATGGGTGTCCTCGGAGAGAGCGGCTCATTCGGAGTCGCCGGCCTCTCACAGAATGGTCAGGGTGTCAACGGACAATCCCAAACCTTCATCGGCGTGGTTGGCACCAGCCAGGGGCGGCAGCCCGGCGTCTACGGTTCGTCGGCGAGCGGAGCGGGCGTTTTCGGAACGACCGGCGATACCGCGAGTGGACTGGCCGCCTATTTCGTCGGGCCTACGATCGTAGAGGGCGACTTCACCGTTCTGGGCGGTGCCAAGTCTGCCGCTGTCACCTTTCCGGACGGATCGGTGCGGCGCTTCTACAGCGTGGAAAGCCCGGAGAGCTATTTTGAAGACTTTGGCGCCGGGCGACTGGTTGGGGGGCGAACAACCATCGCTGTGGCCGAAGACTTTGCTGTGGTTGTGCACAGCGACGACTACCAGGTATTCCTGACCGCGGAGGGTGACTCGAACGGCCTGTATGTGGCTGGCAAGACACCCCTTGGTTTCGAGGTGCATGAGCAGCACGGCGGCACGAGCAACATCTCCTTCGCATATCGCGTGGTTGCCAGGCGAAAAGACATCGCGGCCAGGCGCATGGACCACGTCCACAAGCCGCAACGACCCGGACCAGTCGAAAAGGTGACGCCGCCAACATTGACGACGCCATCGCCGACCCCCGGCTGAGGTTCGAAGCCGGACGGAGCTGTTGAGGCAAAGCGAGCTGGCGGCGTGCTAGGCTGAAGGGACGATGCACGCCGCAG
>JAFAOS010000348.1 GCA_019247515.1 Chloroflexota bacterium | reverse complement strand
CATCGGCGCGAAGTGGCCGATCGCCGAGTGCCTGTGGGGTTTGGCGGGCCTCGCTGCGGCACAGTGGCAGCTCGAACGCGCGGCGAGACTCTACGGAGCCGAGCAGGCGATCCGTGTTGCGATCGGTGCGGTCGTGCTCGGCGACGTCTCACGCTTCGAGCGCGACGCGGCCGCCGCGCGCGCCGCGATGGGCGAGGCGCGCTTCGAGGCGTTGGCGGCCGAGGGGCGCACGTTTACCTCGGAGCAAGCGATCGCGTATGGGCTGTCCAACGAAGACGCTGCGGGTGCGACGCCGATTCCGAGCCATCGGTTAGCCAGTCCATTGACGCCACGCGAGCAGGAGGTCGCGGCGCTAGTCGCATACGGTCGCTCGAACCGAGCGATCGCCGACGAGCTGGTCATCTCCGAGCGGACAGTCGAGAAGCACGTCGCCAACATCCTGGCCAGGCTGGAGCTGAGTTCGCGTGCGCAGGTGGCGGTGTGGGCGTATGAGCATGTGGGGGGCAACCTACGTGGTGATGTACGCGCTAGTACGCATGCGGGGACGTCGGCGCCTCGATAGGCTGGGATCCATCTCGGAAGGAGGGTCGAAAGTGTCGCTCGAGGGCAAGTACGCGCTGGTCACCGGGAGCTCGCGGGGCATCGGCCGCGGCATCGCGCTCAAATTGGCCGAGCAGGGCGCAAAGGTCGCCATTCACTACTACCGCAACGAGGGCTGCGCCCGCGACACACTTGCGCAACTCCGCGAGCGTGGCTCCGACGGGATGGTTGTCCAGGCCGACGTGTCACAACCGGACCAGGTCCGGCAAGTGGTCCAACGGGCCGCGGACGAGTTTGGCGGTCTCGACATCTTCGTTGCCAACGCACGACCGGAGCTGCCAACTTTCTATCAGCCGCCACTCGATATCACACTCGACAGCTGGCGCATGGCGATCGACTCGCAAGCGACTGCGTTTCTGGTCGGAGTGCAGGAGACAAACCGCTTCATGGGGCGGGGCGGACGCATCGTCGCGATCACATATGCACCCAGCGCAAGGACCGGGAGCTGGCAGCCATGGGTGGGAATGGGCGCGGCCAAGGCGGCGCTTGAGGCGTTGGTGCGCTACTTCGCAGTCGCGCTGGCTGGCCGTGGCATCACCGTCAACGCGGTCAGCCCTGGGCTGACCTGGGATAGCGTCCTGAACGGGTTGCCCGACCCGGTGGTCGAAGCATCGAAGGCATGGCACGAGAGCGGCTGGACACCGGCTGGGCGCATGGGGACGCCTGCGGACATAGGCAATACCGTGGCGCTACTCTGCTCAGAGCAAGCCAGCTGGACGACCGGGCAGGTGATCTACGCCGACGGCGGCGGTTCATTAATGGACACCGCATTCCCGCTCGAGATCCAGCGTGGCTAAAGCAGAATGCATAAACGATTGTTTGTGAGAGGGCGCTGGTGGGCATCGGCACCACTGCCAGATGCGTGGGTGTAGCTCGCAGTGTCGCGTTCAAGCGCCTCGTCGCCGGATGTCGGTGTTTCGAAGGGTCGAACGCACGCTCAATATGGAGGCGTCTTCCGGGCAGCGGGTTCTTCACAAACCCTGAGCCGGCACCTGCCACGGTGCCATGCCGACCACCTACTCTGCGGAGGTGTCTGATTCAGACTTCTGCGAAGCGCTGCTTGGGACCTGGCGGCTCACTAGTTATGAGATGGATGTGAATGGCGCTCGCCTCAAGCCATTCGGGGACAGCCCCCAACGCTACCTTGTGTACACAACTGACGACCACGTATTCCTTCAGATCGCTACCCGCGCTGCGCGTGTCTGGCCCGGCCCTGAATTCCTCGGCCTACCGACGGCTCAGCGCATGGCGGCAGTAGGGGTGTGGGTCTACTGCGGCAGGTTTGAGGTCGCCGATGGCCAGGTCGTCCACAAGAGGGAATTCGGCATCTTACCGACCATGAGCGGCAACATTGAACCTCGCTCAGTGGCGCTCGAAAGTGACCGGTTGACCCTGGGCGGGCCCCAGGGGGGGCGCGTTGAGTGGCAGCGGGTCCACTGAGGGGAGTCACCATGAGCGACATGTCGGACGCGAGCCTTGATTCTGATGATCAGGCCCGCACGCGGCGCCGCGCTCATCGCGGCCACCGAGGAGCTCCAGCCATTCATTCGGGACTGTCAGCTCCAGATCGAGCGCGAGCGACATCTGCCATCCCCGTTGACGGAACGACTCCGCGAGGCCGGGTTGTATCGCGTGGTAGTCCCTCAACAGTTGGGGGGCATCGGGGTGGACATCCTCACCTTCTTCCGGGCTCTCGAGCTTGTCGCCGAGAGTGACGGCGCCACTGCTTGGACTCTGGCAACCAACGCCGCACTGAGGCTGAGGGCGCTTACGTTACCGGACGAAGGCGTGCGTGAAATGTTCGCCACCGAGGCTGGTGCCATTGTCGCCGGCTCGATTGCCCAACGCGGAGCGCGATGCACCTCGCCTGGTGGCGCTGTTGTTCGTGGCCAGCACCGCGTTGCGTCACACCGAGCTGGCCGAAGCGCTGCACTGCTCGCAAGCACACCTCGGCCGAGCCTGCGACTTCCTCAGGGCGTCACCGCCGCACGGCTTGGTCCTGCTCGAGCACGGCGATCAGCTGCGGCTCGTGACGGCGCCCGACGTGGGAAACCTCGTCGAGGCGTTCCTACATGTCGACCCGCCCGAAGCGCTTTCTCAGGCAGCGCTCGAGGTCCTCGCGATCGTCGCCGACGAGCAGCCGGTCTCGCGCGCCGATATCTCGCACATACGCGGTACCGACAGCGCCGGCGTCGTCGACACGCTGCTCATTCGCAAGGTCATCGCTGACGATGCCCGCTTTGGCGGTCGCGTACGACCTACAGTCCTGGTGACCACCGATCGATTCTTCAAGTGATGGGACGTCTGGCCCCGCCCCGCGCGCGACGCCGCGCCTGATCCACGCTGACGCCTGAACGGTCGCGCGCGGCGTTGCGAGCTAGACCACTTCGGCGAGGCTGGTGAATACGCGCTTTCCGTGCGCCCGGGCGATCTTAACCATTTCGTCGGCGCCGCGCGACGATCCGCCCATTCGTAAGACCGCGCCACAACGTTCGGCCAGCATGCGGCCGATCGGGTGCATCAGCTCGTCCCAGGCCACGTCGCCAATCCGCTCGGAGCCGGCTATGGCAACCAGCGGCAGCGCGACCGCCTCGCCGGTTACTGCCAGGTGGCCGGCACGCATCAGCGTGAGCGCCGCTTCGTTCATGGCGCGCATGTTCGCCGCGATCAGCGCTGGATCGTCGT
>JAFAOS010000345.1 GCA_019247515.1 Chloroflexota bacterium | reverse complement strand
GCCCTCTTCCAGGGCGTTTTCCAGCTCGGCCGAGCCGATGCTGACCGCTTTGGCGGTGCCCAGCACGTCGGTGAACCAGAGCTGGATGTAGCGAACCCCGCGCTCCTCGACCGTCCGCAGCACGTAGTCCTGTTGCCGCTCCATGGGCTCAAGTCTCCCATGGGTTTTGGGGCTCCAGCCCTGGTTCACACTGCGTTCACACAAAAGAGACGATCGAGAAACGCCGTTCTGTCTACGTTATTTGGCCTATGAGCAGCTACGACGCATACAAGGCCGAGTACATCTGGATCGACGGCACCGAGCCCACCCCCCTGCTGCGCTCGAAGACCAAGATCGTCCCCAAGGGCGAGGACCCCGGTATTTGGGGCTTCGACGGCTCCAGCACCAACCAGGCGCCGGGCAAGGCGTCCGACTGCGTGCTCCGTCCGGTGTTCGTCTGCCAGGACCCGATCCGCGGCGGTGACCACAAGCTGGTCCTGGCCGAGGTGCTGCTGACCGACATGTCGCCGCACCCCTCCAACACGCGCGCCGAGGCCGCCCTCGTGGCCGCGCAGTACGCCGACCAGGAGCCCCTGTTCGGCATCGAGCAGGAGTACACGCTCTTCAAGGGCACCCGCCCCCTGGGTTTCCCCGAGAGCGGTTACCCCGGTCCCCAGGGCCCGTACTACTGCGGCGTGGGCGCAGATGAGATCTACGGCCGCCCCATGGTCGAGGCGCACCTCGAGGCGTGCCTGGCCGCCGGCCTGTCGATCTCGGGCATCAACGCCGAGGTCATGCCCGGCCAGTGGGAGTTCCAGGTCGGCCCGCTCAGCCCCCTCGAGGTCTCCGACCAGCTGTGGGTGGCCCGCTGGCTGCTCAACCGCGTGGGTGAGGACTTCGGCATCTCCGCCACCCTCGACCCCAAGCCCGCTCGGGGCGACTGGAACGGCGCCGGTGCGCACACCAACTTCTCCACCAAGGCGATGCGCGAGAACTACGACGCGATCATCACCGCCTGCGAGGCGCTCGCGAAGAACGTCGAGCAGCACGTGTCGAACTACGGCCATGGCATCGAGGACCGTCTCACCGGCCAGCACGAGACGGCACCCCACGACGTGTTCTCCTACGGCGTGTCCGACCGCGGTGCGTCGGTGAGAATTCCGTGGCAGGTCGAGCAGGACGGCAAGGGCTACATCGAAGATCGCCGGCCCAACGCCAACTGCGACCCGTACGTGGTGACGCGTCTCATCGTCGACACCTGCTGCTCGGCACTGGTGGCAGCCAAGTAACCCCTGCCCTAGATTCCTCCGCTGTCTGAGCGGAGGAGAAAAGGGAGGGGCAATCGTGCAAAAGCGCACGCCGGCCGAGGTCCTGGCTCTAGCCCAGGACGAAGGCATCGAGATCGTCGACTTCCGGTTCTGCGACCTGCCGGGCCTGACGCAGCACTTCTCGGCGCCGGTGCACGAGCTCCGCGAGGAGAACTTCAGCGAGGGCTACGGCTTCGACGGGTCGTCGATCCGCGGTTTTCAGGAGATCCAGGAGTCCGACATGCTCCTGATTCCCGATCCCAACACCGCGGTCGTCGACCCGTTCCGACAACACCCCACGCTCAACATCAACTGCTTCGTGCAGGACCCGGTCACGGGTGAGAGCTACACGCGCGACCCGCGTTACGTGGCGCGCAAAGCGGAGGAGTACCTCACCTCCACCGGCATCGCCGACACGTGCTACTTCGGTCCCGAGGCCGAGTTCTTCATCTTCGACGACGTGAAGTTCGCCCAGGACTCGCACTCCGCGATGTACGCGGTCGACTCCATCGAGGGCATCTGGAACTCGGCCAAGGACGAGAAGCCCAACCTCGGCTTCAAGCCGCGGTACAAGGAGGGCTACTTCCCGGTCCCGCCCATGGACCACTTCCAGGACCTGCGGTCGGAGATGGTGCTCACCCTCGAGCGGCTCGGCATCGAGATCGAGATCCAGCACCACGAGGTCGGCACCGCAGGTCAGGCCGAGATCGACATGCGCTTCGACACGCTGCTGACGATGGCCGACAAGCTGATGCTCTACAAGTACGTGGTGAAGAGCGTGGCGCGCGCCAACGGCCACTCCGCCACGTTCATGCCCAAGCCCCTGTTCCAGGACAACGGCTCGGGCATGCACTGCCATCAGTCGCTGTGGAAGGGCGGCGAGCCGCTGTTCTATTCAGAGCTTGGCTATGCCGGTCTATCCGACATCGGCCGGTGGTACATCGGCGGCCTTCTGGCCCATGCCCCGGCGATCCTGGCCTTCGCGGCGCCGACGACAAACAGCTACAAGCGTC
>JAFAOS010000309.1 GCA_019247515.1 Chloroflexota bacterium | reverse complement strand
TTCGTCGTGCCGCTAGACGACAAGCGCCACTGGTTCCGCTACCACCATCTGTTCGCCGACGTGCTCCGCGCCCGCGCGCTGGCGGAGCAGCCGCACCAGGTACCCGTCCTGCATCAGCGGGCCAGCGCGTGGTACGAGCGCCACGGTCTGCCCTCCGACGCGGTCCGGCACGCGCTGGCCGCCGAGGACTTCGGGCGCGCGGCGGACCTGCTCGAGCAGACAGGACGGGCCATGCTCACAACCACACAGGATGCATTCCTCGACTGGCTGAAGGCACTGCCGGACGAGGTGATCCGCGCCCGACCGGTGCTCGGCGTGTACTACGCCGTGGCCCTGCTCCCCGGTGACCTGGCGGCTGCCGAGGCGCGCCTGCGGGACGCTGAAGGCCTGCTCGACCGGGCGAGTGCGCGGCCGGAAGCCGCGGCGGTCGAGATGGTCATCGTCGACGACGAGGGGTTCCGGTCACTGCCAGGGGGCATGGCTATCGTCCGTGCCTACCTCGCCGGAGCCTCCGGCGACGTGCCCGAGACCGTGCACTACGCCCGGCAGGCGTTGGGCCTCTTGCCCGAAGGTGACGCCTTGTGGCGCGGCGCCGCCGGTGCGCTTCTGGGGCTCGCCCACTGGACCAGCGGAGACCTGGAGGAAGCCTACCAGGCCTTTGCTGAGGGGCAGGCCAGTCTGCGAAAGACCGGCGATATCACCCTGGAAATGATTGGCGCGTTCGTCCTGGCGAACATCCGCACGGCGCAGGGTCGCCTGCGCGACGCCGCGCGGCTCTACGAGGGGGCATTGGATCAAGCCGCCAGGCAGGGCGGACCCGTGCCTCCGACCGCGGCGGACCTGTACGTGGGGTTGAGCGAGCTATGCCACGAGCACAACGATCTCGATGCCGCCGCACGCTACCTGCGGAGCAGCCAGGAGTTGGGCGAGCACGGTGGGCTGCAGGAGAACCGGTACCGCTGGTACGTCGGCATGGCGCGGATCGCGGAGGCGCAGGGAGACCTGGACCGCGCGCTCGAGCTGCTCGATGAGGCGCAGCAACGGTATGTCAGAAGCCCGAATCCCGAGGTGCGGCCCGTTGCCGCGGTGAAGGCGCGGGTGTGGATCCGGCAGGGCCGGCTGGTCGAGGCGCTGGGCTGGGCCCACGAGCGAGGCCTGTCCGTCGGCGACGAGCTCAGCTACCTGCGCGAGTTCGAGCACATCACGCTCGCAAGGCTGCTGCTCGCCCGCCACCGGAGCGATCGGGGTGAAAGCGCCCTCCGGGAGCTCAAGGCGCTGCTCGACCGTCTCCAGCAGGCGGCGGAAGCAGGCGGGAAACTGGGGAGCCTGGTCGAGGTCCTGGTGCTGCAAGCGCTCGCGCATCAGGTCCAGGGCGACGCCATCCGTGCCCGCGCACCCCTGGAGCGCGCGCTGACCCTGGCTGAAGCGGAGGGCTACGTCCGGATCTTCCTGGACGAAGGAGCGACGATGCGCACTCTGCTCGGCCACGTCGCCGCTCCTGGTCCCGCCAGCGCCTACGCCCGGCGCCTGCTGTCCGCGTTCGAGACGCCCGCTCGGCTCGCGCCCACCCCGCTTCAGGCCGTCCCAGCCGCGCTCGTCGAGCCGCTCACACGCCGGGAGGTCGAGATCCTGCGTCTCATCGCGGCGGGAATGCGGAATCAGGAGATCGCCGAGCAGCTCTTCATCAGCCTCTCCACGGTCAAGCGTCACCTCGCCAATGCCTACGGGAAGCTGGGCGCCAGCCACCGCACCGAAGCCGTGGCGCGGGCGAACGCGCTGGACCTGCTGTAAGAGGCTCACGTTCGTCTCCAGCACACGCCGCGTGACTTCCCATCCGCGTCACCTCCAACTACACCCCAAATTACACCCCCTCTGCACCCTTCGGCTGATCCCGACAGCCATCCATCGACCGTAGATTCTCCTTAGTGACAATGATCGATGGAGGAGGCGCAGACCTTCCCACGCTCACTGCCACGAGAGGTGGACGAGGCTGTGACGAGGTCTAGAGGAGGTGAGAACCGTGCCATGAGCGACACCTACGAATTGCGCGTGCAGGGACACCTCGACGACCACTGGTCGGAGTGGCTTGGAGAGTTGGCCGTGCAGCGTCAAGCGGACGGCACGACCGTGCTGGTGGGACCGGTGGTTGATCAGGCGGCGCTGCATGGCGTGATCAGTCGCATCCGTGACCTCGGCGTGCCCCTACTGTCGGTCAGGCGACCGGCCCATGACATCAACGAAGGAGGAGACGATGCACGCGAGCGCGAGTAGCAATGCCACAAGAGAGCTGGAAGACGTCAAGGTAATGGAGAAGGAGAAAACGATGCACGCGAGTAGCAATGCCACACGGGAGCTGGAAGACGTCAAGGTGCATGTGAAGCTGAAGCTCGCCGGACTGTGGGCGAGCGTCATGTTCATGTTCGTGTACGTGGATGTGATTGGCTTCTACAGGCCAGGGAACATCGAGGCCATCCTGAAGGGCTTCATGTGGAAGTTCGAGATCACGCAAACAGTGTTAGTGGCGGGGATGGCGCTGATGACAATCCCGAGCCTGATGGTCTTCCTCTCCCTGGCGTTGCCGGCCAGAGCGAATCGCTGGACGAACATCGTCGTGGCGTCGCTGTTCGTCCCCGCTTCGATATTCAATGTGATCGGCGAACCCGGGGTCTTCTACTTCTGGGGCGCCCTCATCGTCGAGTTGGCGCTCCTTGTGCTCGTTATCCGCTATGCCTGGACGTGGCCCGCGACTGAATCGCGATCCGCAAGCGTTCCGATCACTTCGGCGGCATAGCCTGTCGGTGCAGCGGTCCTGCGCAGGCAACGAGCAGAGATGCCGTCGTCTTAGGCGCGGGAACACAGGGCAGGCGGCCATGCCTGCCCGCGCCACCGACGGGGAGGGCTCTAGACGAGAGCGCCTGCGATGAACGTGAACGAGCACAAGGTGGTTCAGCGCTGCGACGTTCGCCTTGGTGTATGAGGAGGGGCGGGGCGTATGAGCGGCCTACTTCGATGGACAAGGAGACTAAAATGGGATTAGCACTGAGCCTGATCGACGAGGACGCCAGCGCAGCCGGATTTGCCGGCGCGACCACGGCAGCCACGATGATGGCCATCGTTCATCGCCGCTACGGCCGCCCCGACGTGCTCGAGCACACGGAGGTTGACAAGCCGGTGGTCGGCGATGACGACGTGCTCGTGCGCGTGCACGCGGCCGCTGTCCACCCCGGCGATTACTTCATCATGACCGGTGTGCCGACCGTCGTGCGCCTGGCGTTCGGGCTGCGCCGGCCACGCAACGGGATCCGCGGGATGGACGTCGCCGGCCGGGTGGAGGCGGTCGGCAGGAGCGTGCAGGGACTGGAGCCAGGTGATGCGGTGTTCGGCAGGAGCAGCACCGGAACCCTGGCCGAGTACACCCGCGCCCCAGCGGACAATTTTGCCCCGAAGCCGGTCAACCTCAGCATGGAGCAGGCCGCGGCGATCCCCGTGTCCGCCTTCACCGCCCTACAGGCGCTGCGCGAAATTGCCAGAGTGCAGCCAGGGCAGACGGTCCTGATCACCGGCGCGTCGGGCGGCGTGC
>JAFAOS010000268.1 GCA_019247515.1 Chloroflexota bacterium | reverse complement strand
GGCGGCCTCGAGGTGCGCGAGCGCCACGCCGCCTTCCAGCACGACCAGCGCGCCCACGACCCCGAGCAACGCGCGCGACCACGTGTTCCGGCGCCAGACGCTGAGGAGACCCCAGGCGATGGCGACGGCGAAGATCGGCAGCTCGATCAGCGTGTAGTTGACCAGCTTGAGGGTGATGCTCAACGCGAACAGCACGGGAAACAGCACCGCTGGAACGACGATGGCGCGCGCCGCGGCGTCGCAGGCCAGGGCCCGGCGGGCGAGGCCGATCACCGACAACGGCAGGGCCACGCCGACGAGCCAGACGCCCGGGCGCAACAGCCAGCCTGCGCCCGGTGGACCCAGACCTGGGCCG
This sequence comes from Chloroflexota bacterium, assembly GCA_019247515.1. GTDB lineage: Bacteria > Chloroflexota > UBA6077 > UBA6077 > CF-72 > CF-72. Next base: position 27,954 of record JAFAOS010000268.1, on the reverse strand, counting down.
TAGCGGTGGTACTCCTGGACAAGGTTGGCGAGGTACCAGGCGGGGCTCAACAGCTCGAAGCGCTGCGCGTAGATCGCCGTCTGGCCGCGCCAGTCGGGCAGGTCAGTCAGCACGTAGGCGGCGTACGGCACCCAGGGCAGCACCGCGCCAACAACGACAAGAGCGGCCAGTCGTCGCTGGCCGTCCCACAGCGCCAGCAGCACCAGGGCGGGCACCCAGAACAGGCCGTAGACGTGGGCCAGGCCGCACAGGCCCGCCAGCACACCCGCGGCGAGGCAGAGCCACGTCCGCCGCGACTGGCGGGCCGAAATGTACACGTGCAGCGCGGCCAGGCCAATCGCCGGGACGAGCGGGTCGTAGCGCGCGATGCGGGCGAAGTCGACCAGCGGGATGCCGGTGAGCTGGACGTAGGTCAGGCCCGTCCAGCGCACCAGGACCAGCAGCGCGACGGCGACGGCGCCCACCCAGGCGTTGAACAGTCGCGCGCCCAGCGCGAAGGTCAGGACCAGGGTGAGCGCGGTGAGCAGGACGGTTTCGAGGCGGGCCTGCGCCAGACCCAGGCCGATCGCTCGGAAGGTAACCGCGAGCAGCAACGGGTGCAGCGGCATGAAGCCGTAATAGCGCTGGTCCATGTCGAAGAAGCCGGCGAACAGGTCTGAGCCGAAGACGCCCTGCGTGGCGAGCTTGTAGCCAACGGACGCCTGCCAGGGCTCGTCTTCGTACACCTGCGGCACGCTGTCGAGATGGCGGAGGCCAGTGACCAGGAACACGACCAGGACGCTGATGGCCAAGAGCCAGGGCCACGGCCGGCGACGCACGGCGGACAGGCTAATCCTCCAAAGACTTGACAATCAGGCTATCAACTTCTATACTGACTGCACCCGTAGAGATATCAAAAGGAGGCACGCCACGTGGCGGCCAACCCCCGACGTGACTACTACTCGGTGCTCGGCGTGCCCCGCACCGCTTCCGACAAGGACATCAAGACCGCCTATCGCAAGCTCGCCCGCAAGCACCACCCCGACGTCAACCCCGGCGACAAGAAGTCCGAAGCCCTTTTCAAAGAGATCGGCGAAGCCTATTCGGTGCTCTCGGATGCCGACAAGCGCAAGAAGTATGACCGCTGGGGCCACGACTGGGAAAAGATCGAGCAGGCCCAGGCGGCCGGCGCCAACTTCCGCACCCGACCAGGCGGCACCAGTTACACGTACACCACGGGCCCGAACGGTGGCGCGCCATCTGGCGCGGGGTTCAACTTCGAATCCGAAGACCTGGGCGGCCTGTTCGAGCAGCTCTTCGGCCGCGCCTCGGGCGGTCGCCAGCGCGTGCGAGCCACGCCGCGCCGCGGCGGCGACATCGACCAGCCGGTCGAGATCACCCTCGAAGAGGCGTTCAACGGCACGCAGCGCACCTATACGCTGAGCGACGCCAGCACGGGAGAGTCGCGCAGCGTGGAAGTCAAGATCCCCGCCGGCGCGACCGATGGCTTGCGCGTCCGCGTGGCCGGCAAAGGCGAGCCGGGCTCGAGCGGAGGTACCGCCGGCGACCTGTACCTGGTCGTCAGCGTCAAACCCCACGCGCTTTTCGAGCGTGAAGGCGACGACCTGCGGGTCAAGGTGCCGACGCCGCTGTACACGGCCATTCTGGGCGGCGAGGTCAGGGTGCCCACCCCCAGGGGCACCCACCTGGCGCTCAAGGTGCCGCCCGAGACGGCCAACGGCCAGCGCATGCGTCTGACGGGCCAGGGGATGCCCCGCGTGAATGCCTCGGGACGCGGCGACCTCTTCGCCGAAATCAACGTGCAATTGCCCAGGAATCTGTCGCCGCATGAAAAGGACGTTTTCGCCGAGCTGGCGCGCCTGCGCGACGGGGCGTCGGTGGCGTAGCCGGCATGCACAACAACGGAGACTCGATGGCCGCCTCAAATTCGCGCGAGGCGGAGTTCGGCACGTCGCTGCCGCCCAACGCGGCGTTTGTGATCAGCGTCGCGGCGCGATTGGTCGGCGTCCACGAGCAGACACTGCGCTACTACGAGCGGGCCGGGCTGGTGGAGCCGGCGCGTTCGAAAGGACGCATTCGGCTGTACTCGTTGCACGACCTGGAGCGCGTGCGGCAGATCCGCCGCTTGACCGACGAGATGGGTGTCAATCTCGCCGGAGTCGAGGTCATCATGCGGTTGACCGACCGCATTCGTGAGCTCGAAGCCACCAACACTGAACTACAGGCCGAGGTGCGGCGCTTGGGCGCCCACTCGCCGGGGCTAACCCAAGGAGCTGAAGGATGGACCTGAACAAACTGACCGAAAAAGCCCAGGAGGCCTTTGTCGCCGCACAGCGGGAGGCCGAACAGCGCCACAACACGCAGCTCGAGCCAGAGCATCTGCTCAGTGCGCTGATCCAGCAGGACGCGGGTGTGGTGCCCGCCGTGCTGGACAAAATTGGCGTGCCGCCCTCGAGCGTCAACCAGCGTCTCCAGCGGGAGCTTGGCCGGTTTGCGCGCAGCCAGACACCCCAGCAGGTGTACATGTCCGTGCGCTTCCGCAACCTGTTCGAAGCGGCCAAGCAGGAGGCCGAGCGACTGAAGGACGACTTCGTCAGCACCGAGCACTTCTTGCTGGCCATGGTCGACGAGCCGGTGCTGCAAGAGCTGGGCGTCACCCGTGACGCGGTGCTGCGCGCGCTGCAAGACGTGCGCGGCAATCAGCGTGTGACCTCGCAGAATCCCGAGACCACGTACCAGTCGCTCGAGAAGTACGGGCGCGACCTGACCCGCCTCGCGCAGGCGGGCAAGCTCGATCCGGTGATCGGTCGGGACGAGGAGATCCGGCGCACTATCCAGGTCCTGTCACGCCGCACGAAGAACAATCCGGTGTTGATCGGCGAGCCGGGGGTCGGCAAGACCGCGATCGTCGAAGGCCTGGCGCAGCGCATCGTGCGCGGCGACGTCCCCGAGGGGCTCAAAGACAAGCGCATCGTGGCGCTGGATCTGGGCGCCCTGGTGGCAGGCGCCAAGTACCGGGGTGAATTCGAAGAGCGGCTGAAGGCTGTCTTGAAGGAGGTCACCGAGTCGGACGGGCAGGTAATCCTGTTCATCGACGAGCTGCACACGGTCGTCGGCGCGGGCGCGGCCGAGGGCGCCATGGACGCCTCGAACATGCTCAAACCCATGCTTGCCCGGGGTGAGCTGCACTGTATCGGCGCCACCACCCTCGACGAATATCGCAAGCACATCGAAAAAGACGCCGCCCTGGAACGCCGCTTCCAGCCGGTGTACGTCGATCAGCCCAGCGTCGAGGACACGATCTCGATCCTGCGCGGACTGCGCGAACGCTACGAACAGCACCATAAGGTCCGCATCCGCGACTCGGCACTGGTGGCCGCGGCCGTGCTGTCGCACCGCTACATTGCCGACCGTTTTCTGCCCGACAAGGCCATTGACCTGGTCGACGAGGCCGCCGCGCGCCTGCGCATGGAGGCCACCAGCGCCCCGGCCGAGCTGGACGAGGTCCGTCGCCGCATCATGCAGCTCGAGATCGAGCGCGAGGGCCTGCGTAAAGAGAAGGACACCGCCTCGCAGGAGCGCCTGGGCCGCATCGAGCAGGAGCTCGCCTCGCTGAAGGAGCACGCGGCCGCGCTCGAGACGCAGTGGAAAGCTGAGCTGGACCAGCTGAACTCCGTCGGCAGGATGCAGGAGCAGCTGGACGAAAAACGCGTCGAGCTGGATCAGGCGACCCAGCGGGCCGACTGGGAGCGCGCGGCGCGGCTGCAATACGAAATCCATGAGCTCGAGCAGCAGCGCGTGGTCGAGGAACAGCGCCAGCGCGAGCGCAGCGAGGACGGACGCGCGCTCGTCAAAGAGGAAGTGACCGAACACGACATCGCCGAGGTCGTCAGCAAGTGGACGGGCGTACCCGTCTCGAAGATGCTGGAAGGCGAGGTCGAAAAGCTGCTGCAGATGGAAGATCGGCTGCGCGAGCGGGTGGTCGGCCAGGACGAAGCCATCGAGGCGGTCGCCAATACCGTGCGCGCCGCGCGAGCCGGGCTGCAGGACCCCAATCGACCGCTGGGCTCGTTCCTGTTCCTGGGCCCGACGGGGGTCGGCAAGACGGAGACCGCCCGCGCGCTGGCCGAGTTCCTGTTCGACGACGAGCAGGCGATGGTGCGCATCGACATGAGCGAGTACCAGGAGAAGCACACGGTCTCGCGGCTGATCGGCGCGCCGCCAGGCTACGTGGGCTACGACGAGGCCGGGCAGCTGACCGAAGCCGTGCGTCGGCGGCCGTACGCGGTCGTGCTCTTCGACGAAGTGGAAAAGGCCCACCCCGAGGTGCTGAACGTCCTGTTGCAATTGCTCGACGACGGGCGGTTGACGGATGCCCAGGGCCGCCACGTGGACTTCCGCAACACGATCGTGATCATGACCAGCAATCTCGGCTCGCAGTGGATCCACGAGCGGGGTCTGAGCGAGGACGAGATCCGCGAGCGGGTGATGGAGGCGGTGCGCTCGCACTTCCGGCCCGAGCTGCTGAACCGTATCGACGAGGTGGTCATTTTCCACGGCCTGGGCATCGAAGACATCGCCCGCATCGTGGAGATCCAGCTGCGCGGACTGCGGGCGCGGCTGGCGGATCGCAAGATGTCGCTGGAGCTGACGCCCGCGGCGGCCGCCGAGATTGCGCGGGCCGGCTTCGATCCGGTGTATGGCGCACGGCCGTTGAAGCGGGCGCTGCAGAAGGACGTGGTCCAGCCGCTGGCGGTGCGCATGCTGCAAGGCGACTTCGGCGACGGGGACACGGTGCGGGTCGACGTCGGTCCGGAGGGCTCGCTGACGTTCTCCAGGGAGGAGACGCCGATCGCAGCCTAGCCCTCGGCGAGCACCAGGCGTCACGAGGCGTCACGGCAAGCGTCACTCGCTAGCTCGCGGCGAGCAACAGGCATCGAGGCGTCACGGGAAACGTCACGTGTGACGCCTCGTTCTTACACTCGAGGGCGGCGGCGGGGGATGGTGGGCCCCCGGGCGTGCGCCTGCCAGCCGCGCGCCAGCGGCGAGACCTCAGGGAGCCACAATGGGCGCGCACCCCGTGGTCACCCTCGCCCTGGTCGTCGCCAACGTCGTGCTCTTCGTCGTCGAGCTGTCGCAGGGCGGCCAGATCGACGCCTTCGTGCGCCGCTGGGGACTCGTCCCGGCCGACGTGCATGACGGCCCGGCGGCGGCCGCCATCACCTTGCTCACCAGCACCTTCCTGCACGCCGGCTGGTTCCACCTCGCCGCCAACATGATCTACCTGGCCGTCTTCGGGCCACCCGTCGAGCGACGCCTCGGGCCGACGCGCTTCCTCGTGCTGTACGTCGCCAGCGGACTCATCGGCAGCCTGGCCTACGTCCTGGTCCAGCCGCTGTCCGCCGCGCCCGCGGTCGGCGCCAGCGGCGCCATCGCCGGGGTCATCGCCGCCTTCCTGGTGCTGTTCCCGGGCGCCACGCTGGGCTCGTTGGCCCCCGTGCTATTCTTGCACGTGGTCGAGAGCACACCTACACTGCTGCTCCTTCTTCTATGGTTGGCCACCCAGGTTTTCAGCAGTGTCGCGTCGCTGACGACCGCGACGGGCATCGCCTGGTGGGCTCACCTGGGCGGCTTTGCAAGTGGCCTGGTCCTCGCGCCGGTCTTACGCACGCGCCGGAGCTAAGCTTGCGGCGGATGGGCAGATAAGTTGAGCTGGGTTGTTCGCGCACCTGATCGGCCGCTCGAACGAGCGGAAAAGAAGACGTATACCCGCGTGCGGCGGGTGCTGTGGGACTACGAGCCGCTGCGCGCCTCGCACGCCGAGATTTTCATCGACGTGGACGGTGACCAGGTTCGGCTGCGCGGTCGGGTTCGCACGCTGCCCCAGAAGCTGATCGCCAGCGGGATCGTCGCGCGCATGCCCGAGGTCGGCGAGGTGGTCAACGAGCTGATCGCCGATCCCGACGTGGTGCGCGCGGTCGCCGATGCTCTGGCCCAGGACGAGCGCACCGCCCCCTACGTGCTGCGGGTCGACGCGCGCCATGGCGTGGTCACCCTGCGCGGCGAAGTTCCGACGCAGTTGGCCCAGGAGGCGGCCGTGGCGATCGCCGCAAGCCTGCCAACCGTCGCCGCGGTGCGCAACCTGACGACGATTGGCGGCGATCCGCGGCCCGCGGTGGCGCTGGCCCGCCCGACGGCAGCCGCCGACATGCCGAATCCCGACGCCGTTTCAGGAGCCCGCCCGTGACGCAGACTTCACCCCAGTCAACCGAGCGACTCAGCTCCCGCCAGCGCCGCATCGAGGAACAGCGCCGCAAGATCGAAGCGGCGCGCAGCCAGCAACGCCGCAAGCGGCTGACGTGGCTGGCGGGCATCGTCGTGGTGGTTGCCCTCGCGGTCGTGGTGCTGATCCTGATGATGCCCAGGTCCGCCTCCGCGTCGATGATGCGCCAGGTGACCACCGAGCCCGGCACGCACATGGACGAAGGTTCGCCGCTGACCTACTCGCACCGTCCGCCGTCATCGGGCATGCACTACGGCACGCTGCCCCAGCCGCAGGAATACCGCATGTACGACACCCCGCTGACGCCGGGTCGCTGGGTGCACATGCTGGAACACGGCGCGATCGTGGTTCTGTATCGGCAGGACCTGTGCGACGACGCCTGCGTGCAGCAGCTGGGCCAGTTCTACGACAGCGCGCCACGCTCGAACCTGGTCGGCATTCGCCACCTGACGATCACGCCCTACCAGGACATGGATCACGCGATCGCCGTGGTCGCCTGGGGGTATATCGACGAGATGGACCAGGTAGACCTCAATCGCATCATGGCTGATTTCAAGTCGAAGGTCGATGCGTCGAGCGCGCCCGAGCGCGGCGCAATGTAGGCCGTTCACTGAGTCTGCAGCTGAGCGCGTCTGTCCTGGTGAAGGCACCGCCCGCGCGTGTCTTCGCGCTGATCTGCGCCCCGGAACGCCTGCCCGAGTGGAACGTCTCAGTCGCACACGCTCGCCGCGTCACACCCGACGAGCCCGTCGGCCCCGGCTCGCGGGCCATTATGAGCGGTCGCCTCCTGGGCCAATCCCTCGAGAGCGAGACGGAAGTCGTCGAATTCGACGCTCCCAACGTCTTCGTCACCCGAGCCATCCGTGGTCCGCGGTTGACCACACGCTTTTCGCTGGATGCAGTCGAGGACGGGACAGACGTCAAGGTGGATGTCATGGGAGACGTGCCTGGCGGCGCGATCGGTGAGCGGCTGGCCGAAGGATTTCTGCGGCGCGAGCTGACGACCTCACTGCGTCGGCTTCAAGCACTGCTCGAAGCCGACGCCCAGGAATCCATCGCATAAGCTGATTGAAATGGTCGAAGGCGAGCTCGTCGCCGAGTCGGGGGTCTCCCTGGCGGCGGTGCCGCGCATCCTGGTGGTCGACGACGACGAAGCGGTGGTCGTCACCGTCAGCGGCATCCTGGACCTCGACGGCTACGAGATCACGGCGACGACGTCGGCGGCTCGCGCTCGCGAGCTGATCGAGACCCAGCACTTTGACGTCGTGCTGACCGACCTGCGCATGGACGACGTCGACGGCAGTGAGCTGCTCAAGACGCTGCGCGAGGCGCGCGCGGAAGACACCACGGCCATCGTGCTGACCGGCTACGCGTCGCTGGATTCCGCGATCCGCGTGCTCCGCCAGGGTGCGTACGACTACCTGACAAAGCCGTGCGACGTGCTCGAGCTGCGTGCAACGGTCGCCCGCGCCGCGGAGCGCACTCGGCTGGCAACTCAGCTTCGACAACGCATGCGCGACCTGGAGCAGGCCAATCAGACGATTCGCGCGCTGAACCTCGAGCTGGAGGTGCGCGTCGAGCAGGCGACAGCCGAGCTCCGCGAGCAGCTCACGGCGCGCGACGAGTTCATGTCCAACGTGTCGCACGATCTGAAGACGCCGCTCACTTTCATCAAGGGCATGGCCAGTTTGCGTCGACGACGAACAGCGCTGACGCCCGAGACAGAAGTGCTGGTCGACGCGTTCGCGCAGATCGAAGCCAGCGCGGGTCGGATGGCCCAGCAGCTCGACGAGCTCGTGGACGCCAGCCGATTGGAAGCGGGGAGGCCGATCGAGCTGCGGCGCCAGCGCACCGACCTGATCGAGCTGGCGCGCAAAGCCGTCGAGCAGCATCAGCACACGACCGATCGACACGCGCTGCTGGTGGTGACCGGCTTGTCGGAGCTGGTCGGCGAGTGGGACGCGATTCGCCTGGGGCGGGTTGTCGACAACTTGCTCGACAACGCGATCAAGTACAGCCCGCGCGGCGGTTCGGTGGAGGTGGCGATTGCGGCCGAGGCTGACACGGCCGTCCTGAGTGTTGCCGACCGAGGCGAGGGGATTCCGGCCCCTGATCTGCCGCACATCTTTGAGCGGTTTCGGCGCGGGCGGAACGTCGAGGGCCGCATTCCGGGCACGGGCATCGGCCTGGCGGGCGTGCAGCGCATCATCGAGCTGCATGGCGGGACGACCTCGGTCGAGAGTCAGGTCGGGGTCGGGACGAACTTCACCATCCGCCTGCCACTGTCATGAGCCCAATCGTGTATAGTCGCGCGTTTATGACAGACGAAGTGCGCTACTTAGCCATGTCGATGCGTTGCGCTCGTCTGTCGTCCTGGACGACCGGCTAGGTCGGACGCGTCCACGGCCAGACGAGCGGCCCCGCCGTGAGCGGGGCTTTTTGTTGCCCTGGTTTCGCTCGCCTGAAGTTTTCTCAACTCGCCGTGGAGACCCGACGTGGAAAGCCCGTATTACCTCACAACCCCGATCTACTACGCCAACGACGTGCCGCATATCGGGCACGCCTACACCACCATCGCCGCCGACGCCATCGCGCGTTACCAGCGACTCAACGGTCGCGACGTGTTCCTGCTCACCGGGACCGACGAGCACGGCGTCAACATCGAGCGTGTGGCCGCCAGTCAGGGCGTCTCGGCTCGCGAGCACGTCGACCGCATCGCACGGCAGTTCGACGCTCTGTGGTCGCGACTCGACATCAGCTATGACCGCTTCATTCGTACGACCGAGTCGGCCCATCACCGCGCGGTGCTGGCACTCTGGCAGCGGCTGCAGGCCAGCGGCGACCTGTATCGCGCTACGTACGCCGGCGCGTATTGCGCCAGGTGCGAGGCGTACTACCAACCCGACGAGCTCGACCGCGGACTCTGCCCGGTGCACGCCCTGGCCTGCGATACGGTCGCGGAGCAAAACTGGTTCTTCCGCCTGTCGCGCTACCAGGACGCCCTGGAGCGACTGGTGCGCGACACGGACTTCGTCCGGCCGACCTCTCGGCGCAACGAAGTCCTGGCAGTGATCAGAGATGGGCTGCGCGATTTTTCGGTAAGCCGTCGCCAGGTGCGCTGGGGCGTGCCGGTCCCGGAGGGCACCGACGAGGTGATCTACGTCTGGGTCGACGCGCTCGCCAACTATCTCACCGGTGTGGGCTACCCCGACGACAGCGCGACCTTCGAGCGCTACTGGCCGGCCGATCTGCACCTGGTCGGCAAGGAGATCATTCGCTTCCACTGTCTGTACTGGCCGGCGCTGCTGCTGAGCGCGGGCCTGCCGCTGCCGAGGCAGGTCTTCGCCCATGGCTGGCTGACCAAGGACGGCAAGAAGATCTCGAAGACGACCGGCAATACGATCGATCCGAGCGCACTGGCAGCTGAGTTCGGCTCCGACGCGGTGCGCTACTACTTGCTGCGCGCGACGCCGTTCGGTCAGGACGGCGACTACACGCGGGCTGGTTTTCTGAGGCTGTACAACGCGGAGCTGGCCAACGCGTTCGGTAATCTTGTCCAGCGTGCGACGGTGCTGGCGCATCGCCACGCGGGCGCGCTGAGTGCCGAGGGTGCGGCGTGCGGCCCGGAGCTGGAGCTATGCGCGGAGGCCGAAAAGCTCGACTCGCGTGTGACGGCCGCCTTCGAGACGCTGGCGCTGCACGAGGCGGTGGCGGCCGTAGGCGAATTCGTCACGGCCGCGAATCGCTATCTGCAGGTGACGGCGCCGTGGCAGCTGGCGGGGACGGGTGACGCGCGACGCCTGGGCGTCGTATTGCGTCACACGCTGCAGGCGGCACGTCTCGCGGCGCGCTGGTACGCGCCGATCATTCCACGCGCTGCCGCCGAAGCGTCACGCCGCCTCGGCGTAACGCGCGTGGAAGTTGGTCCGCCATTATTCCCGCGCTATTCCTGTTGAGGTGACGGGTCGTCCACTAGGATTTCGCCACGATGCGAATCCTGATCGGGGCGATAGCCGCCACACTGGCCATGGGGACGGTCGCGTGCAGCGCGCACGCGCAGACGGAGCGGCCCATCACGTACGTGGCGATCGGCGCCTCGGACGCGGTGGGCATCGGCGCGGCCAACCCCGAAAAGGACGGTTGGGTGCCGCAGCTCGGCGCGCGGCTGGGTCCGAACGTGCGCGTGGTGAACCTGGGGGTGAGCGGCTCGACGCTGGCGCAGGCTCTCCAGGAGCAGCTTGGTCCGGCGATCGACGCCCAACCCGATGTGGTGACGGTGTGGCTGGCCGTCAACGATCTCAACGCGCGCGTGCCGCTCGAGGAGTACGGCGCTCAACTGGACACACTGCTCGCGCAGCTGGAGATGACGCACGCCCGCGTGCTGGTCGGCAACGTGCCGGACCTGTCCGCGCTGGCGGCGTATCGCGGCATCGACCCCGAGCAGGTCAACGCCGAGGCGAACAGGTGGAACGCGGTCATCGCCGAGACGACCGCCCGGCACGGCGATACGCTGGTCGACCTGCATGCCCACTGGCAGGAGATCTCCGAGCACCCGGAGTACCTGTCGTCGGACGGATTTCACCCGAGCTCGGCCGGCTATCAAGCGCTGGCCGACGTGTTCGCCGGAGCGCTGCAGGCGGGTGCAGGTGCGTAACTCGCCGCTCAGTGGGCCTGGCGCGGAAGGCGAGGGGCAGCTGCGCCCGGAGGCGGTGGCGGTCATCGAAGCGCGCGGCCTGCGCAAGACCTACGTCCTCGGACGCGTGCGGGTGCCGGCGCTGCGCGGCGTGAGCCTGCGGATCGAGCGTGGCGAGATCGTGGCGATCGTCGGTCCGTCGGGCTGCGGCAAGACGACGCTGTTGCACTGTTTGTCCGGCTTGGAAGATTTCGACGCGGGCGAGGTACGGCTCGAAGGCCAGAGCCTGGCGCGGCTTTCGGATAGCCAGAAAGCCGATCATCGCGCGCGGCGAGTCGGCTTCGTCTTTCAGAGCTACAACCTGCTGCCGGTGCTGAACGCGCTGGAGAACGTCGAATTGCCGTTGCTGCTGGCGGGGCGGTCGGCGACGGAGGCGCGACGCCGGGCGACGCGCGCACTGGAGGTGGTCGGCCTCGAGAATCGACTGCGGCATCGGCCGAGCGAGCTGTCGGGCGGCCAGCAGCAACGCGTGGCGGTGGCGCGCGCGCTGTCCACCGAGCCAGCCGTCATCTTCGCCGACGAGCCGACGGGCAACCTGGATTCGGACTCCGCCGAAGAGGTAATGCAACTGATCGACCGCTTGAACCGCGACAACGGCCAGACGTTCGTGCTGGTGACACACGCCCGCGAGGTGGCCGCCCACGCGGGGCGGGTGGTGCGCATGCGCGACGGGGAGATCGTCCAGGCATGACGCTGTACCCCAGAGGGGACCCAGGAGAGAGACGGGACGCGGGTGCGGCCTGGCGCTCACCGCATCCGCAGGTGTCCCAGACGGGGCCAGCGTGGGTGGGCCCACGGCGCCGCCACCGACGTGCACTCGAACCCGAGCGCGTGACCACCGTGACGGTTGTCACACCACGACCTGCGAGAGATGGTCGCCATGCGTAGCCTCTTCGGCGTCTCGCAGGACGCGCTTGTATGGGCGATTGGCCTGCTGGTCCTCGGGGTGGTCGTCGTCCTCGGCGCGGCGAGCATCCGCAACCCGCTGTTGCCCCGCCTGGCGTGGCGGAACCTGCCGCGTCGGCCTGGCTTCGCCGCGCTCATTACGCTCGGCCTGACCATCGGCACGGTCATCCTTTCGAGCGCGTTCACCACGGGGGACACGATGAGCCAGTCCGTGCGAACGGTGGTCGCCGGCGTGCTGGGCTCCGCGGACGAAGTCGCCTTCATTCCGTCCGCCGACCAGCGTTCGGGCTGGGACCTGGCCCAATCCATCGCCAGCGGGGCGCTGCTCACCGGCGTCACGAGCTACTTTCCGGCGAGCCAGGTCCAGCAGATCGACGACCTGGTCGCCCACGACCCGAACGTCTCGGCCGTCGTGCCGGTCATCGTCGAGCAGATTCCGGTCGCCAGCGACGGGCAGTCGTTCGCCGCACGGCTCAACGTAATGGGTGTGCCGCCGCAGGCGAGCCTCACGCTGCGATCGGCCGCCGATGGCTCGCCGCGCGGGGTGGACGATCTGGCTGACAACGAGGTGTACATGAACACCGAGGCCGCCACCGCCCTGGGCGTCAGCGCCGGCCAGCAGGTGCACGCCTACGGTCTCCCGCTCGGCGCGGATGCGGTCTGGACGGTCAACGACGTCACCCGATTGGGCGACCTGGGTGGCGGCGAGGCGACGGTGTTCCTGCCGCTGGCTCGGGCACAGGAGTTGTTCGCGCGCCAGGATCAGGTCAACGAGGTGCTCGTCGTCAACAGCGGCGACGCCACTCGGCGGCTGCAGAGCTCGTGGCCGGTGACGGTCGAGCTGCGTTCGGCCTTCGTGCCGGACGGCACGGCACGCCGTCTGTACCGTGGCATGTCGTCTCCGCCGGCGCGCGACCTGCTGACACGCGCCATCGCGAGTCCGGATACAGCCGGGCTGCTGGCCGACAAGCTGCGCCGGCTCCAGGCCGACCTGGACCAGCCGAACGCGGCGCAGAACCCCGAGTTCAAAGCGCTGGCCACTGACCCGGAAGTGCTGAGCCGGCTGGCCTCGCGGCTCGGCGGCGCGGTCGCGCGAGGCAACACGCCGTTCGCCGCCGCCGCGGCCGGTCCGACGGGTTTCCGAATCGTCGACGTGCAGACGGTTGCCGAGGACCAGGCGGACCGCTGGGGCAGCGCCTTCACGGACCTGTTCGTCGTGCTCGGCGCGTTTTCCTTGTTCAGCGGCATGCTGCTGATCGTGCTCGTTTTTTCGCTGGTGGCGCTCGAACGACGCACGGAGCTGGGCATCAGCCGCGCGCTCGGCGCGCGCCGACGCGACGTCGTTCTGCTGCTTGCCATCGAAGGCGGGCTCTACAGCCTGATCTCGTCGCTGTTCGGGCTGGCCGCGGGCCTGGGTCTGGCGCTCGGGATCATCAGCCTGGCGCGCGGGCTGGTCGAGGAGTACGGCTTTCACCTGGAGCCGGTGATTCAGCCGACCAGCATCGCGGCAAGCTATGGGCTCGGCGTCGTCCTGACCTTTGTCGCGGTCACGCTCACCGCCTGGCGTTCGAGCCGCTTCAGCATCGTGACCGCCATTCGCGATCTGCCCGATCCCGCCGGTGCGCCCGGCTGGCAATCGTTGCTGGCCAGCCTGCTGCCGCTGGTGGTCGGGCCGCTCCTGGTCGTGTTGGCCATCGCCCACCGACTCAGCCTGGCCTACGCGGCGGGTGTCGCGCTGAGCATCGTGGGCCTGGCCCTCGTGGCGCGCTGGGTCGTGTTGCGTCTCGGCTGGCGGGGAGCCGAACGAGTGATCTTCACCCTCGCCGGCCTGGCGCTCATCGGGTGGTGGATGCTGCCGATCGCGCTGTTTCCGCCGGTCGTGGAGATGAGCTTCCTGAGCGGCGTGTCGATGCTGCTGGGCGCGGTGTGGGTGCTGGCGTACAACGTCGGCCTGCTGCGCCGCGTGCGGGCGCCCGCCGCCCTGTGGCGGCTCAGCACCGCATACGTCGCCTCGAACCGCTTCCGTACCGGCCTGACGCTGACGATGTTTGCGCTGGTCGTGCTCAGCCTGACGGTATCGGCGGTCCTGCTGACCGTGACGCGGCGCGCGTATGCCGACCCACAGGCGTTGACCGGCGGGTGGGACATCCACGTCACGAGCGCTTCGCCGCCGCGTGACCTGCGCAGCGACCTCGCGGCCGGTGGCGTGGTCTCGCCGGATGCGTTTTCGGCCATTGGCGCGGCGTCGACGCTCAGCGTGGAAGGGTTGCAGCTCGGCCCCGGTGTCGCGGCGCGCTGGGCGCCGGTGAACGTCGTGGCCGCGGACGCGGGCTTCGTGGCGGGCGCGCGCACGCCGATCGTGGGCGGCTCTGGCTGGGACCAGCTCAGTTCACCCGGGACGGCGATCGTCGGTGCCGGACTGTTGAACGCCGTCGCGCCGCGCCTCAAGCTGATCGATGCCGAAGGCCGCGAGTTTCAGCCCACCACGCTCTGGCTGCGCGATACACGCGGCCAGACCGAGCAGTCCGTCCGCGTCCAGGTGGTCGGCATCGCCGATCCGCGCGGGCCGATGGGCAACGTGGTGGTGGTCAACGCCACGACGCTCGCCGGCTGGCCACCACCTGATGCTGGCGGCTACTACCTCTCGGTGCCCGACGGCGCCAACGCGCGCGACCTTGCCGCTGCGGTCAACCTCTCGGCCACCGACCTGCAGGCCAGCACCATCGGCGACGAGCTGCGACTGGTGGAGGGCGTGCGCGGACTCTTGAACATGATCCTGCAGGGTTTCATGGGGGTAGGCCTTGTGGCAGGTATCGCCGCGCTCGGCACGCTCAGCACGCGCGCCGTCGTCGAGCGGCGACGGCAGATCGGCGTGCTGCGCGCGCTCGGCTTTTCCGCGCGCGCGGTTGGCAGCGGGCTCCTGGTGGAATCGGCCGTCGTGGCGCTGCTGGGCGCTTGTCTCGGCGTAGGCGTTGGGCTGTTCGTAGCGTCCAACACGGTGACGTTCCTCGGCCGGCTGAGCCCCGAGCTGCGCTTCAGCATTCCCTGGGACCAGATCGGCCTGGTGGTGCTGGTCTCGCTGGCCGCCGCGCTGCTGATGACCGTCCTGCCCGCGCGCGCCGCCGGTCGATTGACGCCGGCGGAGGCGCTCAGGGAGTAAACGCCTGCGTCCCCGGGAGTCCTCTGGGAACTACGTGCGGCGTCTCAGGTAGACGTCCAGCGGAAGCAGCACCAGGCCCGCCAGCAGTAGCCATGGCCACAGCTCGATCGCCGGGCCTGGACCATTGCCCGCCGCCAGGTCCGTCGGCACGCGCAGCGCATGCCCGCCACTGGTGGTGGCTAACTGATCGAGCAGCGCCGCGTTCATGCCCACCGAGTGTCGCTCCACCGAGTCCGGCGCGGTGAACGCGGCTACCTCCTCCCGCTGACCCTGCTGGAACAGCACCCGATACTGCCCCGGCGCGGTGACCTCCGTATCAAGCGAATACACGCCAGGCGCGCGCTGCGGCAGGGTCAGTTCCCGCGCCGAGCCATCCGGCGAGCTCACCGTCGCACGTGTATCTTGCAGGTCGGCGAACCGACCATCCTCGCCAAGCGCCTGCACCGATAGCGTCACCTGGCGGCCGTCCGGCTGGACCTGCACCGACGGCTGGAAATCTGCCTGCACCGGCGCCGGCAACGCCCAGCGCACGGCCTGCGACCAGAACTGCGCCGCGTCCGACCAGTTGGCCCAGTCGCTGGCCCACCCCTGCTGCGCCTCCGACGTCCACGCCACCACGCGACCCAGCCCGTACTGCCAGTGCGCCAGCAGCGGATGACCCTGCTGGGTTTCGAGCGCGGTCACCGCGCGATCCTTGCGCGTCGTGGCCACGTACCCCGACAGGGACGGCAGATCGCCCGAGATCGACCGCAGGATCGGACTCGGGTCGCCGACGACCGCCCCCACCTGGCCTTCCACCACCGCGTTGCGCGTCAGGATGCTGGTCTCTTTGCTGGCGATCTGCGGAATCTGGGTGCTGCGTTCGGTGAAGTAGTAGCGGCCACCCCCCAGGTGGGCCAGCGACGTGAGCAGACGGGTATCGGCGTCCGAGCCAATCGCCAGCGTCGATAACGTGATCTGCGCCGCCGACATGCGCGAGATCAGGTCCTCGTAGCCGCGGTCGTTGGATTCGCCGTCGGTCATCAGCACGATGTGCTTCAGCGGAGCGTCGGTGGCGGCGGCGGCTTCGAAGGCGGCCTGCAAGGGCGGGAGAATGCTCGTGCCCCCACCGGCTTTGATCGTCGCGATGCGCGCCTGAATTTGCTTGACGTCGTCCGGCGTCTGCAGCCTGGTCGGTGGCACGACCCACTGAAAGGACGAGTCGAAGGCGATCACGCCGAGGGTGTCCTGGGGCTGCAGCAGGCCGGCTGCCTCGATGGCGGCTTCGCGGGCCATGGCCATCTTCGTGGCGCCCGCACCCACCGGACCGCCACCGCTGACGATATCCATGCTGCCGGAGCGATCGATCACCAGGAATAGCGCCAGGCTGCCCTGCTGGGGTTCGATCGGCGGGGTGGCAGATACCGGGAGCATGTCGTCGAGCACGCTGCCTTCGTAGCCGCCCGGCGAAAACGTGCGCGGACCGCCAGTCACCACGAGCCCGCGGCCAAGGTCCTGCACGTATGACTGCAACGTGCGCTGCTGGTCGAGGCTGAGACTGGTGGCCGGCGTGTTGGCCAGCAACACCGCGTCGAAGTCGGTCAGGTCCTGGGCTCGGGGCGGCACGCTCGCCGCCGAGCGGCGCGTGATCTGCAGGCCTTGATTGGTCAGCAGCGACACCAGGGCGTCGGCGTCGCCCGGCTGGTCTTCGAGGACCAGGACCTTGCCCGCCGGTCTGGCGACGACCACCGAGCTCAGCGTGCTGGTCGTGTCCCCGACGAGCAGGTCAGCGCGGACTGCCACGAACCCCGGCGCGGCAATCGAGGCCGGCAGGCTGAGCTGGGTGTCACCCGCCTCGAGGTGCACCGGTCCGTTGGCGACGACGGTTTGATCGACGCGCAGGCGCAGTTGCGCGTCGACGGGCTGCGCCGCCTGCAGGTCCAGCTGGACTTCGATACGATCGCCTGCGCGGGCCATGCTCGGCGCGTTCAAAGCGTGAATGACGCCCGGTGGTTGTTGACCCGCCGCGGGCGCGGGCAAAGGCACGTAGGACACGGCGACGCCGTGCGGCAGCGCGTCGATGGGTGGTGAGCCGGCCGTCTGCCAGCCGTCGGTGAGCAGGACGATCTCTGGAGAGAGGGCACTGTCGCGCTGGACGATGCTGCCGGCCAGGTCGAGCGCCGCGCTCAGATCGGTGCTGCCTGTCGGCGGCGGCTGCGCGGAGCCGGCCAGTTGAGCGCGCGAGCCGAATTCGATGACACTCGAATGGCTGCCGGGCGGCAACGCCGCGATCGCGCTGTCGACCCAGGCACGCGCCCAGGCCAGTTGATCGGGGGTGATCGAGTCAGACGTGTCCACCGCGAAGACGACCGCGCGGCCGTGACCGGCGGGGCGTAGCGTCGGCTGGGCGAGAGCCACGACGAACAGCGCGGCAATGGTCAGGCGAGTTGCAGGAATGCCCGCGCGCAGCGCCCTCGAGGTGAAGTGCAGGCGCGAGTGCGCGGCGAGCAGCACCAGCGGGACCGCCACCACCAGGACGAGCAGGACGGCCGGCTGCGACAGGGTCAACGTCCGCAGAACGCTCGGGAGCTCGCTCATCCGCGCCTCGCGAACACCAGCCACTCGACGCCAAGGAGCGTCAGCGCGGCAGCGGCCAGCCACGGCCACAGTTCGGCTGAGCCGTTGGACACGGCGCGATCGGGAGTGGTGATGGTCTCGAAGCTCGGGACGGGCCGCGGCGCGATGTCCGATTCAGCGGTGTCGAACGGCGGGTTCAGGGCTGAAGCGGACGTCTCCGATGCCGACAGGAGCACGGAGGTGGCGTTGCTGATCAACAAGGGGAAGGCCAGCGACTTCTCTAATCCGGTAATGGCCGGATCGAACGTCAAACTGACCACCGGGTGTCCTTCGAGGGTGCCCTGCATGATGAGCGGACCCTGCTGGTTGCCGAGCACGACGTGCGCCCAACCCGGGACGCCACCGATGGACGGCGTTTCGTCCTGCAGCGCGGCCAAGTCGAGCCCTTGCAGGAGGGGGTCGGCGGCTTCCAGGCGCTGGCCGCTGCCGAGGCCGACGCCGAGCAGCCGCCCACTGTTGGCCGGCGGATCCACGAGCAGCAGTGACCCGGCGGGCAATTGCGCGGGCAGCACGCCGGCGAGCACCGTCAGACTCGCGGGTTGCGGGGCATCGGCGGTGCGAACATGCAGTGAGGGGATCGATTCGATCGCCCGCCGCAAACCATCCGAGATCTGTCCGAGCAGGTCGACGTCGCGAGGAGGGCCGCCGGGCGCAAGGGTGTCGAGCTGGTCGTCGAGACTGAGCGCGTCCTGGCCGAGGAGCCGGACGCTGATGCGGTGCGCGTCGGCCGGCAGGGGAATGCTGAGCTGGGTACGGTTGCGGGGCGCGATGTCGACCTGGCGCTCGTCGAGCGGCGAGCCGTCGGCAGTCAGCTGGATCGGCACACGCGCGGCGCGGTCCGAATCGTTCGCCAACTCGACAAACGCGGTCTGGCCGCGGCCGGTCGGGTCCATGCGCACGACGAGCGACGTGACTGCCTGGTTGTTCGAGCCGCCGCCGGTCGGCACGACCTCCACCGCGGCAGCCAGTGGACCCACGCCGTCGGGCGCCGGCCAGGCGCCGTCGGTGAACAGGAGGATCTGGCCGACACGGTCTGGGGTGTCGGAGATGCGGGCCGAGGCGAGAGCCAGCGCATCGCGGATGGCAGGCGCGGTCCGACCTGGCGTGGCTTTCTGCAGGGCGTCGCGGACGGCCGCGGGCGAGCCCTGGCCAAGCAGCTCGGCATGCTCGCCGGCACGTATCAGGCTGACCAGGTCGCTCGGTTGGAGGCCCCCCAGCCGTTGGTTGGCGGCCTGGCGGGCGGCCTCGAAGCGAGTCGGTGCGACGTCGGTCGCCTGCATGCTGGCGGAGGCGTCCAGCACGAGCGCGACGTGGCGCGGCGGCCGGGCGGGCAATTCGGGTCGCGCCAGAGCCGCGACGCCCAGCACGGCTGCCAGTAGCTGCAGGAGCAGCAGCAGCGTGAATGGCGGCAGGTGTCGTCGACTGCGACCCATGCTCGCCTGCGGCAGGTCGGCCCACAGGAACAGCGCCGCCACCCGGTGGCGACGGCGCGCGCCGAACAGCCAGTGGATCACGTAGATCGCCGCCGGGACCACGAGGGCCGCCAGAGCCAGGGGCGCCAGCAGTGTCATCGGACCAGGCCTCCGCGGCGGAGGTCGTCGAGGACGACGACGTTGACGGGCTGATCGGTCCGCACGCGGATGTAGCGCATGCCGCGGCGTCGACAGTCAGCTTCGCGCGCGTCGAGCCACTCGGCGACTCGTCGGCGATAGGCGGCCAGAGTTTCGAGGCTGACGCCCAGCTCGATCGCGGCGCCCGACTCCGCGTCGATCAGCTCGACTTCGCCCGAAAGACCGGGGTCAAGCTCTTCAGGACTGACGACGTGGAGCACGGCCACGTCGGCGACGCGGGCGCGCACTGCCTCGAGCCCACCGACACTCCCGCCGGGTGTGAGCAGATCCGAGACGACGACGACCAGCGAGTTTCCGGACACCTCCGGCGGGATGCACGCCGCCAGACCAGCGTTGATGTCCACCAGACCCGCCGGCGCGAGCGTCGACAACTGCTGAACCAGCTCGGGCACTCGCGCGCGGCGCCTGAAGGGTCCCGAGCGCCAACCGTCAGGTTGGACCGGGCTCAGACAGGCGATGCGGACGCCGTCGGCGCGCGACGCACCCACGTACGCCAGTGCCGCCACGAGCTGGGTCGCGAAGTCGAGCTTGCCCGGATCGCCGTAGTCCATCGAACTGGAGCAATCCAGGACGAGGACGACCTCCAGACGTTCGCGACCCTCGGTGACCTTGACGTGCAGCGAGCCGAGCCGACCGTAGACGTTCCAGTCGATACGTCGAAAATCGTCGCCGGGGACGTAGGCCCGATAGTCGACGAAGTCGGTAGACGGCGCGGGTCGGCGGCTGACGTGCTCTCCGCCGGCGCCGGCTCTGGCTGGACGCCGGCTGACGAACGACAGCCGGTCGAGCTGGCGAAAGATGTCCTGCTGGATCGGTTGCTTGCGCGCCACGCCGCGAGTTTCTCCAACTCCGACTCTAGGAAGCCTGCTCCGGAACCGCCGACAGCAGCTCGGCGACGACGCGGTCGGTGGTCATGCCTTTGGCCTCGGCTTCATAGTTGAGGATCAGACGATGCCGCAGGGCGGGCAGGACCACGCGGCGCACGTCGTCGAAGGCCACGTTGAAGCGTCCGGCGAGGACCGCGTGGATTTTGGCGGCCAGGATGATGGCCTGCGCGGCGCGCGGGCTGGCGCCAAAGCGCACGTTGCGTCTGGCCGTCTCGGCGGCTTCGGGCAGCTCGGCATGGCTGGCCAGCACCAGGCGCACGGCGTAGTCGGCAACATGGGAAGCCACCGGAATCTCACGGGCGACCTCCTGGAGCTCCAGCACGCTGGCGCCGTCGGTGACCGCGGTCGGCGGTTCGACGCGCGGTCCGGTGGTACGGTCGACAATCTGCCCAAGCTCGGCGCGCGAAGGAAAACCAACGTTGAGCTTGAAGAAGAAGCGGTCGAGCTCCGCTTCGGGCAGCGGGTAGGTGCCCTCGAGCTCGATCGGATTCTGGGTCGCCAGGACGAAGAACGGCTGGGGAAGTGGGTGGCTGGTGGTGCCGATGCTGACCGCCTGCTCCTGCATCGCTTCCAGCAGGGCGGACTGGGTGCGTGGCGTGGCGCGATTGATCTCGTCGGCGAGCACGAGATTGGCGAAGATGGGACCCGGTTGGAACTGGAAGGCCCGGCTTTGCGAATGCTGCGTTTCGAGCAGGACGTTGGTGCCGAGGATGTCGGCGGGCATGAGGTCCGGCGTGAACTGGATGCGGCTGTACTGGAGGCGCAGCGCCCGCGCGATGGTGCGCACCAGGAGCGTCTTGCCAAGACCGGGCAAGCCTTCGAGGAGAACGTGACCGCCAGCCAGCAGCGCAATCGTGACGCCGCGCACGACGAGGTCCTGGCCGACGATGACCTGTGCGACCTCGCGCTCGAGCGCCTGGACGGTCGTGCGCAGCCGCGCGATGTCGCCCTCGGCGGGGTCCTTGGCCTCGGACACGACGTGCATCATCGGAAGTAACCCCGCACCACTGGCCTCTGCTCACCTGGGACCAGGTTCTCCTCGGGATTCAGCTGGCCCGTCTGCTGCGCTTGGGATTGCTCGGCCACCGACTGGCCTCCGAGCGACGGATCGGATGTCGACTGGTCTTCCGTGCCGTCCGCCGGCCTCACGCCGGCGCCGTTGCCGAGCCTGGTCGGCACCTGGACTTGCTGGCCGGCGGTGTCCAGCCGCGACGCCTGGTTCGAAAACGGATCAGGCGAGTCGCCGTTGCCGACGCCCGCGCCGCCCTGCTTGGCCGCGCCACTGTCCGATGCCGAAACGTCGCCTGCGCCCGGCGCCGTCTGCGAGCCCTGGTTACCTGGCGTCGAGGCATCCGACGCGGAGGCGTCGGCCTGAGCCGCGTTGGCCTGCTGCCCGCGTTGGCTCGCGGGCGCGCTCTGCGACTGGCCCAGCTGTTGTTGTTGCTGCAGCTGGCCCTGGTCACGCTCCAGCTGGTCGGCCGGCACGCTGCGGGAGCCACTCCGCTGGACCTGATCGGCGAGCGCATCCAGCGCCTGACGCTGGTCGATATAGTTGGACCGAGCCAGCGCCTGGGCCGCCTGCTGTTCGCGGTCCGCCAGTGCGCGGTCGGACTGGCTGGTAGCCGCGGCGGCCTGCTGCAGCCCGCGCCCGAGCTGTTGCTTGGCGGCGTCAGAAAGCTGATCGGCGTTGTCACCGAGCGACTGGATCTGATCGTGGGCGGCGTCGAAGTTGCCCTGCTGGATCGCGTCGGCGGCGGCCTGGCCCGCCGAGACGCTGCCGAGCCCCTGGGCGAGCTTGTCGAGCGCCGCGCGCTCGGCCTGCTCCTGCTGGACTCGGCTGGCCAGGTCGGCAGGCGGTGTTGCCTGAGAACGGACCGGCACGCTCGCCGCCGGATTGGAGGCTGTGTCGTCGACGGGCAGCGAGCGATCGGCCGCCGCGTCTGGCGCGGCGGCAACAGGAACGTCGCTGGACGCCGCCAGCGGCGTCGACACAGGTCGACGGACCGTTGGCAGGACCAGCGCAAACCCAAACGCCAGGGTAAGCGCCAGAACCGCGGCCAGCGCCTCGTTCCGTGTGCGTCGATTGAGCACCAGCCACGTTGCGCGCAGCGAGGACGTCTGGCTGACCGCGTCGCGGATCTGGACGCGGTCAAAACGTCCACTCCGTCCGGACTGGCTGAGCTCTACGGCGGTCGACAGGCGTTCCTCGAGCCCTAGCCGACGGTCGGCCACGATGGCCGTGTGCAGCGTGGAGGGCCAGTTCACCACGGTCAACCCGAGCGAGGCCAGAAATGGCGCCCCGGCCAGCCAGAGCCACGCCTTGTCAGCCGCGGTCAGCCAGACGGCAACAGTGACAAGGATCAGCGCGAGGCTACTGGCGATCGCTCCGCGTATCGCGGCCCGCGCCAGACCCTCGAGACCCAGCCGCCAGCGCAGTCGAGCCAGCAGCCGCCGTAGCTCGGCGACTCCAGAAGTCGGCACGAGCGGCGGGCGCGTGAGGCTTTCGACATGCACGGCAAGGGGTCCAATCCACAACGCGAGAGTGGGCACCGTACCACTTCCTGGGGCGTGCGCCAATCAGCGGCGGGTTCACGGCGGCACGTGAATCAGCGCCCGAATCAGACCCGCACAGCCGACCGCGGCGCCGAGCACGTAGATTGGCCATGGGAATGGGCCGCCGCGCACGCTGAAAGCGGCCAGCAGACCGTCCGGCAGGGCGACGAAGGCGTTGGTCATAAACGCCACCAGGCACAGCCCGCCCCCCACGAGGACGGCCAGGACGTCCTGGCGCCGGGGCCGGGGCAGTCCATCGCCGAGCTCACGCGCCATCGCCGCGGCCCCCGCACCGACAATCACGGCCGCCAGCAGGATGGGCGCGGCGACTGGACCCCACCATGGCAGGGGGATCAAGAACAATATGTCGGCAGCCAGTGGCGATTCTGGCCAACCCGCGAACAACCAGAGAAAGACGTAGTAGAAAATGTCCCACACGCCCATCGCGACGGCGAAGGCGCCGATGCGACCGACGAGCGTCGTA
Source organism: Chloroflexota bacterium (assembly GCA_019247515.1). GTDB lineage: Bacteria > Chloroflexota > UBA6077 > UBA6077 > CF-72 > CF-72. Next base: position 4,741 of record JAFAOS010000268.1, on the reverse strand, counting down.
GCGGCCAGGTAGCCGACGCTCGCCAGCATCAGCATGGTGGCGGCTTCGCGGCCCATCTCGATCCAGAAGAAGTTGGGTAGCGGGTCGAACAGCGAGTGGCGGGGACCCACCGGGTCGACGCCGCCGTAGATCGTCCGCAAATACAGGACCGCGGCCGACTCGACGTACGCCATGGCCACCGCGTACAGGACGACGGCGCCGACGCGCGGAGCCGCCGCCCGCACGTTGAACCACGCGCGGGTGCGCTCGGCCGCAAGCGTTCGGAGTCCCGGCCGCTCGGCGATGGGCGCGACCTTCAGCGAAGGCGTCAGTTGACTTCTCACGCGTCCGGCGGTGTGCAGCCGACGACGGTCCGCGCCATGGGAGCGTCCCTATGCGCGCGCGGCTGCCACAGACCACGGCGCCGGAGTCGCCCAGCGATTGTGGTAGGTGACCTCGGCGGCGGGGATGCGCTGCGTCGGACCGAATCTGCCACGCGGGTAACCCAGCGGGATGCACAGATGGAACTCCAGCTCGGGCGGAATATTCAGCAGCGCGTACACCCGCTCGAGTACCTGCGCGTGCAGGGTTGTCGGCACCGAGCCAATGCCCAGGGCACGCGCCGCGAGCATCAGGTTCTGCACCGAGGGGATCACCGACGAGGCGCCATTTTTGACCGTGGTGAGGGCCAGGACGATGCAGGGCGCGTCTTTGATCTCGTCGGCGAGCCGCGCGGCGGCCGTCGAGCCGCGGTCCTCGGCCGGGATCTCCTCGCGCCGGGTCCAGGGCCGCTTTTCGTCGCGGCGTTTGGCCCACCACGCCTCGCGATACAGCGCCCCGAACTCGCGGATCACGTCAGGATCGGTGAGGATCAGAAAGCGCGCCGGTTGACGGTTGCCGCCGCTCGGCGCTTTGACAGCCGCGTCCATGATCACGCGCAGGTCGTCCACGGGAATCGGGTCGGACCGAAAGCGCCGGATGGACCGCTGGCTGAACATAGTTTCGCCAATGGGCATGTTGAGGCGCGCGTACTCCTGCTCCATGCGGGCAGGCTACACGGTTCGGACCTTCAGGCGATGGCGCGCGCGCCGACCGGCGTTTCGGCCGCCTGACGACGGGCGTAGCGCACTACGGCGAGTACGCCGTTGGCCACCAGCACGCCGATGAGCAGGTAGATCTGACCGGCGCCGAGCAACTGCGCAACCCCCGCCGCCAGTGCCGCCAGAAGTCCGAACCAGACCTGGTCGACGTAGCGGTTCGGCGAGGTGGGCGGATCGGTCAGCATGAAAAAGGCCAGGAACAGGGCAGCCTGGAGGAACGGATCGCGGAACATCTCGGCGACCGCGTGCGCGTTCGACATCGAGGCAATCGAGAAGAAACCGAAATACACCGCCAGGAAGGTCAGGACGAGCGGGAACTTGTTGAGTCGGTCCGCGAGGAAGACGCCCGCCGCCACGAGGACGATCAGCCAGACCCACGGCGCATCGCCGAGCGCGCCCCACCAGCTCTCGCCGCTGCCGAACACGATCGACGCCCAGATGAGCGCGAAGGCGGCGGGATTGAAGATGTGCTCGCGACCGGTGGTCAGGATGCGCTTGCTGAGGACAGCCACGGCGCTCGTCCAGGCGATGACCAGCCACGACTCGTCCATCGACAGGATGCAGAAGACGAATAACCCGCAGAGCAGCGCACTCGTCGGAAAGCGCAAACGGCGGGCGCTGATGGACAACCAGACACCATCAATCACGCAGGCGGGGATGATCGCGGCCGCCAGGTTCGGGAGGAGCGCCGTGCCGCCGGCGGCGGGGACCGCGATGGCGAGCAAGATGCCGAGGATGACCAGCATCTGGGCCTTGGGGGTGCGCAGCAGTCTCACAGGTTGATCCTCGTGAGGCCGCCATCGGGAGCAACGAAGACGCCGCCGACTGCCTGCTGTTCCAGAAACGCGCGACCGCGATCGCGGCCCAGGACCATCGCCGTGGTCGACAGGCCGTCGGCGGCCATGGCCGTGGGCGCCACAACCGTCACGCTGGCGAGGTCGGTCGTCGATTGGTGGGAGCGAGCGTCGACAATGTGGCCGAGCCGCTCGTAGTCGCCGGAGGTGCACACGGCGGTGTCGGTCACGTGCAGCGTGTCGATCAGCACATCCGCGGCGCGGGGATGCTGGATGCCGACTCGCCACGCCTCGCCGGCGGCGTTGCGGCCGCGAACGTACAGGTCGCCGCCGGCCTCGATGCACACGTCCGCAAAGCGCTGGAGCGCGTTGGCGGCCAGGTCGATGGCCAGGCCCTTGGCGACCGCGTTCAGGTCCAGGACGAGCGGACGGCGGAGCTGAATGGTCCGCCGGCGATGGTCGAGCTTGACGTCGCGATACGAGGCGGAGATCGCGTCGACCTGGCTGCGGACGACCTCGCCCGTGCGGTAGTTGGTGTCGAAGCCCAGCCGCTGCATGTGCGCGCCGATGGTCGGGTCGAAGGCGCCGCCGGACTGTTCGGCGAGGTCCAGCGCGAACGCCACCACCTCGAACAGCAAGGTGCTGACCTGGACAGGTTTACCGACTCGATCCAGCAGCTGCATGACCTCGCTGTTGGGATCGAAACGCGTGCAGATGCGCTCGACGCTTTCGAACCATGCCAGCGCACGCCCGACTTCCTGTTCGACGACGTCCCTCGACTCGTTCGTGACCACCTGGATGGTGATGCCCGTGTCCATCGACACACTGGCAAACGCCTGGGCGATGCGCGGTGCGGCGGGACGTGTGGTCATGAGCGGCATCAGCTCAGGCAGACTGCGCGGCCGAAAGCGCCTGCGTCACCGCGCCGCGGAATGCCATCGAGCTGTACGTGGCGCGACTGACGATATCGACCTGGGCACTCTGACGCTGCACGACTTCGGACGGCAGGTCGGCAATATCGCGGAGCGGGTACTGGAGCGTCGAGCGGGTAATCGTGACATTGGCGACGCGGCCGCCCTGGATCTGGACGCTGACCCACACGTCGCCGCGGCGGCTGGTGCCCTGGCCGGTGTAGGTACCGTCCTTGTAGCCAGCTTGTGTCTGGGCGCCGCTGCCCGAGGTAGCTGGGGCGGTGCTGGCTTGTGTGCCGCCGCCGGGCGAGCTGGACACGGTCGTGCCGCCGCCGGGCGAGCTCGACGCGGGCGCGGCGCCGCGGCGCGAGGTCGCCGGGTTGGGGCGCTGGATGACCGCCGGTGGCGGCGTCGCGCTGGGGGCCGCCGCGGCAACCGGTGCGCCCTCGGCGACCGCCGCGGTCGGAATCGCGGCCGCGGCAATCGAGGCGTCGGCCGCCTGCGTGCGCAGGTAGCCGGCCATGTAGATCGCCGCAACCGCCGATGCGCTGAGCGCCACGAGACCGCGCGGCATTCGGTGACTGGGCATGTGCTTCTGGTTAGAAGTTAACGGCACGCGATTGGCCGTGGATTGGTGAAGCGTTAACGACCTGTCAAATACCCTCCGTGACGCCCCATTCCAGCTCCACCGCTTCGTCCGGGCCCAGGACGATCAGGTCAGTCCCGGTGCGGAACGCGTTCGGCGGGCAGGTCATGGGCTCGATGGCCAGACCCTGGCGGCGACGCTCTGGTGCGAGCGTATCTCCGGTGAACACCTGCAAGTAGCGATAGCCCGGCCCAACCCAGACCGTCAGACCCCGACCGCTGGCAGGATCGCTGAGCCTGGCGCGGGCGCGTCCGTCGGCGTCGCGGACCAGGTCGCAGAAACAATCGTCGAGGATCGCGCTCCCAATCAGGCGTGGCGTGGAATAGTCCAGCGCCGTCGTCTCGATCGGCCGTATGGTCCCGGTCGGCAATAGTCGGTCGTTGTCAAGCTCGACATGACCGCGCACGGGTAATTGCAGCTGCGCGGCGTCGACGAGCGACGTGCCCACGCTGAAATACGGGTGTTGCCCCGCGCCGAACGGCAAGGGCCCCGACCCGCTGTTGTGGGCGCGGGTCCGCACGCTGAGACCGGAGTCGTCGAGCGTGTACTCGATCTCCAGATCGAGCGTGAAGGGGTAACCCGAGCGCGGGTGCACCACGTGGCCTACTCGGATCGAGCTCGGCTCCTGGGCGACCAGCCGCCAGTTGAGCCAGCGCGTGAGACCGTGCATCGCGTTGTTCCGCGCGACTTCGTCAATGGGCACCTGCAGTTGCTGGCCCTCGAAGGTGTACTGTCCATCGGCGAGTCGGTTGGGCCAGGGCAGCAGGGGCTGACCGCGGCCGCCGTCGGCGACACGATCCACCGCGTAGCCGTCCAGGACATGCGCGCCGTCGACGGTGTATTCGCGCAATCCGCCGCCGACCTCGACCACCACCGTCCGCCGCCGACCGTGCCGAATTTCCCACTGGATGCCGCTGGGTGGGTTGGACGTCATACGGCCGCCATCGTAGGCCCCGCGGCGACGTGGACCCGATGGATGCTGGCACGCCCGTCGAGGCGCACGAGCAGCCAGTCGGCCGAGTGTTCCCAGTCGTCGGTCGGCACGCCGTCGACCAGGACCTCGCGCGGGCGGGCCACGCCGCGAATGTCGAGGTGAGTCTGGCGGTGGCGCTGGTCGCCGTCGCCTAGTGGGTCACTTGGCACCGGGCTCGCCAAAGTGAGGCATAATCCGGTAAACCTCCGGGGCAGTCTCGAAGAACTGCCCCAGGAGGGCAGTTGTGAGCCGAACGAAGAAGGATCCGCTTCGAGCATTGACGAGTTCCGAGCGACGTGCTCTGGAGCAGTTGGCGCGCAGTCAAAGCGGGCCCGCAC
>JAFAOS010000085.1 GCA_019247515.1 Chloroflexota bacterium | reverse complement strand
CTCGGTGGTTTCGACGGACGTCGCCCAGCCGCGAATCTGCCCGACATCGGCCACAGCTGGGGCACCGATATCGTCATCCTGGGGGTCGTAGGGGTCTCCCCTACCCTTTCGACACGAGACACGCTACATGGCTTGCGCCAGCAGCGGCAGCATCTGACGGTGCAGGTCGCAGTTGACCGAGACCATCACCCGCGCGATGCCCGCCTCCGACAGGCGCTCTAGCTGGGCCTGCACCTCCGCGGGCGTGCCCTTGAGCCACGTGGACACGTTGTCCATCATGCGCACGTACTGCGGATTCGTCTGCCGATACGTCTCCATGTGCCGCTCGACCTCGGACGAGGTGTCGCCGAGGGCGATTGGCGCAAACGCGGACAGGGCGACCGCCAAAGGATCGCGGTGATTGGCCTGGCAGGCGGCGTCCAGCAGCGCGCGCACGTGGCGCGCCTCGTCAGGCGTTGGCTGGCCGATGACGAACTCGTCGCCATACCGCGCTGCCAGTCGCGGTAGCCGCTGTGAGGTCGTGCGGCCGCCGACGATGATCGTCGGTCGCGGCTGCTGCACGGGCATGGGCGTGAAGCTGGCCGCCTGGACCGAGTAGTTGGCGCCGGCATGGGAAAAGGGGTCCTGGCTCCACAAGCCGGTGATGACCTGTAACTGCTCCTGCAGCAGGTCGGCGCGGCGCGCGGGCGCCGGAAACGGAAAGCCGTACGCGGTGTGCTCGGGTTCCAGCCAGCCGGCGCCGATGCCCAGCTCGGCGCGTCCGTCGCTGAGATGGTCGAGGGTGGCGGCCATCTTGGCGAGTACCACCGGGTGCCGAAAGGTGACGGGGCTGACCAGCGTGCCGAGGCGGATGGTGTCCGTCTCACGCGCCATGCCGGCCAGATACATCCAGGCATCGGCCGACATGCGCGGGACGTCGTACTGGTCGAGCGGGCCCGAAGGGTAGTAGTGCTCGGCCAGCAACGACGAGTCGAAGCCAAGCTTCTCCGCGTCCTGCGTCATCGCCAGCGTCTCGGCGTAGGACATGCCCTCTTGAATTTCGATGGACAGACAGAGCTTCACGCGTGGACGGCGAGCATGCGATCGATGGCCACGCGGGCGCGGGCGGCAATATCGGGGGCAATCTCCACGGTGGGGGACATCTCGCGCAGCGTGGCGCGCACCTTCTCCAGGGTGATCTGCTTCATGTAGCGGCACACGGCGCCGTCGTCGGCGGCAACGAAGTCGCGGCCGGGAATTTCCTTGCGCAAACGATGCAGGATGCCCGTCTCGGTGGCGACGATAAACGTCGAAGCTGGAGAGGAGGCGGCGTGTTTGACCATGCCCTCCGTCGAGAGCACGTAGGTGCGGGGATTCATCGCCCCCCGCCCGTTGGCCCAAACGCAGGCGCTGGCGCAGCCGCACTCGGGATGGATCAACAGGTCCGCGGACGGCAAGGCCTCCTGTCGGGCGCGGACCTCCTCGGGGCGGATGCCGGCGTGCACGTGGCATTCGCCGAGCCAGATGTGCATGTTCTCGCGACCGGTGCGCTCCTTCAGCCACGACCCCAGGAACTGGTCGGGCAAAAACAGGATCTCCCGGTCGGCCGGAATCGAGCGCACCACCGACTCGGCGTTGCCACTCGTCACGCAATAATCCGATTCGGCTTTGATCTCGGCGGTCGTATTCACGTAGCTGACGACCACGGCGCCCGGATGCTCGGCCTTCCACAGCCGAAGGTCGCGCAGCGTGATGGAATCGGCCAGCGAGCAGCCAGCGGTCGGGTCCGGGCTGAGAACGACTCGCTCGGGGTTGACGATCTTGGCCGTTTCGGCCATGAAGTACACGCCGCACATAACGATGACCGGCGCGTCGGTTTTGCGCGCCTCGATGGCCAGTCCGAGCGAGTCGCCGACAAAATCGGCCACGTCCTGGATCTCGGGCACCTGGTAGTTGTGGGCCAGGATCACGGCGTTGCGCTCGCGTGCGAGGCGGCGGACGGCGTCCTGCACGGGAGTGAGCGACAGGGCAGTCATCAGACCAGGACCTCCAGGGAGAAGTCGAGTACGCCGGCCGAGTGTGTCAGCGCACCCAGTGAGACGAAATCGACGCCGGTGCGCGCGACCTCGGCCAGGTTGTCGAGGGTGATACCGCCGCTGGCTTCGAGGCGCGCCCGGCCGCGTGTCTGCGAGACGGCCTGCCGCAGCAGGTCGACGGAGAAGTTGTCCAGGAGGATCAGGCGGGCGCCGGCCCGCAGGGCCTCGTCCAGCTCGGCCAGCGTGGTGACCTCGACTTCGACGACCTGGCCCGGGGCGGCGCGGTGCATCGCGGCGCTAACCGCGGGGGTGATGCCGCCGGCGGCGCGGATGTGGTTCTCTTTGATAAGAAAGCCGTCGTCGAGGCCGGCGCGGTGATTGCTGGCGCCCCCGACGCGAACAGCGTACTTTTCCAGCACGCGCAAGCCCGGGGTGGTCTTGCGAGTGTCGATGACGCGCGCCCGTGTGCCGGCGACCAGCCGGCTGGCCGTGTGGCTGGCGGTCGCCACCCCCGAGAGCCGCTGAAGGAAGTTCAGTGCGGTCCGCTCGCCGCTCAGGATGGCCTCGGCGGGGCCATGTACGCGGGCAACCACGCGCCGGCGATCGGTTGCATACGAGCCTTCTTCTACTTCGCGGCTGACCTCGACGCGCCGATCGATGGCCTCGAAGACGGCTTCGACCACCGGCAAGCCGCACACCACGCCCGGTGCTTTCTGCAGGACTTCCGCGCTCGCGGTGGCGCCTGGCGGCACGGTCGACTCGGTGGTGATGTCCCCACGACCAATGTCTTCGTCGAGGGCGAGGCGGATGATGGCCTCGACGTCGGCGCTGGCCGGGAACGTGGCGGTGGCTGCCACCGGCGGGGTGGACACGAGCGTGGTCATGCGCAGACCTCCTCGAAGACGGGCGCCTGGCCCAGCCGCCAGTGGATGCGGCCGCGCCAGGCGGGATCAGGCAGTGGGTAGTCGGTGCGGAAGTGGGCGCCGCGGCTTTCGCGACGCAGCCAGGCCGCGCGCGTGATCAGCGAGGCGACGAGCAGGTCAGCGCGCGACGTCGGTTCGGGGGCCGGCAATGCCTGGGCGAGGCGCTCGAGATGAGGTCCGTCGCGCTGGACGCCCACGTCGCGGTCGAGAGAGGTGCCCAGGCGGGAGGGCTCAATGACTCGACGCGTGCCACCAGGTTGCGCTACGCCTGGCTGGACCGTGGGCAGCGCGTGGGTTTGCCAGTGCGCCGCCGCGTCGGGCGGGTCGTTCAGGGCTGCCTCGGCCGTACGTGCGCCGAACACCAGACACTCCAGCAGCGAGTTGGAGGCGAGTCGGTTGGCGCCCTGGACGCCGCTGCAGGCGGTCTCGCCGGCGGCGTACAGCCCGGGCACGTCCGTGCGACCCCAGGTGTCGGTGCGGATGCCGCCCATACAGTAGTGGGCCGCCGGCGCGACCGGTAGTCGATCTCTGGCGAGGTCGAGCCCGGCGGTGTCCCTGACCTTGGCGGCGAGCGCACTGAAGTGGGCGTAGACGTGGTCAGGATCGAGGTGTCCCAAGCTGAGGAAGACCTTGCGACCCTGGCTGAGCTCACGGTAGAGGGAGCGCGCGAGCACGTCGCGGGGCAGGAGCGGATTGACCACCTCGCGACCGTCGTCGTCGATCAGACGCGCGCCTTCGCCGCGCAACGCTTCTGACAGCAGCAGGGCGGGCGCGTTTTCGAGTGAGAGCGCCGTCGGGTGGAACTGGACGAACTCGAGGTCTGCGAGCGTGGCGCCCGCGGTGTAGGCCAACGCCAGCCCGCTGCCGCGGGTCTCGGGCGCATTGGTGGTGCGCGACCACAGCGCCGCGTAGCCGCCCGTGGCCAGGATCACCGCGCGCGCATTCACGTGTGGTGTGAGCCCGTTCGAGCTCGAGACCTCGACACCCAGCACACGCCGGTCGCTGAGTGTCAGCGCGGTGACGGGTGAGTGGTCGAGCAGCGTGATGCACCGGTGTTCCTGCGCTCGGGACAGGAGTGCAGTCGTGAGCACCTGGCCGGTCGCGCCGCCGCCGGCGTGCAGGATGCGCCGCCGCGCGTGGCCGGCCTCCAGGCCCAGGTCATCCGCAAACGGCACGCCGGCGGCGCGCAGGCGTCGCACCGAGCGCGTACCGTCCCGCGTCAGCACGTCTACCGCGCCGGCGTCGTTCAGGCCAGCGCCGACCAGCAGCGTGTCCTCGGCGTGGATGGCGGGCGTATCGTCGGCGCCGATCGCGGCTGCAACGCCGCCCTGCGCCCGCGGACTGGACCCCGCCAGCAGTGGGCCAGCGGTGAGCACGCCGACGCGAGCGCCCAGGTCCGCGGCACGCAGCGCGGCGGACAGGCCGGCGGCTCCCGAGCCGACGACTACCAGATCAAACGTGGCATCCGTCATGAGGCATCCGGCAGGGCGGCGAGGTTGTGGCGAAAACGTGCCGCCGAGTCCCAGCGCAGCTCCCGCGTGCGCGTGCCGCCGACCGGGCCGACGAAGCGGTACAGCTCACCGGGGCGGCCAACCTTGCCGGCCGTCGCGCGCTGGCCGACCGGCACCAGCGTGTCGGTGGCGAACAGCGTCGAAAAAGCTTTGCGGAAGTTACTGGTGTTCAGTCGCTGCAGCGAAGGGTCAAGGATGGCCGAGTACACGGCGCGCAGCTGGGACAGCGTGAACTCGTCGGGCAGCAGCTGGAAGGCGACCCACGAATAGCGCAGCTTGGCCTGGATGCGATTGATCGCCACGCGGAGCATGTCCGCGTGGTCGAAGGCCAGGGTTTCGGCAGGCAGCGCGCGGACGGGCACCCAGTCGATGGACTGGATGCCTGAGCCGCGGACGAGGTCGACGTCGTCTGAGCCAACCAGGGCGACGTGGGCAACGGAGACGACTCTGCCGCGGGTGTCGCGGCCCGGGTTGCCGAAGGTGCCCAGCTGTTCGAGGTACCAGTCACGCGCGTCGAGGCCGGCTTTGGTCTGCAGCGCGCGGCGCGCGGCGGCGTCGAAGGTTTCCTCGGCGCGGACCAGGACACCCGGCAGGGCGAGCTTGTTGCCGAAGGCAGGCTCGTCGCGGCGGACCAGGAGGACCTGCCAGCGGTCTTCGATGCTGGTGGCCGGGCGGAGGGTGAAGACGACGACGTCGACGGCGACGACGGCGTTGGCATTCAGGTTCGACTCCATTGGATTCAAATCTGTCAGAGCACATTGTAGCTCAATCCGCTCACCGTGTGAACCATTACCGGCGCATCACCTCTCCCTCTGGGAGAGGTGATGCGCAGCGCGGGTGAGGGCCAGTCATCAGGGCGCGTACGTAGCCCTCACCCCTGCCCTCCTCCCAGAGGGAGAGGGAGGAGGCCTTCGGCGTTATGCTGCATCCGCGTGGACGACGCCGACCTGATCGAGCAGCGCAAGGCCGACCACTTGCGGCTGTCGGCCAGCGCCGATGTCGAGGCGCTCGCCGGTGCGGGCTGGCAGGACGTCCGCCTGGTCCACGACGCGCTGCCCGAAGTCGATCAGTGCGCGATCGACCTTTCGGTCGCGTTTCTCGGCAAGCAGCTCGCCGCACCGCTGCTCATCGCGGGCATGACCGGCGGCCATCGCACCGCGCGCGAGGTCAACGCGGTGCTGGCCCGCGCCGCCGAGCGCCACGGCCTGGCGATGGGCGTCGGCAGCCAGCGCGCGGCGCTGCGTCGGCACGACCTGGCGTACACCTACACGGTCGTGCGCGACCAGGCGCCGAACGCCATGCTCATCGCCAATATCGGCGCGCCGCAGCTTGTCGACCAGGATGACGCGCCCGCGCTCACCCGCGCCGAGGTTCAGTCGGCGATCGACATGATCCACGCCGACGCGCTGGCGGTCCATCTCAACTTCCTGCAGGAAAGCGTCCAGCCCGAGGGTGAGCGGCGCGCGGCGGGGTGTGCCGACGCGATTCGCGAGGTGGCAGGCTACGTCGGGGTGCCGGTCGTGGCCAAGGAGACGGGCGCCGGTCTCTCGCGCGCGACCGCGTGCCGGCTGCGCGAACTGGGTGTTCGCGCGCTGGACGTCGGGGGTGTGGGCGGCACGAGCTTCGCGGCCGTGGAGGGTTTGCGGGCGGCAGCCCAGGGGGTGACGCCCAGCGAGCGGCTCGGAGAAGTACTGCGCGACTGGGGCATTCCGACGCCGGTGTCGGTGATCGGCGCGCTGGCCGCCGGGCTGCCCGTCGTGGCGACGGGCGGCATTCGCAGCGGGCTGGACGCCGCCAAGGCGCTGGCGCTCGGGGCGACGCTGGTCGGCGTGGCGCGGCCGCTGCTGCAGGCGGCGCTGCAGGGCGACGCCGCCGTCGAGGCGTGGATCGGCCAGTTCCTGCTCGAGCTGCGCACGGTGATGTTCCTGACGGGCTCAGCCGACCTCGCCGCGCTGCGCGCGCAACCAAGGGTGGTGACCGGCACGACGCGCCAGTGGCTAGAACAATTGAAGTATTGATTCCCCACAGGGGCCCCACACGAAGTATTCCCGAGAGGGGACCCACACGAAGTATTCCCCACAGGGGACCCACGGGAGGTATTCCCCACAGGGGACCCACTCGAAGTATTCCCCAGAGGGGACCCACACGACGATTCCCCAGAGGACTCCATGCGTCGCACGCGCGCCAGCGGCGATGAAACTGTTCTCTCCCCTTTGGGGTCGTCACTAACGATGTCGACGGACATCTTCGTGGGAGGGGACCCTGCGGGGAGGGGGCGGGTTCACCCGGGGCAAACTCTCCGTGTGTGACCGCGCTGAGCCGCTTGCTAGGCCAGCAGCAGCGCTGCCGGGTCCTCCACCAGCTCTTTGACCCGCACCAGGAACTGCACGGCTTCGCGACCGTCCACGATGCGGTGGTCGTAGCTCAGCGCCAGGTACATCATCGGACGGATCACCACCTGGTTGTCGATGGCGATCGGGCGCGGCTGAATCTTGTGCATGCCCAGGATGCCGACTTGCGGTGGGCTGAGAATGGGCGTCGAAAGCAGCGAGCCGAAGACGCCGCCGTTGGTGATGGTGAAGGTGCCCCCGCGCAGGTCGTCGAGCGTGAGCGTGTTCGAGCGCGCCTTCTCGGCCAGCGCGGCGATCTCGCGTTCCAGCTCGGCGAAGGACTTGCGGTCGGCGTCGCGCACGATGGGCACCACCAGACCGCCTTCGGCGCCGACGGCGATGCCGATGTCGAAGTAGTGCTTCTGGATGATCTCGTCCCCCCGGATCTCCGAGTTGAGATTGGGGAACTCGCGCAGCGCGCCGACGGTGGCCCTGGTGAAAAAGGACATGAAGCCGAGACTCACACCGTGGCGCTTCTGAAATTGCTCGCGGCGACGCGCGCGCATGTCCATGATCGCGGTCATGTCGACTTCGTTGAAGGTGGTCAGAATGGCGGCGGTGCGCTGAGCTTCGAGCAGGCGGCTGGCGATGGTCTGACGCCGCCGCGACATGCGGACACGTGTCTCGGGGCGCTGGCCATCGGCCGACGGCGCCGCCGGCGGCGGAGTCTCGCTCGCCCGCGCGCGGGCGGCGGGTTGCAGGTGGCGTTCGACGTCCTCGCGCGTGACGCGACCCCCGGTGCCGGTGCCTTCGACGCGGGTGAGGTCGATGCCGTGCTCTTCGGCCATCCGCCGCGCCACCGGTGAGGCGTGCGGCCGGTCGGCTTCCGCCGCGTCGCGCGCGTCGGGGCCTGGCTCAGGCGCGCTGGCGGCCGGCTGCGAATCAGGTTGCGCGGCGGGCGGCTTACCGGCGTCCGGCTGCGAGTCGGGTTGCGCGGCGGCCGGCGGGCTGGCGGCCGGCTGCGGCGCGGCTTGCGCCGGCCGGGCGGTCTCGTCGATGGTGGCCAGGACGTCGCCCGGGTGGACCGTGTCGCCCTCGTGCGCGGCGACCGAGCCGAGCACGCCCGACTGATCGGCCGCCACATCCACGTTGACCTTCTCGGTCTCCAACTGCACCAGCGGCTCGCCGGCCTCGACCGCCTCACCCTCGCGCTTCAACCACGTGCCCAGCGTGGCTTCGACGATCGACTCGCCCAGAACCGGAACGCGCACCTCAACTGGCATGCACCGCCGCTCCTTCCAGCACCTCGGCGATAATGCGCCGCTGCTCGGCCGTGTGCGCCTCCGCCCAGCCTTCCGCCGGGCTGGCTTGTTCGGGACGCCCCACGTAGCGCAGCTCGCACGCTCCGGCCAGTTGATGCTCGACAAACGTCCACGCGCCCATGTTCCGCGGCTCCTCCTGCAACCACACGGTGTCCTCCGCGCGACCGTACTTGTCGAGAATCTCGAGGATCGCTTCGCGGGGAAACGGATACAGCTCCTCGAGACGAATCACGGCGACCTCTTCCGCCGCCGCGCGCCGCGAATCGGACTGCAGCTCGGCCCATATGTGGCCACTGCACAGCACCACGCGGCGGACGCGGTTCGGGTGCTTACCCGCGACGGCGTCGTCGATGACCGGCTCGAAGCGGCCCTCGACCAGGTCGCTGGCGCGCGAGGTGGCAAGTGGGTGGCGCAACAGGCTTTTGGGGGTCATCACGACCAGCGGCCGCGCGGACTCCGCGGAATTGAGGCTGGCTGCCTGGCGGCGCAGCAGAAAGTAGTACTGCGCCGCGGTCGAGCAATTGGCCACACGGATGTTGTCTTCGGCGGCTAGCTGGAGAAAACGCTCCAGGCGACCGCTGGAGTGGTCGGGCCCCTGGCCCTCCCAGGCGTGCGGCAGCAGCAGGACGAGACCCGAGATCAGGCCCCATTTGGCCTGGGCCGAGACGACGAACTCGTCGACGATCACCTGCGCGCCGTCGATGAAGTCGCCGTACTGCCCTTCCCAGATCACCAGCGTCTGGGGCGACTGGATGCTGTAGCCGTATTCAAAGCCGAGGGTGGCGTTCTCCGAGAGCGGGCTATTGAAGACTTCGAATGCCGCGTTCGAGATGCCTTCGAGGGGGATGATTCGCTGGCCGCTGCGCGTGTCGTAGAAGGCGAGGTGACGCTGGCTGAAGGTGCCACGTATCGCGTCCTGGCCGGTCAGTCGAATCGGAACGCGCTCCTGCAGCAGCGTGCCAAACGCGAGTGACTCGGCGTGTCCCCAATCAACGCTGCCGTCGGGCTTGTCGAACGCGGCGCGGCGGCGCTCCAGCGCGCGCTCCAGTCTGGGGTGAACACTGAAGCCATCCGGAAACGTCAGCAGCGTGCTGTTGAGGGCCTTCAGCGTCTCCCACGACGGGTTGGGAGTTACCGGCCGTTCGTCGTTGCTCCTGGGGATGACAGCCGACTCTTCCGGCGGGGTTTCAGTCTGGCGGCGGACTCGCTCGCGGATGCGCTGGAACTCGTCGAGCCCGGCTTTCAGGAACGCCTCAGGATCACCCTGTCGCACCACGCCGCGCTGTGTGAGATCGGCGGCGAACAGCTCGCGCACGGTCGGCTTCTTGCCGATCGCGGCATAGGTCATCGGCTGGGTGAACGACGGGTCGTCGCCTTCGTTGTGTCCCCAGCGTCGGTAACCGATCAGGTCGACGAGAAAATCCTGGTCGAATCTGGCGCGGTACGCGGCGGCCAGTCGGATGGCGGCCAGGCAGGCGACCGGGTCGTCGGCGTTGACGTGCACGATCGGCATCTCGAAGCCCTTGGCCAGGTCGCTGGCGTACAGGGTGGAGCGGCCGTCGCGCGGCTCGGTCGTGAAGCCGAGCTGGTTGTTAGCGATGATGTGCAGCGTGCCGCCGGTGGTGTACCCGCCCAGGCGACCGAGATTGAGCGTTTCGGCGACGATGCCCTGGCCCGGAAACGATGCGTCGCCATGGATGAGGACGGCGAGGGAGTCGCGTGTTTGCCCTCCAGCGCTGTCGTTGGCGGCGCGGGCCATGCCCTGCACGACCGGGTTGACGAACTCGAGGTGACTCGGGTTGGGCGCCATGACCACCGTGATGTTGCGGCGCCCGGTACCGTCGAGCTGATCCGGGCCGACGACCCGACGTGCGCCAGCGTGGTACTTGACGTCGCCCGCCCAGCCCTCGGCGAGGCCGTCCAGAGCTGAGCCCCGCAGTGGGCGGCCGTAGGCGCGGCCTTCGAACTCGGCCAGGATGCGGCCGTAAGGTTTGCCGAGCACGTGCGCGAGCACGTTGAGCCGACCGCGATGGGCCATGCCGAGCATCACCGTGCGCGTACCCTGGGCCGCGACGTCGGCGATGAGCTCGTCGAGCATCGGGATCAGCATGCCCAGGCCTTCGACGGAAAAGCGCGTCTGACCGGGGTAGGCGCGATGCAAGAAACGCTCGAAGGCGGAGACTTCTGTCAGGCGATCGAGCAGCTCGCGCTCGTCGACCGGGTCGTTGGGTGGGCGGAAGCGGCCCTCTTCGATGGCGTCGAGCAGCCAGGCGCGTTCGGCGGGGTCCTCGACGTGGGCGACCTCGTAACCCGTCGAGCTGCAGTAGGCCTGCTCGAGGCGCCGAATGGCTTCGAGGGCGTTGGCGAGGTTCGCGTTGGCAACCGCGCCGCCGACGACCGAGGCGGGCAGCCGGGCGAGGTCTTCCTCGTGCAGTCCATGGGTGGCGTAGTCCAGGTGGGGGTCGCCTGGAGGATCGGAGCCGAGGGGGTCGACGCGCGCGGCGCGATGGCCGAAGAGTCGGATGCTCTGGGCGAGGGCGGCAGCCGCCGCGGCGGCGGAGACCTCGGGCGAGGCGCTCAGCTCGGCGGTAGCACGCTCAGCTTCAGCTGGTTCGACGGGCGCTGCCTCGTGTTCGAGGAGCTCGAGGGCGTAACCCGCGTTGGGTCCATAGAACTCGTCGAGGCGATCCACTAACGAAATTATGACTCCCTCTCCC
>JAFAOS010000452.1 GCA_019247515.1 Chloroflexota bacterium | reverse complement strand
CCACCACGCCGCCGGCAGCGGCAGCGACGACCGCGCCGGCCGCCGCGCCGCAGACGCCGGCCGCGGCTGCGCCCGCCACCACGGCGCCAGCCGCGGCACCCAAATCGGGCGGAATTCTCAAGGTCGGCCTGCAGGCTGACCCCGCTTCACTCGATCCCCAGAAGACCAGCCTGACGGCCTCCAACCACGTCACCGAGCAGATCTACAGCCGCCTGGTCCGCCTCAAGCCGGACCTGACCGCCGAGCCGGACCTGGCCGAGAAGTGGGACGTCTCCGCCGACGGCAAGACGTACACGTTCACGCTTCGCGACGGGATCAAGTTCCACAGTGGACGGGCCGCGACCTCAGCGGACGTCAAATACAGTTTTGAACGCCTCCAGGACAAAGCGACCGCGTCGCCCAACGCCACGCTGCTGGCGGCGCTGGACAGCATCGGCACGCCCGACGACCGCACCGTCGTGCTCACCCTCAAACAGGCGGACGCGTCGTTCTTGACGAATCTGACCAGCCCGGCGACGGCCATTATCAATCGCGATGCCGTCCAGCAATACGGTGATCTGTCTCAGAACGCCGACGGCACCGGCCCGTTCAAGTTCAAGGAGTACGTGCCCAACACGCGCGTGGTGCTCGAGAAAAACCCGGACTACTGGGAGACCGGCAAGCCGTACGTGGACGGCATTGAGATGACGATCGCTCCCGACGACACATCGCGCACCGCCGCGCTGCGCAGCGGCACGGTCGATTTCATCGAGTATGCGCCGCTCAAAGACATCGCCAGTCTGAAGAGCGACAGCAGCATCACTGTGGCCGGCGATCAGAACACGAACATCCGCTTCATCGGGCTGAACGTGACCCGCACGCCCTTCAGCGACGTCAAGGTCCGCCAGGCGATCGCCGCGGCGATCGATCGAGACGCGGTGCTCGGCCCAGCCGTGAATGGCTTCGGCATACCCACGCTCGAGCTGTTCCCGGATAGTTACTGGGCGGCGACCGGCGTCAAGCCCCAGCCACCGGACCTTGCCAAGGCCAAGCAGCTTCTGACCGAGGCCGGCTACCCGAACGGCTTCAACACGACCATCCTCAGCTGGTCGCAGTATTCGTTCTTATCGAATGCGGCGGTCGTGGTCCAGGAGCAGCTCAAGCAAATCGGCATTAATGCCGACATCAACCTCGAAGAGAACGCGGCCTTTCTCAAGGATTACCTCGGCAATAACTTCGACCTGACCGTGAGTGGCGTCAGCGCCTACGTCGACCCGAACGACATCTACTTGCGGAATTTCGGCACGGACCAGCCCAGCAATGCTGTCCACTACAGCAACCCGCAAGCGGATCAACTCATGGCGCAGGGCGTTGCCACCACCGATCAAGCGCAGCGTAAAGCCGTCTACGCTCAGTTGCAGCAACTGCTGCTCGACGACGCCCCCTGGATCAATCTCTACATCGCTCAGCAGTTCGAGGCGATGAAGACGTACGTGAAGGGCTACACCCACATCGCGACCGGCACCAACACCAGCTTCAAGGACGTCTGGATCGAAAAGTGAACGGATGGCCCGCTACGTTCTCGCCCGAATTGTGCTGCTGGTGCCGGTGCTCATCGGGGTGTCGCTCGTCACCTTCTCGCTGATCAGGCTCGTGCCCGGGGACCCGGTGGCGGTTGTGCTCGGCTCGGAGACCCAGGCGACACCTCAGCAAGTGGCGGCCATCAGAGCGGCGTTCGGGTTGGACGAGCCAGCGCCACTGCAATACGTCCACTGGCTGGGGCGTGTCCTGTCGGGTGACCTGGGGACTTCCTTCCGAACCGGTCGCAGCCTGAGTCAGGAGCTCGCCCTGCGCCTGCCGGTGACCCTGGAGCTGTCGATGCTGGCGGCGGTGTTGGGCATCGTGCCGGCGCTGCTGGCCGGCACGCTCTCCGCCCTGCGTCGCAACTCGCCGACCGACTATGTGGTCGCCGTGGGCACGCTGGCGGGATTGTCGTTTCCAAATTTTCTGCTGGCGACGTTGCTGGTGCTGCTGTTCTCGGTCGTGCTGCGGTGGCTGCCGCCCATCGGCTATGTCGAATTACGCGTTGACCCGATCGGCAATTTGCGGACGATGCTTTTGCCAGCCGTTTGCCTGGCGCTGCCGTTCGCGGGTGTGATGATGCGCATTACGCGGTCCTCGGTGCTGGAAGTCCTGGGACAGGACTACGTGCGCGCGGCGCGCTCCAAGGGTCTGCGGCACGGGACGGTGCTGCGTCGGCATGTGCTGCGCAACGCGGCCATTCCGGTGATCACGGTTGCGGGCCTGAGTCTCGCGCGCTTGCTGGGAGGGGCGGTGATCGTCGAGACGATCTTCGGCCTGCCCGGCATCGGGCGCTACGTCTTCGACGCGATCAGTACTCGCGACTACCCCGTGGTCCAGGGCGTGACGCTGGTGGTGGCCGTCGCGTTCGTCCTGGTCAGCCTGCTCATCGACGTGCTGTACGCGGTCGTGGACCCGCGGCTCCGGACGAGCCACTAACGCGTCTGGTGGCAGCCGAAACTTTTGAGCTCACCGCGCCCCGACCGGCGACTCCAGTCAGCCGACCCAACTGGCTGCGACAACTGACCCGCCACCGACTGGCCGTCGGGGGCCTGGCGATCGTCGCCTTGTTCGTGTTCCTGGCGATTGCCGGTGGGTGGTTCGCTCCGTACAGTTTCAGCGACCAGCACGTGCGCGATCGCCTGCAGCCACCCAATAGCACCTACCTGTTTGGAACGGACGAGTTCGGTCGCGACGTCCTGAGTCGACTACTGTATGGAGCCCGGATTTCGTTCGAAGTGGGCGTCATCTCGGTGGGCATATCCGGTGTCGCCGGAGTGGCGCTGGGGCTGGCGGCCGGCTACGCGCGCGGCTGGATCGACGCGATCCTCACGCTGTTCATGGACGTCCTGTTCGCGTTTCCAGCGGTGCTGCTGGCTATTGCGATCGCCGCAATGCTGGGAGCCTCGCTCACCAACCTGATGCTGGCGATTGGCATCGTCACCACGCCAACATTCATGCGCGTGGTACGCGGCTCAACCCTGTCGCTGTCGAAGACGACGTTCGTCGAGGCGGCCATTTCGCTAGGCGCTCCGACACCGCGCGTCCTGGCGAAGCACATCTTTCCCAATCTGGTGGCGCCTCTGATCGTGCTCGCGTCGCTGAATTTCGCATTCGCGGTGCTGACCGAAGCGTCGCTGTCATTTCTGGGACTGGGAAACAAACCCCCGTCGCCGTCCTGGGGCGCGATGGTCAGCAGCAGCTACGGATTCCTGGACACCGATCCCTGGCCGACGCTATTTCCGGGCATCGCCATCGGCCTGGCGGTGCTCGGCTTCAACCTGCTCGGCGACGGCCTGCGCGACGCGTTGGACCCGCAACTGCGGTTGTGAGACACAAGGCGTCCGCGACCGTGCCGCGAGGCCGCGGGCTACTCTGACTTGACAGTCACTCACAAAGTGGTAGAGTGCGCACGCCGCGGGGAGGCTGCGGCGGGGAAGATTCTGATGGTCGCGTGGCACTGAATCTCGGCAATATCCAGGGCAACATCGTTCCTGGCTTCAGCAAGGACCACCAGCTATTTTTGCCAGTGGCCTTTTCCAACGTACGCGCCACGTGTGAATGGTTGATTGAACTGGCGCCGCGGATTGCCTCGGCCGAGGACGTGGCCGCGTTCAATCGACTGTTCAAACGCATCGGGCGCCGAACACTTGGAATTGAACCGAATCCGGTGGCCGCTACCTGGCTCAACATCGCGTTCTCGTGGAACGGCCTGGAGTATCTGCTCCCAGCCGACGGACTTGTGGGATTTCCGCACGCATTTCGCCTCAACCACGCGCCTGCACCTCCCATTTCGAATGGAGGCGCGCCTGTTCACGCACTCTTGCTCGCAGCTGCCGACAAGAGGGAGGACCTCGCGGAACTTCATAGACGGTTGCAGGCCGACTTCCGCCGATTCGACATTCGGAGCGGCTGCCCATTCCCGGGCGCGACGTTGCCGGGTTCACTCCGTGGGCACGAGCAATTCGGATTCAAAGACGGAATTTCTCAACCGCGCCTGGCCGGACTACTCGACGACTGGGAAGACCAGGAAAAGGTTGTTGCCCCGGGTGAGTTCATCCT
Source organism: Chloroflexota bacterium (assembly GCA_019247515.1). GTDB lineage: Bacteria > Chloroflexota > UBA6077 > UBA6077 > CF-72 > CF-72. Next base: position 55,762 of record JAFAOS010000452.1, on the reverse strand, counting down.
CGGCCAGCCCGACGAGGCCGGCGAAACCAGTTTGCGGACGCTGCCACATTGGACCCGCGATGGCAGCTTCCTCGTCTTTCTGCAATTGGCACAGGACGTGGGAGCCTTTCGCGACGCTGTCCGCACGCAGGCGCATCACCTGGGTCTACGCCCCGAACAGCTGGCGGCCGCGCTTATCGGACGCCAACGTGACGGTGCCTACGCGGCGGACCCAGTTTCCGAATATGCACACATCGGAAGGGCGCGCCCCCGACAGTTGCCACGCTCCGAAATCAACCGCCATCGAATTATCCGCAGAGGCATTCCCTATGGGCCGTATCTTCCGGAAGGCGCCCCGGATGAAGGCGGACGGGGTCTGTTGTTCCTCTGCTACCAGGCGAGCATTGAGCGACAGTTCCAACATGTGTGGTCAAACTGGCTCGGCAATCCGGACTTTCCACTGGTTGACAGCGGCGTTGACCCAGTCGTAGGCCAGGTTGTTGACCAGCCCCGCATGATTTCGGTCAGCGACACTGATTACCCAAACGCTGCCTGCAAAATCACTCTCCCGAATTTCGTATCGCCGCAAGCCGGAGGATACTTTTTCGCACCCTCCATACCGGCACTCTTCACCATCGCCCGAGCCAAGGAACAGGAGTCGAGTATGACCGACGCAGCCACCAGCATGCAGCAGCAAATTGATTCGCTGAAACGCAGGATTGCGGAACTGGAATCCCAGGTCCAGGGCCTACAGTCCGGCGGTACGTCCCGCGGGGGATCAGGCCGCGACTCGGGGACGCCATATCAGCCGTCCAACGGCACTCAGGGGTCGAGCCCGGGAATCTACACCCCCGGTCCGTCGAGCGCTCCTCCGGCGGTCGAACAAACAAGCTCAATGACGGTGCTCGTACGGCAACAGACCATCGCCGACTATAACCAGTTCATCGTCACCGAAGACCCCTACGGTGTCGATACCGCGGCTTTACAGCAGACCACCGTCGAGTTCGACGGCCCTGCCAAGGACCGGAATCAGTCGAATCCGTTTGACTACCGGCTGACGCAGCTCGTGACCGACAGGTATCTGTACGAGGGCTATTTCCAGAACTTGTTGCAGTGGGCATTCGCCGGCAAGTTTTATCGGATCACCAAGGCCGTGCGAATACCCTACACCTACTCGCAGAATGGCCAAACATTCCAGGGATCGCTATTTATTGGCTACCAGGGTCCGGGTTGGCCCTGAGGCTTCGGTTGAACGCGGCGATCTCTCGCTCTACGTCGGAATATTCGATCGGACCCGAGTCGACCAGGCTCCGGAGAACCTCCGCGTAATGCTGCGCGGCATCCGTCACTTGCTGGCGGGCCGCGTACACGCGGGCGGCGGCCAGATGGGCGATACCCTCTAAAAAGGGCGCGCCGAACTGCTCCGCCAACTCGAGGGCGGACCTGGCAGCCGCGAGCGCATCATCACGGCGACGCGCAAACCCTCGCAACAGCCTGGCGGCCGCGGCATTCGCCTCGATGCGAAATTCCACGGTGCCACCCAATTGCAAGGCCTGGTCAACGTACTCGATAGCGGATTCCAGGTGGCCCAGACCCTCTTCGAGTTCTGACATTGCGAGCAGCGTCGGCGCATATTCGATGGTTTCCGAAATGCCCCGCGCCAGTTGCAGCGCGTGTTCGAGGAGCGGCCCCGCTTTCGAGAATTCCCCGGTCCGGCACCGCAGCCGACCGAGATGGCGCCACGCCGCTACGACCGAGGGAGAAGTCTCCACTCCACCCCCAACCTCCAGAGCCTCCAAGTACTGCCGCTCCGCGCCTTGCCACTCTCCGATGCGCTCATAGACGCGGCCAAGTCCAATAAGCGAGTCGATGATGCCGGAGACATGCCCGATTCTGCGGCGGATTGCGAGCGCCTCGCGAAATCTCGACATCGCCGCGCTGTGCTCAGCAGCCAGGAGGTCCAGGTTGCCGAGTATGTCCTGTGATTCGGCCACCCAGCGGTCTTGTTGCTCGTGCACCAGCGCGAGCGCCGCCTCGGCCTGGTCACGCGCGCCACGTCGATCCCCGCGCCCCAGCAGCACCCTGGCAGACAGCTGTGAAGCGTTCGACAGCCAGACGTCATTTGCCGACTCCTGGTACAGCGCCCGTGCGCGGTTCAAATGAAGCTGCGCATCGCCGAACGCGCCGGCCAGGTGGTACTCGAGGCCGAGGTTCACCTCCGCCATGGCGACCTCGGATTTGTCTTGCGACTCCTCTGCGAAGGCGAGCAGTCGTTGTGAATGGTGGAGCGCCTGGCTTACCTGTCCGGCGCCAATGTGGGCCCAACTAAGCACCGCTTCGGGTCGACACAGCGCACGCACGTCACCCAGTGATCTCGCAACCGGCAACATCTCCTCGCCAATGGCAACTACCTCCTGATAGCGGCCAGCCAGGAAGCAGCACATTGCTTCAAACGATTGCAACCGAAGCCGTGTCGCAGCCACGCTGGCGTCGGGTTCCGTTCCTGCCAGCTCCGCTACGCCGGCTTTCACCTCCTCCAGTGCTCCCTCTGGATCGCCGTGCAGGAGCGCGCTGGCAATCTCGCCATGGACCCGAGCCTGGCGGATCGGATCACTGGTCAGACGGAGTACCTCTCGCAGCGTTGCGACCGCCGCAGGTAAAAGGCCCAACCCGCGCTCGGCGTATCCGCGGCCCTCGAGTGCTTCCACTCTGGCCAACATCCGCGCGTCCATCGGCGCGGCGTCGATTACCCGGAGAACATTGCTAAAATGCTGGAGGGCTTCGCGATTTGACGACAGCGCACCCGCTCTCCGTCCCGCTTCCAAGCTGTAATGGAGTGCCTTCATTCGGATCGGAGCTGCCTCACCGCCAAGGACGAAGTGATGCGCAAGCTCAGCACTGAAATCGTCCGCCCGGGCGCTGTAAAACTGCTCGAGCAGCTCGCCGGCTCGCGCATGGAGGAGCATGCGCCGCGGCGAGCTCAGCCCCCAATAGACGGCATTGCGCAGCAGGGCGTGTCGAAAAGCGTAACCGCCGGGCGTATCCGCCAGTATCTGGGCAGTAATGGCGCGATCCAGTTCACGCAAGAGGATAGTCTCGTGGAGTGGTTCGACCGCGGCCAGCAGGGTTCGGTGTTCAAAAGCCTGACCCAGCACGGCCGCCATTGCCAGGACTTCCCGACACACCGGGTCCAAGCGCTGGAGTCGCTGCGCAATGACCTCGCGCACAATGGGCGGCGTGCCCTCGACTGTGGTGTCCCCGTGCCAAACGCCCGCCTTGCGCTCCAGCTGCCCACCCTCGCCGAGCGCCAGGAGGAGCTGCTCGACGAATAACGGGTTCCCACCGGTCGTTGTGTACAACGAGTCACTGAGGGCGCTGCTTGGCAGGCCGTCGAGGCGCGCGGACACGAGCCTATCGGTTTCCGCCTGGGTGAGCGGAGACAACACAATCCGACGCGCCAGCCTTTCACGAATGAGGGCCTCTATTGACTGAGCAAGCGGTTCCTCCGTTGCCACCTCGTCCGAACGAACGGTGCCAATAAACATCAGTGGCAGCCGTTGCGTCTGTCGCGCAAGATAGTGCAACAACTGTAAGGTGGCATCGTCAGCAGCATGTAAATCTTCCAGACACACCAGCACCGGTCCCTCTTCCACCAGCGCGCGTAAACAGGCGTGGATTGCGCTGAAAGCGCGCATGCGGTCAACCGGCGCGGACATCGGAGACGACAGTTGAAGTTGATAGCGCAGCTCGGGAATGACCTGGCCAAGATCCTCGACGCTGCTACCCAACCGCGCGCGCAGACTGTCGGCAGGCTGGGCTAGCAAGAAATCGACCAGCGCGTCATGGAATGGCCCGAATGGCAGTGCCGCGCGTTCTTCATAGCAGCCACCGGCCAGGCACAACACGCGCTCCGCTTGTGACCGCCGCACGACTTCGCCTACCAGCGCGCTCTTGCCGATACCCGCAGGCGCGGTGACCAGCGCGACTCGACCGGCGGTGCGGCTCTCGGCGACGAGCCGCAACAGTGTGGCGAGCTCGGGTTGACGATTGATCAATTCGCCTGGTGTCGGAAAGGGGTACGTGCAGCGGAAAGATTCGGCGTCAAAGGCTGAGCCCGAAGTCGCGCTGGAGCTGATCTGGACGTGAAGCTCAACGGATTCGTGCGCCGGTTCTATACCGAGCTCGGTGCGCAGCGATTCGACCAACCGTTGGTAGACGCGCAGCGCCTCGGTGCGCCGCCCATTGCGCGCCAGGAGCTTCATCAACTCACGTGCCGCACGTTCATCGGACGCGTCGGCCCTCAGCAGTCGCTCGAGAGGCCGCACCGCCGCATCGACCTGTCCGCGCTTGTCCGCCGCCGCCGCGAGTCCAAACTGTAGATCGGTCCACGTGTGCTTGAGAACCTCCCGACGTTCCGCGGCCCAGTCCTCATTCGCATCGTCCGGCAGGTACTCGCCTGCGTACAGCATGCTGGCAGCCTCCAACCGCGGTAGCGGGTCAGCCGAGCGAAATGCGTCGGCGACCGCCCTTTCGAAGTCGTCAGCATCAGTCCACAGCTCGACGTCTTGACGCAGCCAGATGCTGTCGCGATCAGCGAAAACGATCGGCAGGCTGGGCGTACGCGGCCGAGGTTGCAGCACGCGCCGCAGCGCGTGCAACGTCGAGCGCAGGTTGCTGGCAGCGGCGTCTGGCTCAGAGTCTGGCCAAAAGATCTCGACGATCTCGTCGCGAGTCAAGCGGCGCCCGGGCTTCGACACGAGCACCTTGAGAAGCTGTCGCGCGGCTCTGCGCCGCCAGGCGGACTCCTCGACAACACGCTCGTCCACAAGTACGCGGAAGGTACCCAACGTGTAGACGCGCACTGACGGTGACCGCTCCACTCCTGCTCCTGCTGCCTGATTCTGCAACGCGCGTGTCACAGGCCGGCAACGCTGGCTTTCTAGGGTGACACCATGCAGACCGAGACTCAACGTGACCGCGATCTGCGCCAGCTGTCACTGGTCGAGCTTCGAGCTGAGGCTCAGGCTCAGGAGACCATTTATGGGCGCGGGGAAGCTACCGACGATGCGGCGGGGCTCGAGCTGTTCCGACGAGCCATGGAGGAGGAGGACGCGACCGCCTGGCAGGCGGTCATGGAGGTCTACCGCCCGATTCTCGTCGCGCAAGCCGGACGGCGCGTCGTGCGCGGGCTGGTCGTCGAAGACGACGGGTTCTGCGTCGACCGGGCCTTCCAACGCTTCTGGCAGGCGTGCCGCAATGGCCGCGTGCATCACTTCGACGACCTGGCCGCCATCCTCCAGTATCTGAAGCTGTGCCTCGGCAGCGTGCTGCTCGACGAGGCGCGCAGTCGCCGCCGGCAGGCATGCCTGTCGATCGACGACGTGCCGCCCGAGGCGTGCATCAGCGCCGATCCGGCGGCTCAGGTCATCGGGCGGGTAACCGGCCGAGAAGTGTGGGACACCATCGATCGAGAGCTGAGCAGCGTTCAGGAGCGCATCGTCGCGCACCTGTCATTCGTCGGCGGGCTGACTCCACGCGAGATCCTGGCTCGCCACCCGGACAAGTTCCACGACGTCTTCGACGTCTATCGCACCAAACGCAACATGATCGAACGCCTGAGGCGCAGCAGCGCCATTCGGGACCTGCTGGCCTGATCACAGCGAATCGGAAGACTAGCTAGCTGAAAGGAGACCACACGCGGCACCGGTAGTGGGAGCGCATCCGTCGGGTACCAGCTGGCGGATGCGCTCGGTCAGGCGCCACCGGACGTACCCGGGCCTTTGCAAACGGCAAGTACACGGCTGTTGGCGTCGTTCGCTTGCGAAAGGCACTTGGTATGCACGCGCGGTTTCTTGCTCTGGCCTTCACCGCCTTGCTCGCGGTAGCCCACGTCGCGCCGACGCTCGGTCAAATCGGGCACATCATCATCAAGCCTTTCGGCTGCAGTTGTATGTAGCAGAGGATTCCCCAGAGGGGACCCACCAATGGGCGAGGAGACGGTTCACTCCCAGTGGGCTCGTCACGCTGGGTGTCGCAGAACACCTGTCGCGGAAATCCATATGTTCCTCAGCGGGCGATGAAAACCATTCACTCCCCGTGGGCTTCGTCACGAGAGGTGTCGCAGGACAGTTTCGCGGAATCCAAACGTCCCTCGGCAGGCGAGGAAACGGTGCATTTCCCGCTCAGGCGGCCGAGGAAAACTGTTCCCCCTTGGGGTCGTCACTACCAGTGTCGACTGGCCACCCGGTGGGTGACGTATCGCCGGCTAATCGATCAGCCTGCCGATTTCCGCGTCCAGGTCAGCTTCGCGGCCTGATTGCCACGCCTCGGACCACGCCGGGTCGGCCAGCTGCTCCCTGGCGGCCGTCAGCGCGGCCTCGTACCGCGCCCGGTCGCCGGCCAGCAGGGGCGCACCAGCGCTCTCGCGCAGCGCTGCCGCCAGCCCGAACAGGCGCGCCGCGTCCGCGGGCCGATGTTGCAGCGCGGCGACGCCTGCCAGCCCCTCCAGGCTCTCGGCCACGCCGCGTCGCTCGTGCAATTCGTAAAAGATGGTCAGACTGTCGGTAAACAGGTCGCCACCGGACGCATAGTCGCCACGGTAGACGGCCATCAGCGCCATGCTGGCCAGGTTGTTGGCCACGCGACGGGAGTCCTGAAAGCGCTCGGCCAGCGCCAGACTCTGCGAAAACAGCCGGCTCGCGCCCGCGTAATCGCCCAGCAGCTGGAGGGCCCACCCCTGGTTGGTGAGCGCCTGCGCCATGCTCATGGAGTCACCCTCGCGCTCGCACAGGCTGGCGCTCTGCGCAAACAACTCCGCTGCCTGGCGTGGATCGTCGCGCGTGACGGCGATCATGCCCAGGTTGTTGACCGAGATGGCCTCGCCCCAGCGGTCGCCGAGCTGTCGACGGATGCGCAAGCTCGCATTGAACAACTCCTCGGCGCGTTCGACGTCCTCCGTGTCATACGCTGTCCAGCCAAGATTGCTCAGAACGAACGCCACGCCGAGCTGGTCGTCGAGCTCGCGGTACAGCGCCAGGGCCGCCTGCAGCCTGTCGGTCGCCGTCGAGTAGTCCGCCTGCAGGATCGCCAGCACGCCCGCGCCGTTGAGGATCGACGCGTGGCTCTGCTGGGGCAGTGCGTCTCCCAGGCCCAGCGCCGCGTCCAGCCAGCGCGAGCCTTCATGGAAGTAGGCTCGCGCGCGCCAGAACGGCCAGATGCCCGCCGCCAGCCGGCCCACCAGCTCGGGGTCGCGGCGCTGGAGCGACCAGTCCAGCGCGGCCTGCAGGTTGTCGTGGTCGAGCTCGAGACGGTTGAGCCAGGTGAGCTGTTCGTGCGCGCGGAGCCCGCCCGGGGCCGCGTCGGCGAGCCTGGCGAAGAACTCGGCGTGGCAGCGCCGACCAGACTCGACCCGCGCCGGCCCGTCAACCAGCCGCATCTGCTCGGTGGCGTACTCACGGACGACTTCGAGCATCGTGACGCGCGCGTCCGCATCGTCGGCACGCGTGAGCAGGCTCTTGTCGACCAGGCTGTCGACCACTTGACGTGTGGAGCGCGAGGGCCCTTCGCCGCACACCCCGTCGATCGCCGCGAACGTGGCGCCGCCCCGAAGGACGGACATGCGGCGGAACAGGCGTTGCTCGATTTCCGTGAGCAGTTCGTGGCTCCAGTCCAGCGCGCCGCGCATCGAGCGTTGCCGCGACGTGAAGTTCGATGGCCCGGCGGACAGCACGTCCAGGCGTTGGGTGAGCTCGCTCACCAGACTGACGGGACTCATCGACCGCGTGCGCGACGCCGCCAGCTCAATCGCCAGCGGCAAGCCTTCGAGCCTGCGACAGATCTCGGCCACCGCCGACAGGTCGTCGGGCGTGGCGCGCGCCAGCGTGGGGCGGACCGCGCGAGCGCGTTCCAGAAAGAGCGCCTCGGAGGCGCTGCGACCGGCGCGGCGGGCCGCCGCCCGCGGGACCTCGAGCGCGGGCACGCTGTAGACGTGCTCGCCGTAGACACCGAGTGCCTCGCGGCTCGTGGTCAAGACTGCCAACCGCGGACAATCGGCGAGCAGACGTCCGACGAGGTGACCGGCTGGCAGGACCTGTTCGAAGTTGTCCAGGACCAGCAGCAGCTGACGCGGGCGTATGTAATCGGCGACGGCCTGTTCGAGCGACCGTCCCGCTGAACCTCGAACCCCGAGCGCGTGCGCGACGGCCTCGACGACAAGCTTCGGCTCGCGCACCGCCTCCAGCGGCACGAAGGCCGCTCCGTCGCGGAAGGCCTCCTGGAGGTCGGTCGCGAGCTGCAGCGCCAGGCGTGTCTTGCCGACCCCAGGCGGACCCACCAGGGTCAGCAGACGGATGTCGGCATCGAGCAATCGCTCACGCAAGGCCAAGAGGTCAGCTTCACGGCCGATCAGCCGCGTCACCGGCGCCGGCAGGCGCAAGCGGCCAATGGCCTCCGTTCCCCGCGCCAGGCGCACGAACTCGAGGCGTTCGCGCTGTGGCAAGTCCAGGGCGGCCGCGAGCTGCGCGGCGAGCTGCCGCGAAGGACGACGCTCGTCGGCCTCGAGCTTGCGAATCGTATTTACGGAACAGCCTGCCCTGCTGCCGAGCTCCGCCTGCGTCAGATCGAGATCGCGCCGCAGGCCGCGGAGGTGTTGCGCAAACGACATCCTGAACCCGCCTGCCTGTCGCCCCTGGGGGCGCAGATGTACCGGTTTTTGGGTCGGTCCGGTACCGCTCCACTCTCGCTTGTCGACCGCTGCTGAGCGACCCTGGCTCGCAACCTACATACGCACGTGGTGCGAGTGCAGATCACCGAGGTCGAGCTGATCCGCGAGTACCAGTCGCGGACTGTCCGCACGCGCGGGGTGCGGCGGGGGAGCAGCTCGGCCTCGGCGTCGACACGCGCCTCTGGCTCAGCACCACGGCCAATCTCTGAGCGCCCGGTCTACGCCACCGGCCGCGCACCCCTTTCTCGAGGGCGGCCCGCCTGCCAAGGGCCGCCCTTTTTTCTGTACTCAGGACTCAGGCGGAGGCGGCGCGGGCGCGAATGCGGTCGACCACCGCCTGCTGTTTGGGACTGAGCGCCCGCCCGCGGCGCAGTTGATCTCGCACCGAACGCAGAAACTCGCGCTCCCAATCACCGCTGGGGACCAGCCCGATCAACTCAGGCGGTTCGCGCCGTGGCGCCGCGGCGCGGCTGCTGGTTGATCCGAGATCGTCCAGTGTGCCGTTCCGCGCGCCGATTTTAGACAGCCGATCCGCCAGGTCGTTCAACACGTCGCCCGCATGGCCGCGCACCCACTCAGGGGCGAGATCGATGCGCTTGCTGGCGCGCACGCGTCGAATCTCATCCCAGATGTCCGTATTGGATTTCACTTTGTAGCGACCTTCGAGCTGGCGAATGGTCAACTCCGAATCAGAGTGCAGCTCGAGGGTCGAGCCGCTCGGGACCCATTCGAGTGCGCCCAGCACGCCGAGCGCCTCGGCTCGGTTATTGGACGTGGACGAGAGATGGCCAAACAAGTGCCACACCCCCACGTCCGCGAACACCGCGGCCGCCCAGCCGCCCGGCCCGCGCGGGTTGCCAAAGCACGCGCCATCGGTATAGGCGACGAACTTGCCAGCTTTGGGCGGTGGTTCCGAGGTCCACCGCAGTTCGGCGAGGCGCGCCGCGAACTCCGTCAGGTCCTCAACGCCGTACGCCTTCACGCCAGGCCGAGCGCGCGCTGGGCGTTCAACCGCAGGACCTTGTCATGGACTTGCGGGCGAAAACCAGCTTCTTCAAAGTCGGCCAGCCAGCGCTCAGGCGGAATGAATGGATAGTCACTGCCGAACAGCATCTGGTCTTGCAGCAGGGTGTTGGCGAACTGGATGTACTGCGGCGGGATGTACTTCGGCGAGTAGCCGCTGAGGTCCAGGAACACGTTGCTCTTGTGGCGAGCCAGCGCCAGACCTTCGTCAGCCCACGGCCAGGAAGGGTGCGCGGCGATGATGGTCAGTTGGGGGAAGTCGGCGGCGAGGTGGTCGAGGTAGATGGGTCGGGTGAAGTCGAGTCGCACGCCGCGCCCGCCAGGGGTCCCCGCGCCGGCGGCCATCATGCCGGTGTGGAACAGGACAGGCATGCCGAGCGCGGAGGCGGCTTCGAAGAGTGGATAGAAGCGTCGGTCGTTGGGATAGAACTCCTGTCTGCCGGGGTGGAACTTGGCGCCCTTGAGTCCCAGCTCGCGTGCGCACCGCTCGAGCTCGCGAATCGCCAGTTCGCCTTTCCAGGGGTCGATCCCCGCGAAGCCGATGAACCGATCTGGATACTTGCGACACGCCGCCGCAAGCTCGTCATTCGGATAGGCAGGCACGCCGGTGGTTGTCTCGGCATCGGCGCCAAGCAAGACGGCCAGCGTATCGAGCGCCGCGTAGCGGGCGGCAGTGGCATCCAGGTCCTCGTGCGTCCACGGGCCACGAAAGAAGCGTTCGGCATCCGCCTGCTCGCCGCCCCAGGCGCGTGAGATGCGTTCGTCAGTCGGATGGACGTGTACGTCGATCGCGCGCATACCTCTGGTTGTTACTCCCGGACGCCAGCCGTCGTCGCGGTGGCCAGCGGGCGGGCCGGGCCGATGGCGGTCGGCGGCACCGGCAGGCGCAGGACGAAGCGCGCGCCGCTCCCGCGCGGGCTCTCGGCGGTCAGCTCGCCGCCATGGGCGAGCACAATGGCGCGGGCGATGGCGAGGCCGAGGCCCATGCCACCCGGTCCGCCGCTCGCCCGCCCTTCAACCCGAAAGTAGCGTTCGAACACCCGGGGCAACACGTCAAGCGGGATGCCCGGACCGGAGTCACTCACCGCCAGCTCGTAACTGCCGAACAACTCGGGCGCGACGTCGACGCGCACCCAGCCATTCGGTCCGGCGTACTTCAACGCGTTCTCGATCAGGTTGCCGAGCGCCTGCGAAAGGCGGATCGGATCCCCCTTGAGCGGCAGCGGTCCGACGGGCAGCCGCACCTGCAGGCTGATGCCCCGCCGACTCGCCTCGGGCGTCCATTCGTCGAGCGTGCCGCGCACCAGCTCGGCCAGATCGACGTCTTCGGAGTCGATGCGCAGCCGCCCACCTTCCCAGCGAGCGAGCTCGAGCAAATCGTCCGCCAGTCGCACGAGACGGCGCGTATGGCCAACCAGCCCCTGGACCAGGCGCTGTCCCAGGGCAGGGTTTGCTTCCGCGGCGCCGCGCTCGAGCGCCTCCGCCGCGGTCTGCATTGCCGAGGCCAACGAGTGGAGCTCGTGCGAGACATCCGAGGCAAACTCGCGGCGTGCCTGTTCGTGCACTCGGAGTTGATCGCCCATGCTGTTGAAGGCTTCGACCATGGCGCGAATCTCGTCGGTGCTTCCGCGTGGCTCGGGTAACGGCTCCGGAAACGCGTTCAGCGCCTGCGGGCCGAAGGCCCGCCGCCTCGCGAACGTCCGTGCTGCCTCGGCGACCTGACCGGCGGGGCGGGCCACCGAGGTGGCCAGCAGCAAACCCGCAACCGCCGCGAGCGCCATCGTGCCGATTGCCAGCGCCAGCGACGTCAGATTCAGCCGACTGACGATGGCCTGCACCTCGTCCACGCTGTACGTCGCCTGGAGCGCGCCCACGATCGTGCCGTCATCCAGAGCGATCGGCACGCTGACCTGCACGCTGTCGGCGCCGCCGAACAACCCGTCGGTGCCGCCGGTGTCGACCGTCGTCGCGCCGGACAGTGCCGCCTCGAGGTCGCCGTCATCGTCGTTGAGCGTCCAACCGCGGGTGACCGCGACGACTTCTCCCGAGGGATTGACGATGACCAGGCGCGCGTGCGTCAGGGTTTCCGCGCCTTTGACTTCAGCGCCGACGGCCGCAAAATTGGACTGAGCCAGTGGCTCGCTCACCTCGTTGGCCAGCAGCCGCGCCTCGTCGGCCAGGTCCAGCACGACGCGATCGTGCAGACCGTTGCGAACCGTCGTGGCCGTGTACAGCGCCGAGACCGCAACCCCCAGCACGGCCAGACAGGCGTAGGTGAAGGCCAGTCGTCCGCGAAGACTGCTCAGCGGGGATCTCAACACTCGTCCGCGGCGCGCTCCTCTGCCAACCGGTAGCCTACGCCCCGAACCGTGTGCAAATACATCGGTCGACTGGGATCTGGCTCGATCTTCTTGCGAATCATCCGGATGTAGACATCCAGCGCACGCTCGTCACCATAAAAAGACGGGCCCCAGACGCTGTTGAAGAGCTGCTGGCGCTCGACCACCCGACCCGCCGCTTCCGCCAGATGCCGCAGGATGTCGAATTCGCGCGCCGACACGTCGATCACCCGCTCCTCGCGCGTGATGCGCCGCACACCGATGTCCAGCCGTAGCTGGCCAACGGTGTAGACCCCGTGCACCACGTCCGCGGCATCCGGGGTCGTGGGCACCCGCCGAATCTGGGCGCGGATGCGGGCCAGCAGCTCACCGTGGCTGAACGGCTTGGTGACATAGTCGTCCGCGCCGGCGTCCAGACCAGTGATTTTGTCGATCTCGTTGCGTCGCGCGGTCAGCATGATGATCGGCACGTTCGAACCAGCCCTCAGCCGACGCGCGACCTCGACGCCGCTCAGGTCCGGCAAGGCAACGTCCAGCAGGACCGTGTCGGGAGCGGGCTGATTGAGTGCGATGACCAGCGCCTCCGCGCCGGTTGAGGCCAGGTCCACCACGTAGCCTTCTTGCCGCAGGATGAAGGCGAGCGACTCTGCCTGCAGCGGATCGTCCTCGACAACAACTACCCGCCCCGATCCGCCTGCCGTATCATTGATGTCGCTCATTGGGCACTTGCCCAATCTATACAGCATGTCGGCTGCCTCGAACCTCCCCGTCCACATCCCAGCGCCGGGCAACTTTCCAGAGGCATCGGCCAATACAGTTCGTACACCTTGTACGCGGGGGTAATGAGATATGGGACTGGGCGCTCTTCAACCAGGTCACCTGATCGTCGTTCTGGTGATCGTCTTGCTGATCTTCGGTCCGGCCAAACTGCCTGAGTTGGGCAAAGCCATGGGCGACGGTCTGCGCGAGCTCAAGAAGGCCACCGGCACCGAAGAGGGCGCCAAGGACGCCGGCACTGCCGCGGCCAGCACGGCCGCCACGGCCGCGACGCCCGTCGCCGCGCCGGCCGCCACCACAACTGCCACGGTCACGCCGATCAGTGCTGTCGCCGCGCCGCAGGTGTGCCCGAGCTGCCGCGGCACGGTTCCAATCGGGGACAAGTTCTGCGGCAACTGCGGCGCCTCGATGGAACAGGTGAGCCGCAGCGCCTGAGCCAGTTGTAGCCACACCCGGGCTCCCGCGGGCCAGTCCCCTGACCGGGGCTCCCGTGGCTGCTGAGCCGGCTTACCGGCCGAAATCCGTCGTCCGCGACGTCGACGCCGGCGCAAACCTCCAGGCGCTGCTGGTTTCGGCCATCACGGCCGTCCTCGTGACCCGCCTGTACCTGTCCATGACAGGTTACCCGCGCATCGGCGACGGCACGCTCCACATCGCCCACCTGCTGTGGGGCGGGCTGCTCATGCTGGCCGCCCAGATTCTCGTCCTGAGCGTGCTCGGCAAACGCGCTCGACGCCTGGCCGCGATTACCGGCGGCATCGGCCTCGGCCTGTTCGTGGACGAGATCGGCAAGTTCGTCACCACCGATAACGACTACTTCTTTCGGCCGGCCATCGCGATGATCTACATCATCTTCATCGTGCTGTTCCTGGTGTTTCGCGCCATCGAGCACCGCTCGCTCAGTCCCCAGGAATCACTGGTCAACTCGGCGGAGATGCTTACTGACCTCATCCTCGACGGCGCCACGCGCGCGGAGGTGGCGCGCACGCGCTGGCTGTTGCGACACAGCGCGTGCGAGGGCACCCTGGTCGACGGCTTACGCCTGGCGATCGCCGGGGCCGTGCGTGTCCAGGAGCGCAAGTCCGCGCTGAACACGATCACGTTGAGCGCGTGGCGCACCTACGATCGCCTCCTGCGCTGGCGGTTGTTCCAGCACGCCGTGCTGGTGGTGTTCGTCGGCCAGGCGGTCTTTGGCCTGGTGGCCACGCTCGTCGTTGGCTGGGAAACACTCAGTGGCGGCGGCCAGCAGGCGCCCACCACGCTGATCAGCTCGTCCGCGTCGCTCGCCTGCGCCCTGCTGGGGCTGGCACGCCTGTCGCGATCGCGGCTTGACGCGTACCGCTGGTTCGAGCGATCGCTGCTGATCTCCGTCTTCTTCACCCAGGTGATCCTGTTCTGGCAAGACCAGCTCGCCGCGCTGTGGGGCCTGGGCTGGGCGTTAGTGCTGCTGACGGTGCTGCGGTTTATGATCCGACAGGAAGCTGCACGAACCGTAACTGAACGTTGACCCGGGACGAGCCAGCCTTCAGCTATTCTTTACGCAGCTTTAAGGTTTCTTTCACCTTGGGCCGGCTCGACAACAGACACAATGGCCATGGCTGCTCGGACCGCGAGGCCCGGGCAGCAGCGTCAGCATCGGGGTGAATGCCTCCAACTCCCCTAAGCCCCAATGCTGACTGTTGAGGCTGGAGTCGCACCGTGCGGGGGTGCAGCTCCAGCCTTGCGCGCTTAAGCGGGGTTCCGCAGCGGTGCCTGGCTCGCCGTCCGAGTTTGCCCAGCGCAAGCAAGCCATCCGAGACGGCGTCTGGCGTGAGCTGGACGACCGCGGCATCAGCGCCTTTCCGCGGCCGGTGAGAGGGCGGATACCCAACGTGCGCGACGCCGAGCGACTGGCTCAGACGGCAGAGTGGCACGCGGCTCGGGTCGTGAAGGTCAATCCAGACGCGCCACAGCGTGGCGTCCGATTCCGCGCGCTCAAGTCTGGCAAGGTGCTGCTGATGCCGACGCCGCGGTTGCGCTCCGGCTTTGTGCGCCTGGACCCTTCTCGGATTGCGCCCAACCGCTGGTTTGCCGCCTCGAGCATCTCGGGCGCTGGTGCGCTGGCCGAGCCAGTCTCGCTTGACGAACTGCCATCCATCGACCTCCTCGTCTTCGGCTCAGTGGCCGTGACTGAGCGGGGCGATCGTGTCGGCAAAGGCGAAGGTTACGCGGAGCTCGAGTTCGCCGTGCTGCGCACGCTCGGCCGCGTGCCACCCGACGTGTGCATCGCGACCACGGTTCACGACGCACAGCTTGTCACGGCCATCCCGCGTGAGCCGTTCGACGTGAGCCTTGACCTGATCTGTACGCCGACCCGCACCATCCGCGTCACGGGTGCCCGCCGCCGTCCCGATGGCGTCCTCTGGGATGCGCTTCCCGAGGGCCGCCGGCAGGAGATGCCGCTCCTCGAAGAGCTGTACCGACGTCGATCAGGGTGAGACTGGCGTCTGAACGAACGCGACGATCAGCTCGGCCGCGCGGTCGACGGCGGCGTTGACGGCGTCGAACTCGTCGGGCCGGAACGTCGCCAGGACATAGTCGGCCGGGTCCATCGAGCCTGGTGGCCGGCTGATGCCGATGCGCAGGCGCCTGAAGGCCCCAGTACCCAGCCGCTGGATCACGTCGCGCAGGCCGTTGTGGCCGGCGTGCCCTCCGCCGTCTCGCTCGCGGACCTCGCCAAGCGGAAGCTCGAGGTCGTCATGCACGACGAGCAGACCCGCCGCCCGCGGCCGCCAGCGCTCAACCGCCCTGAGGACGGTCTGGCCGCTGTCGTTCATGAAACCATCGGGCAACACAAAGCCGGAGCGGCTGAGCGGCACCGGGTTGAGGCCCGGCTGTGCTCTGAGCCCCAGCTTCGACATGGCCTGGCTCACGGCGCGGGCGCCCAGGTTGTGGCGCGTCCGCGCGTAGTGCCGTTCGGCGTTGCCGAGGCCCACGACCACACGCGTGGAGGGATTGCCCGTGGCCAGTCGGCTGGACGGCATGCCAATCACCTTAAAAGAAAGGGCCGCCGGAGAACGTTCCGGCGGCGCCCCTCTCTTCGTTGTTTCGGTTGTGCCTGTGGCCTAGTGCGCGGCGCCGTTGCTGGCCGGCTCGGGGGCGGCAGCGGCCTGCGTCCCGCCAACGTTCACCTGAATCTGGCGCGGCTTCGCGTGCTCCGCCTTCGGCATGGTCACCAGCAGCAGGCCATTGCGAAACATGGCCTCGACGCGCGCCGGATCGACCGCCGAGCCAAGGCGCAGCGAGCGGCGGAACTTGGTCGGGCCGAACTCCTGCCAGACGGCCTTGGCGTTCTCAGGCACACTGACCTTGAGCTCACCCTCGATCGCCAGCGTGTCCTCGTGGACGGTCACGCTGATCGACTGCTCATCCAGGCCTGGCGCCAGAAGCGCAGCCTGGTAGCCCTCGGGTGTCTCCCACACGTTGACGGGCAGCGTCTGGAAGCCTGCCGCAGCGTTGCCGCCCTCGCGCGCGAAGGCGTCGTCGAAAACGCGGTCCACCCACTGACGGAGCGGGGTGTTGTAAGCGGTGTACGGTCGGGTGCGCCACAGATCAATAGCCATGCGATTGGTCTCCCTGGTCCTCGCGACCCCGCGAGAGGTCGCTTCGTTGTGTTGACCACATCATCCGATCCAGGCTGTTAGACCGCGGTTACCGGCGCGTTAGACCTCCGCAAACGGCGTGTTAGAGGACCATTAGCGAGCCTCACGCGGCGTCGATGCGCGCCAGCCACTTGACCCAGTGGTAGCCGCGCCGGCCAGGCACTACCAGCCGCAGCGGAAAACCGTGGCCGGGCGACAGCGGCTCGCCGCCCACGTGCGTGGCCAGGATCGCGTCTTTCAGGTCGACGGCTGGCAGGACGATGCGGTGGCCCGTCACCGACAGGAACGCCAGGCTGTCGACGCCTGTCGTCGGCAGCACGTCGGTCAGCCCCACGCCGGTCCACACCTGCTCGGACCACCAGCCGCTGGTGCAGTCCAGCACCGCCTGGACCTGCCTTTGCGGATGCGCGCGTATCAATTCTTCGAGGCCGAAATCACGTCCGAGAAGGCTGAGCCGGTAGCTCGCGGCATCCAGCGCCGGCACCGAGTCGAACAGCCAGATCTCGGCCGGAAATGCGTTGGCCGAAAAGGACGCCGTCGGCTTTGAGCCGGTCGGCAGTCGCACGGCCGGCGCCAGGTGCTCGATCGCCTGCCAGCCGGCCAGCGTGGCCAGGGTCAGACCGCTGACCCGCAGCAACGCGCGGCGCGATGTGACCGGCGCGCTGACCGCGTTCTGGCGACGGCGCACCAGCAGGTGGGCCGCGATGAACGGCGCCAGGGCAATGCCGACGATCACGTGAACATTCAGCGGCGAGTAGCCCCACAGCCAGTCGAACGAGATCAGGTCGAGCGTCCACGCCAGGCCGAGGCCGAGCGTCAGCAGCAGCGCGCCGCCTCCGACGCTGCCCCAGAGGACCGACCGGTCCCAGCCGTCTCGGCGTCGCAGCCGACGCCGCAGCGAGCTGAGGGCGATGGCCTGCTTCCAGCCCAGCAGCAGGATGATTGCAACCCCGAGCGCGCGGTGGACGTCATACAGCGGACGCGCGATGTCCACGGCCAGCGCCCAGCCCAACACGCCACCCAGTACCTGGGCGAGCACGAGGGCGAGCAGCAGGTCGTTGGTCAGGCGCCGCGGCACCCACCCACGGTACCCCCGCGCCGAACCAAACGGTCGTTTGGGAATCAAAAATGGCGTCGGCCTGTTGTCAGGGATAGCTCTGAAGGCGGTTCAGCACAAAACATTCTGGTGAATTTGGCACAAACCCTTATAATATCGCTATCAAGGTCGGCCGACGCACGCGTGTGGCTTGGCCACCTGGGAGGATTGTCTTGATCCCGCTCGAACGATTTACTGACGAAGCTCGCGAGGCCCTCGCCCGCGTGCAGCAACTGCTCCTGCGCTTGCACCACAACCAGCTCGATGCCGAGCACCTGCTGCTGGCGCTCCTCGGCGAACCGGACGGCCTCATCAAAGCCGCCTTCGACAAGCTCGACGGTTTCCAGCCGGCGGCCCTCCTCGGCTGGCTGCGCTCCGAGCTGAGCCGTCGGCCGGCCACGCCGCAGACCGGCGCCATCTATCTGACGCCGCGGGCCAAACAGGCCCTTGATGCCGCGCTGGTCGATGCCGAGCGGCGGGGCGACCAGTTCGCCAGCACCGAGCACCTGCTCCTGGCCCTGCTCGCCGATCCGCGTGACGAGCTCACCCAGGCGGCCGAGCGCGCGGGCCTGAGCCGCGCCGCGCTGGCGCGCGCCTTCGAAGAGGTGCGCGGCGGTCGCACGGTCGACAGCCCGACTGCCGAGGGCTCCTTCCAGGCGCTCGAGAAGTACGGAGTCGACCTGACCGCGCTCGCCACCAATGGCAAGCTCGATCCGGTGATCGGTCGCGAGGAAGAAATCTTGCGGCTGATGGAAGTCCTGGTGCGACGCACCAAGAACAATCCGGTCCTGGTCGGCGAGCCGGGCGTGGGCAAGACAGCCGTCGTCGAGGGTCTGGCGCAGCGCATTGCGTCGGGCCAGGTCCCGGAACCGCTCGAAGGCAAGCGCGTCATCGCGCTTGACATGGGCCTGCTGATCGCCGGCGCCAAGTTCCGAGGTGAGTTCGAGGAACGGCTGAAGTCGGTCGTCGCCGAGACGAAGGCCTCGAATGGCACGGTCATTCTGTTCCTGGACGAGCTGCACACGCTGGTCGGCTCCGGCAACGCCGAGGGCGCGCTGGACGGCGCCAACCTGCTCAAGCCGGCGCTGGCGCGCGGCGAGCTGCGGCTCATCGGCGCGACCACCAACGACGAATACCGCGAGCGCATCGAAAAGGATGCCGCGCTCGAGCGCCGCTTCGCGCCCGTGTACGTCGACGAGCCGTCGCCGGACGAGGCGCTGCAGATCCTCGAAGGCCTGAAGGAGCGTTACGAGCAGCACCACCACCTGGGCATCAGCCAGGAGGCGCTGCAGACGGCGGTCCGTCTCAGCGAGCGCTACATCCAGGACCGCAGCCTGCCCGACAAGGCGATCGACCTGATGGACGAGGCAGCCGCAAAGGTGCGCCTGCGCACCGCGGTCGAGCATGTTGACAGCCCCGCAGCCCAGATCAAACAACTCAAGGCTGAAGAAGACACGGCCTGGCAGAACCGCGACTACGAAGCCGCGGCGCGCTCCAAAGCCGATCGGCTCCGCCTGGAGGAAGAGCATCCAGACGCCGTCGAGCAAATCGAAGGTCGCGCGCCCGGCGCGGTGGTGATGCCCGAGGACGTGGCCGCCGTGGTCGCGACGTGGACCGGCGTGCCGGTCAAGAGCCTGTACACGGAGGAGGCCGCCAGGCTGCTGCACCTGGAGGACGCGCTGCACGCGCGAGTCGTCGACCAGGAGCAGGCGGTCGCCGCCGTGGCAGATGCGATTCGTCGCTCACGCTCGGGCCTGGGCGATCCCAAGCGACCCATCGGCTCGTTCCTGTTCCTCGGACCAACCGGCGTGGGCAAGACCGAGCTGGCCAAGACCCTGGCCGACTACCTGTTCGACGACGAGGACGCGCTGCTGCGACTGGACATGTCCGAGTACATGGAGCCGCACACCGTCAGTCGACTGTTCGGCTCACCCCCAGGCTACGTTGGTTTCGACCAGGGCGGTCAGCTGACCGAGGCAGTACGACGCAGGCCTTACCAGGTGATCCTGTTCGACGAGGTCGAGAAGGCGCACCCGGAGGTGTTCAACGCGCTGCTGCAGATCCTGGACGACGGTCGACTGACCGACGGCCACGGGCGGACCGTGGACTTCCGCAACACGGTCATCATCATGACGTCGAACGTCGGCTCGACGCGGGCGTACGAGAAACGCCGCGACACGCTCGGCTTCGCCACCTCGGCCGAGGTGCGCGAAGAGGAGCAGATCGAACGCCGCCTGCACGAGGAGCTGAAGCGGACCTTCCGTCCCGAGTTCCTGAACCGGATCGACGAGGTCATCATCTTCCATCGACTGCCCGAGGCAAGCCTCTACCTGGTCGTCGACAAGATGCTCGCCGACCTGCGGGCACGGCTGGCCGAGCGAAACCTGACGATCGAGCTGACCGACGAGGCGCGCGCGTGGCTGGTCAAGAACGGCTACGACGAGGCCTACGGGGCGCGCCCGCTGCGGCGGCTGATCCAGAAGGAAGTCGAAAACGCCCTGGCGCGCCGCGTGCTCGCCAGCGACTTCGCCGAGGGCGACCACATCTGCGTCGGCGTGACGAACGACCACCTCGAATTCCAGCGGCTGACCCCGGCCGCGGCGAACATGGCCGCGGTAAGCGAGGTGAGGCCGGCCGCCGCGTAAACGTAAAAATGTGGGGAGATGCCCCCACGACGCTTTGAAGTGCGCCCGCTGAGCCCGGATGAGCTCGGCGGGCGTTTGCTTGACCAGGCGCTGTGGGTCTTCGGGGGCGCCCTGGGCTTCCCGCCGAGCCACGGGCGGGTCGTGGGCTTCGCCGATACGCTGAGGCGCCACGCTGGCTACGGCGGCTTTCGGGCGTTCGGGGCGTTCAACCTCCGCAAACGGTTGCTTGGATTCAGCTATGGCTACACGAGCGTGCCGGGCCTGTGGTGGCGCGAGCAGGTGGCGGCGCCGCTTTCAGCCGAGCAGCGCGCGGAGTGGTTCAGCGACGCGTTCGAGTTCGCGGAGCTGCACGTGCATCCGTCAGCGCAAGGCCACCACCTGGGCAGTCAGCTGCACGACCTGCTGGTGCACAGTCACTCGCATCGGACGGCGCTGCTGACGGTCATGCACCGCAGCACCCGCGCCCGCCAGCTGTACACGAGTCGCGGCTGGCAGCCACTGATCCAGGAGCTGCGCTTCTACACCGAGCCGCAGACGCCGTTCAGTTTGCTCGGGCTGAGAACTCGGTAGACTCGCGGCATGCGCATCGGGTTCATTGGACTGGGTATGATGGGCCACCACATCGTGGCCAACCTGCAGAAGGCGGGTCATGAGCTGGTCGTCTACGACGTGCGACGCGAGGCCGGTCAGGAAGCGCTTGGCCGCGGCGCGCGCTGGGCCGAAACGCCCGCCGACGCGGCGCGGCAGACCGAGGTGGTGATGACCTCGCTGCCAGGACCGAAGGAGGTCGAGCAGGTTGCGCTCGGCGAAAACGGCGTCCTGGCGGGCGCGGCGGCCGGCGCCATCTACATTGACGTCTCGACCAGCTCGCCAACACTGATTCGGCACATCCACCAGGTTATGGGCGAGCGCGGCGTGCGAGTTGCCGACGCGCCGGTCAGCGGCGGGGTCGTCGGCGCCGAGGAGGCCACCCTCCAGATCATGGTCGGCTGCGACGCCGACCTGTTCGAGCAGATCACACCCGTCCTGCGCGGCATCGGCGACAAGATCACGTATATCGGCGACGTCGGCGCGGGCGAGGTCGCCAAGCTGGTCCACAACCAGATTGCGCTGGTCGTGCAGCAGGCCGTTGCCGAAGGCCTGACGCTGGGCACCAAGGCCGGGATTCAGCCGGAGAAACTGCTGGAAGCCATTCGCGGCGGCGCGTATGGTCGCGGTGGCGGCGGGGTGGGGCCAGGTCTGGAGCGCACCACGCTGCGCGGCGACTGGGACCGGCCGCGATTCGCGCTGTCGCTGGCGCGCAAGGACCTGGGGCTCGCGACCGACCTGGCCAGCGAGTTTGGCGTGCCGATGCCGCTGGCGGCCATGGCCGAGCAAGCGCTCATCGAGTGTCTGAACCGGGGCTGGGGCGGCAAGGACATGACCGCGGCGTTCGCCCTGCAGGAGGAGCGCGCGAACGTGCAGGTGCGCGTGAAGGCGCCGGCGACGACGACCTGACCGTCAACTCCGGGTGTGGCCCGAACCTTGCACTTGCAAGCGCTCGGCCAGGGCAGGGCCGGTACGTGAGGCACATGCAACTATCACGTACACGCGTCGCAACGATCGGCTTGGCCCTGGGGGTCGTGCTCGTCGTCGCCACCGCGTGCCAATCGAGCCCGGCGCCCAACGCGGCGCCTACACCCGTCCCCGGCCGGCCCGCGGCCGCCGGCTCGCCAGCGGCCCGCCCGGCGCGCGCCGCCGCGTCCGTGGTGCCGTCGCCATCGCCGGCCACCGGTCTGGCCCTCGGCACACCGCTGACCGGTGAGTTCGCGGTCACCACCAATATGGACGACCGCTCACTTTCGGTCGTCCCCATCGGCCTGGCACACGCCCAGCCACCCGTCCAGTTGGACATCGCGCCGAGCTCGATCGCCACGTGGTCGAATACGTCGCGAGCGGTCGCCGCGGACAGCGCGCCGGATGGCCACGTCGTCGCCAATCTGGACCTCGCGCACCAGCAAGCGGCCGCCGAGGTCGACGTCGGCGGGCCGGTGCACGTCTTCAGCCAGGGCGCCGGCCAGTCGAGCGCCGTGGTGGTCGTGTCGGATTCGGATAACACCCTGCGCGCGCTGGACCCGACGCGCGGCTCGCTGGGCGCCAGCGTCCCGCTTGGGCAGGGGCCGCACGCCGTAGCCTTTGCCAGCGCCAGCGGGACGAGCCAGGCGCAGATCTTCGTCTCGAACGAGGGCGACGGCAGCGTCTCGGTTCTCGACGGCGCGGCGACGACCATCGAGTCGACGCTCGACGTCGGCGGGCAGCCGATTGGCATCGCGGCCATCCCGAACGGCCGCCTGTGGATTGCCGACGGCGCGGCCAACGCCGTTTACGCGTTAAATCCAGCCACTGGCCAGGCGGGCTCGCCGATCGACGTCGGGCCCGGGCTGCAGAGCGAGGCCGCGACGTCGGACGGCCACTACCTGGTTCTGGCCTCCAGCGACCCCGACCACGCGCTGTACAGCGTGGACCTGTTCAAAGTCGCCACGGGTCAGACGTCGACGGCCGTCAGCAGCCTGTCGGTGCCCGCGGGCGTCCTGGCGCTGGCGACCGGAGCCGAGGTGACGCTCGCGTACGCGACGACCGCTGACAACAAACTGGTGTACTGGGACCTGGTCAACAACGCGATCAGCCAGTCGGTGGACGTGGGACGCAATCCCGTCGGGCTGAGCCTGGGGCTGGAGATGCCCAACAACGCGATAGCCCCGGCCGCGCTGGTAGGCGGCGGCTCGGTGGGCGGAGGAAGCTCAAACAGCGGCGGCACGGGCGCCACGTCCGGCGGCAGCGGCGGCACGGGCGGCGCGGCGGGTGGGAACGGCACGTCCGCTGGCGGCGGCGCGGGCACGGCTGGCGCGAGCGCCGGCGGCACGTCGGGGGGTGGTGGCAGCGGCTCGACGGGAGGCGGGACGAGCACCGGCAGCACGGGCACGGGTGGCGCGGGCACTTCGGGTACCGGTGGCACGGCGGCGGGTGGCTCGCCATCCGGCGGGGGCTCGAGCGCGGCCAGCACGGGCGCCGCGCCCGCTGGCGGTCAGACGCCCAGCGGCGGCACCACTTCGGCCAGCTCAGGCGGTCCGAGTGGCGCGGGCTCCGGCGCCTCAGGTGGGGCGCCGAGCATCGTGAGCAGCGCCGGCTCGAGCGGCGGCGCCGCTGGCAGTGGCAATGGCGGTACCGCCAGCGGCGCGGCAGCCGGCACGGGCAGCGCGAGCTCCACCTCCGCGGGCGGCGCGCCCGGCGGCGGCACATCAGGTACATCAGGCTCGGCCACGGGTGGCAGCAGCGGCGCGGGTGGCAGCGGTGGCGCGGGCGCCGGAGGCATCAGCACGATCGGCAGCATCAGCAACCCCGGCGTCGGTGGCGGAGCCGGCACAGGTGGCGCGAGCGGAGCAATCGGCGGCACCGGCGCGGCGGCTGGCACGAGCGGAACCGGCAGCGGCTCGGGCACAAGCGGCGCGGCTGGCGGAGGCTCGGGCACCAGCGGCGCGGCAGGCAGCGTTACCTCAGCTTCAACCACGGGTGGTGGCACTAGCGGCCTCGGCGCCAGCAACCCGGGCGGTGGCGGAGCGGCGGCAGGACCGGGCGGCGCCAGCTCTGGCATCACGGGCTCGGGTGGCACGACGGGCGGAGGCGCCGCCACAGGTGGCTCTTCCGGTGGCGCCTCCAATCCAGCGGGCGGCACTTCGGCAGGCGCCGCGAGCGGAACTCGCTCGGGCTCCGCCGGTGCGACCCCCACGCCCTCCGCGCCTCGGCCAACACCCACCGCCAGCCCCACCCGCCCCGCGGCCGCAACTCCAGTGCCGACACCCGCCGCCCAACGCCACTAGCCTCTACACCAAGAGCCCCAAACACACTGCCCTCCCTCTCCCTCTGGGAGAGGGTTCGGGTGAGGGGGTGAGGGTGTACACATCCCCGCAACTCGTACGCAGCCCTCACCCGCGCTTCGCGCGACCTCTCCCAGAGGGAGAGGTGGTAAGTGTTGGCCACCGAGCAAGGGGCCGTCACGATGCGCGGGTCCAGGGCGAGTAGCCCAGGGGAGTTGAGAGAACCCGCAGGCTTGCGACTGCCCCAAAAACTTGTTCAGAGCAGTCTCAGATATGAGTAGAAAAACTTCACTTGAGCGTCTGGAGGAACGCCAGCAACTGGGACAGCTCTTGCGGTGACATCGTGTCGCCGTACGCCGGCATGTTGCGCCCACCGTTCAGGATGCGCCAGGTCAACTGGTCGCTCGACAACTGGGTGGCAATCGTCGACAGGTTTGGCCCGCGCTCGCCGCCGACGCCGGCCACGGCGTGGCAGTTGATGCAGCCATGCTGGTTGAAGACCTGCGCGCCGGCCTGCTGCGTCGGGTCCAAGCCCTGGGTTGCGGAAACCGGCAGGGTGACATCGCCCAGCACCGGCGACCACGGCGCCCTGGATCCGATGTTGACCAGCGCCGCGATGCTGACTACCACGACCGCCACGAAGCCGACAGCCCACGGCCGACGCCGTGGGCTCCGCTCACCTTGCGGCGCCACAAACGGCAGCAGCAGGAACATGAGGCCCAGCGCCAACGGGAAGCCGATGATGAACACGTTTTCGATGACCGGCGGGATCAGCGCCAGCAGCGCGAAGTACCACAGGAAATACCAGTCCGGGCGCGGATCGGCCTGCAGGACCGTGGGATCGGCTTTCGCGCCCAGGGCGGGCGGCCCAAGCACGATCGACAGACCCAGCACGACGGTGCCGACCAGCAGCGCGAACACCACGTCCTTCCAGCCGGCGTCGGGCCAGAAGGGGACTCCGAACTTGTGGACCAGCGCCTCATAGCGTTCGCGGTACGTACGCCGGTCGACCACCACACCGGGGACGGGCGGCTCCGAGACACCGTGTCGAATCACCAGATACAGGTGCAGGCCAAGCAAGCCGAAGATGATCGCCGGAATCATGAACACGTGGGTCGCGTAGAAACGCGTCAGCGTCGCCCCGCCGATCTCGGGGCCTGCAAAGAGGACGCCGACCAGAAACTGGCCGATGATTGGCGCTCGCGCCGCCTGGGACGCGCCAACCACGATCGCCCAGTACGCATCCTGGTTCCAACGCAGCAACTGGCCGGTGAACGCCATGCCGAACGTGAAGACCAGCAGCACGGTGCCGCTCAGCCAGTTGACCTCGCGCGGGAACTTGAACGAACCGATGAGGAACACCTGGGCCGCGTGGGCCGAGACGAGCAGCACCATCGCGGAAGCGCCCCAGAAGTGGACGCCGCGAACGATATTGCCCAGGATCGCGTCGTTGGTGATGAACTGCAGGCTTTGATAGGCGTCGTTGGGCGTTGGCACGTAGGTGAAGGCCAGCGCCACGCCGGTTACCACCTGGACCGTGAAGGCGATCAGCGCCGCGCTGCCAATCGTGTAGTCCCAGCCGGTTTGGGGGACGGGATGCTCGATGAGCGGCTTGAAGGTGGTGGTGTAGCCGATCCGGTCGTCCAGCCAGGCCGGAATCGACTTCAGGCCACTCATGACTGCGACATGGTCTGTGCCAGCGTGACCGGCAGCACCTGCACCCGCTGATCGTCGGTGATGCGCACTGGCACATTCGACAGTGGGTGGGGTGGCGGGCCGCCGGCGACCGTCCCGTCGGCGTTGTACACACCGCCATGGCACGGACACAGGAAGAGCTCGGCGTCCTGAATCCAGTTCACCGGACAGCCCAGGTGCGTGCAGTTGATGCTGTAGGCGTTGAACTCGGTCTCACTGTCGCGTCGCAGCCAGACGGCGGTCCGCGCGGTCTGGCCCGCCCACGGCAGCGGCGACGGGTCTTCGTAGGCGACCTGGACCGTGTCGCCGATCTGGAAATTTTCGACGAGCCCCACGTCGCGCCACTGTTCCGCCCCAGGCTGCAGCAGCGGGCTCAAGAGGTAGGCCAGGATCGGCACGCTCACCACCGCGCCCGCCAGCGCACTCAAGCCGAGACTTATGCGACTGAGAAATCGCCGGCGCGTGACGACTTCAGCATTCGCGGCGTGCTCAGCGTTATCGGCCATGGCGCAGCTCCTGGATCCAGCTATACAGACCCCACACCAGCAGCACCGCGCCGAGAATGGACAGCGCCAGCGCGGTCAGAACGCCAAATGCCAGCAGCGTGACGCCGCCCGCCACCGTCGCGGGCCACACGCTCGGCGATGGCAGGTGTTCGCTCATGCGACCAACCCCAGCAGATACACCAGGCTCAGAATCACCACCCACACGGCGTCGACGAAGTGCCAGTAGATCGACACGGTGTCGACTGCCACGCGCCGCCGACCGCCCGTAAAGTCGCGTGCCCAGGCCATCAGCCCGACGACACTCAGCGCGATCAGGCCCACGAGCACGTGGAAACCGTGAAATCCCGTCAACGTGAAGAACGACGACGTGAACAGATTGGTGTCGATGCGGATGCCGTCGGCGTACAGGCGGCCGTACTCGGTCAGCTGACCCAGCAGGAAAATCGCGCCCAGCACGATGCTGGCTACCCACCACACCAGGAACCCGCGCCGGTCGTCGTGCGTCAGGCGCCGCTCGGCCAGATAGACGGTGCCGCTGCTCGCAAACAGGAAGAGGCTGAAAAAGGCGGTGCGCGGCACGTCGAGGTCGTGCGGGCCCGGCCCCGGACTGGCGTTCCTGTACAGGACAAACGCGGCGATCAGCGCGCCGAAGAACGTCGCCTCGCTGAAGATGAACGCGACGATGCCGACAATCGGCGCCTTCCATCCGCGAGTTCGGTCTCGCGCATCGACCCTGGCCGCCATCGCCTGCTCGGCGGGCGTCGCTGGCAGAACCGGCCGGTCGTCTACGCGATACAGGGGTCGGGCGCTGGTGATGGGCGGCAGCGTCTGGAAATTCGTCGCTGGCGGCGGCGACGTCGTCGCCCACTCGAACGTCCACGCGTCCCATGGGTTGTCGCCCGCTGGTGTCCCGATGCGTAGCGAGTTGACGACGTCCCAGACCAACAGGGCCACGGCGATGCCCATCAGAAAGGCGCCAATCGTCTCCGCGAAATTGATGGCGCCCCAGCCTGGCAGGTCCGGGTAGGTGTACGTTCGCCGCGGCATACCCATGAGTCCCAGGATGTGCATCGGGAAGAACGTCAGGTTGAACCCGATCACCATCAGCCAGAAGACGAAGCCTCCGGTGCGCTCGTCTAGCATCCGCCCGCTCATCTTCGGAAACCAGTAGTAGGTCGCCGCGAGGATGGCGAACAGCGAGCCGCCGCCGAGCACGTAGTGGAAGTGAGCGACGACGTAGTAGGTATCGTGTGTGGCCCAGTCGACCGGCACCGTGGCGAAGTGCACGCCGCTCAGTCCGCCGATCGTGAACTGAATCAGGAACGCGACGGCGAACATCATGGGCAGCGTCAGGCGGATGCGTCCGCCCCACACTGTCGCCAGCCACGAGAAAACTTTGATACCGGTCGGTACGGCGATGGTCATGCTGGTCAGGCCGAAAGCCGCGTTGGCCACGTCACCCATGCCCACCGTGAACATGTGATGTGCCCAGACCGAGACCGACAGGAACGCGATCGCGATGCCCGAGGCGACCACCACGGGATAGCCGAAGAGTGGCTTCCGCGCGAAGACCGGAAGGACTTCGGAGATGATCCCGAACGCCGGCAACGCCATGATGTAGACCTCGGGGTGGCCGAAGTACCAGAACAGGTGCTGCCAGAGCACCGCGCTGCCGCCCTTGCTCACGTCGAAGAACTGGGTGCCCAGATAGCGATCGAACAGCAGCATGATCTGCGCGGCGGTGAGCGCCGGGATCGCGGCCAGCACCAGGAAGGCCGTGACCAGCGACATCCAGGTGAAGACCGGCATGCGAAACCAGGTCATGCCCGGCGCGCGCAGGTGGACGACCGTGACAAACAGGTTGACGCCCGTCGCGATCGTGCCGGCGCTGGTGACCAGCAGGCCGATCGCCCAGTAGTTGACCCCCACCTCCAAGCTGTACGGCGGCTCGCTCAACGGCGCGTAACTGAACCAGCCGATGTCCGGCGGCGTGCCATTCAGAAACGAGAAGTACAGCACGATCCCACCGAACAGAAAGAGCCAGTAGCTGAAGGCATTCAGTCGTGGAAAGGCCATGTCGCGAGCGCCAATCTGCAGCGGGACGATGTAGTTGGCGAACCCGAGCAAGACAGGCATGACGACTAGAAAGATCATCGTCGTGCCGTGCATGGTGAAGATCGCGTCGTACGCGTCGGGGCCCAGGAACGTGTTGCGCGGCACCGACAGTTGAATGCGAATCAGCAACGCCTCCACTCCGCCGCACATGCCGAACGCGAGGCTCGTCAGCAGATACAGGATGCCGATGTCCTTGTGGTCGACGGTGGTGACCCACCGCAGCAGGCCCGTCGGCCGCAGCGGCTCGACCGCGGGCGCAGGGAACGGCGCGGTGACGGTCGTCACTTGAGGGACTCCAGGTACGCCACCAGCGCGCTGAGATCGGACGGGCTGACCGACGGGAAGGCCGGCATCAGCACCCCTGGTTTGATCGACTGAGCGTCACGAATCCACGCCTGCAGGTTGTCGGGCGTGTTGTCGATCACACCCGCGCCGAGCGTCGACCGGCTGCCGAGGTGGGTCAGGTCCGGCCCGACGGTGCCAGTCGCCCCCGGCAGCCCACGGATCGCGTGGCACGCCACGCACGTGTTCTTCAAGAAGACCTGCTCTCCAGCCGAGTTGGTCGGCGTGACCGACTGGGCCTGCTGCTGAACCCAGGCATTGAACTGCTCTGGCGGATCGGCCACGATCGTCACCCGCATCCACGCGTGCTGGAGGCCACAGTACTGGTTGCACGCGCCGTCGAACGTGCCTGGACGCACCACCGTGATCCACATCGAGTTCGTCTTGCCGGGCACCAGGTCCTGCATCCAGCCGAACTGGGTGACGTGGAAGCTGTGGATGACGTCGACCGACTCGAGGCTGACCTGGAGGGGTGTGCCGACCGGCACGTGCATCTCGTTGGCCGTGACCGCGTGTTGATTGGGGTAACTGAACTGCCACCACCACTGGTGGCCGGTCACCAGCACGGGCTCCGGGTTCGGCTGCGCGGCGTTGACCGTCCGCATCGTGCCGATGACCAGGAGAAAGATAATGGCCAGCGTGGCGGCCGGCGTCGCGGTCCAGATGATCTCGAGACGGCGGTTGCCCTCCACCTGGCGAGCGTCGGCGCGATCGCCGGGCGGGGCGCGGAAACGAATCAGCGCCGTGACCAGGAGACCGACGACGCCGGCGAGCAACAAGCCAGAAATGGCGAGCTCGAGCCAGAACAGACTGGCGATGGACAGGCCCTGGCTTGTTACAAGGTCGAAGCTCTCCACGTGTTTCTTTTTACAAAAGGTAACAGTCGTCGTACGTCGTCTAGCCGCGCAAGTCTGGGGACAATCGGGCAGACAACTCTGGTCACCTGAATCCCTCCACAATGCGACATCGAACCCTGGGGGTATCGCCGGACGGCTTGTGGACAACCCTCGTCCCCAGACGTGACGATTACCCCGTCGGATGCCTATTGACGTCGACGAAGCGCGTATCTGGGTAAAAGCTGGGGACGGCGGCAACGGCGTCGTCTCGTTCCGCCGCGAGAAGTTCGTCCCCCGCGGCGGACCTGACGGCGGTGACGGCGGGCGCGGCGGCAGCGTGTACCTGGTGGCGACGCAAGGTGTTTCGACCCTGCTCGATTTCACGAAGGAACGCCACTTCAAGGCGCCGCGTGGCGAGCCGGGCCGCGGCGCGCGACAGCACGGCAAGGCCGGCAGTGACCTTGTCCTGGCCGTCCCTCCCGGCACGCATGTCACCAGCGAAGACGGCTTGACCGCAGACCTGGTCCGCCCCGGCGACAGCGTGATGGTTGCGCGCGGCGGACGCGGCGGGCTCGGCAATACGCACTTCGCAACCAGCACTCAGCGTGCGCCGCGCATTGCCCAGAAAGGCGAGCCCGGCGAGGAGCGTAGCCTCGATCTCGAGCTGAAGACGATCGCACAGGCCGCGCTCATCGGCGAGCCGAACGCCGGCAAGTCCAGCTTGCTCGCGGCCACCAGTGCCGCGAGCCCGAGGATCGGCGACTATCCGTTCACCACGCTGAGTCCCAACCTGGGTGTCGCCGAAGCGCCCAGCGACGCCGAGCAGGTCTTCGTGCTCGCCGACGTGCCTGGCCTGATCGCCGGCGCGCACGCGGGTGCCGGTCTCGGTCATCGGTTCCTACGCCACGTCGAGCGAGCACCCGTGCTCGTGCACGTGCTCGACGCCAGCCGCGACGATGCGCTCGACGCTTATCTGACCGTGCGCGCCGAACTGGAGGCGTACAAGCCGGAGCTCATCGACAAGCCCGAGATCGTGGTTGCCAACAAACTCGATCTCCCGGGCGCGCGCGAGGGCCTGGGCGACTTGCGCCGTGACCTGCCCGATCGGGTCGTCGTCGGCACCTCGACTGTCACCAACGAAGGCATCCCGCAACTGCTGGACGCGGTAGCCGACGCGCTTCGGCAGCTGCCGCGTGAAGAAGAGCGGCCGAGCGGCGTGCGCGTGTATCGGCTCGACTCTGCTGCGGATGACAGTTTCCGAGTAGAAGCCGTGGAGGAGGGCGTGTACCGTGTCCACGGCAAGCGAGTGGAGCGCCTGGTGGCCATGACCGATCTGGCCAGCGAAGAAGGCACGGACTACCTCCAGAAACAATTGCAGCGACTGGGAGTGTTCGAGGCGCTCGAGCACGCCGGTGTGCAGGTTGGCGACACGGTGCTGATCGGCGAGTGGGAGACCGAGTGGGGCGTCTAGGTTTCCTGTCTCGCCTGTTCGGCGGTGGCAGCAGGCCTGGCGGCAGCGACAACGGCATCTACATCCGCGTCAAATGCGACGCCTGCGGCGAGATCGTCCAGGCGCGCGTCAATCCGACCTCGGAGTTGTCGCAGGCTGACGAGGGCGGCTACTACGTGCGCAAGGTCCTGGTCGGCCGCCAGTGCTTTCGGCCGATCGAAGTGCAGTTGCGCTATTCGGACCTGGGGCGCACCGAGATCGGCCGTGAGGTCAAGGGCGGCACGTCAGTCGAGTGACGCGTCTCGGGCTGCTGGGTGGGACGTTCGACCCACCCCACTACGGCCACCTGGTGGCCGCGCAGGAGGTTGCCTGGCGGCTGGAGCTCGACCAGGTGCTGTTTCTGCCGGCTCGTCAGAATCCGCTCAAGCGCGGCGAGCCGAACAGCTCCGCCGAAGATCGCTGCGCGATGGTGAGGCTCGCCATCGAGGCCAATCCCGTCTTCGGCGTGTCACGATTGGATCTCGATCGGCCGCCGCCCTCCTACACGGCCGACCTGCTGAGAGCACTGGAGTCGCCAGACCGTGAGCTCTTCTTCCTGGTGGGAGCAGACATCCTCCCGGAGCTGCCGCGCTGGCGGGATCCCGGCGGGATCCTGCGGCTGGCGCACCTCGCCGTCGTAAATCGACCCGGTGCGCCAGCCCCGGACCTTGCCCGTCTGCAGCGGTTGTCGCCAGGTGCGGCTTTGCGAGCGACACTGGTCGAGATTCCAGGAGTCGCCATCGCCGCGCGGGAGCTGCGCGAGCGCGTGCGCGCTGGCGTGCCGATCCGCTATCTCACTCCGCCGGCGGTTGAGCGCTACATCGTGGAGCGAGGGCTGTATCAGCCTCCCTCTTAAGTCCCCAGAGGGGACCCATGGGTGGACGGCTGCCGAGTTACCCTCCCCAGAGGAATCCATGCGTCCCCATGACCATGCCCGCCCAGCGGCGCATGAAACTCAGCGGGACTGCAAAACCCGCCGTCCCGCGCTACGGGCGTGTCTCACCGTATGATCCACCCGTGTCGTTTCTGGACCCGCAGACGATCGTTCACGCCGGCTATGTCGCGATCGCGCTCGTCATCTTCGCTGAATGTGGCCTGCTGATCGGGTTCTTCCTGCCCGGTGATAGCTTGCTGTTCACCGCCGGCTTCCTCGCCTCGCAGGGCCTGGGCGTCAACATCTGGCCATTGAGCCTGATTTGCGCTGCTGCGGCGACAATCGGCCCGCTGGTCGGCTACTGGTACGGCGCCTGGGCTGGCCCGCGCCTGTTCAACCGTGAGGACTCGCTGTGGTTCCGCAAGCAGCACCTGATCCGCGCTCACGAGTTCTATGAGCGCCACGGCGGCAAAGCGCTGGTCATCGCCAGGTTCATGCCGATCGTGCGCACGTTCGCGCCGGTGGTGGGCGGCATGGCCACCATGAATTACCCCCGCTTCGTCGTCTACACGATGATCGGCGCGGTGTTGTGGGCGATGGGCGTCACCTGGCTCGGCTACTTCCTTGGCAGCCTCATTCCTGACGCCGGTAAATACCTCGAGTACATCGTCGCGGTCATCATCGTCGCCTCGGTGGCGCCGCCGATCATCCACTTCCTTCGCGACCGGAAGCGGGCTTCCTTCACTGGGGCCTGATGAAAAACCTGTCGAAGGGCTCCACCGTAGGTGGAATCACTGAACCTGCGTTCCTCCGAGGGCGCTAGCTCACGTTTGGGGCCACCGCGTTTCGAGGCGCCGACACAGGAAAAGTGGCCTCTCTTTCCCGCGCCTGCACGACAATTGCATACGTCTAATCGACACCAGGCATGAACACTCTCAAGACGACCGCGCTCCTGGCGACGCTCACCGCGTTGCTGGTAGCGATCGGCTACTTCCTGGCCGGCTCCAGCGGCATGGTGCTGTTTTTCGGGCTGGCCATCGTGATGAACATCAGCGCCTACTGGTTCTCTGGCGACATCGCCCTGCGCATGGCCGGAGCGCGCGAGGTCAGCCAGAGCGAGGCGCCCGGATTGTTCGAGATCATCGGCGAGGTGGCCACCGAAGCGCACCTGCCCATGCCGCGCGTGGCCATCATCGACAGCCCGTCACCCAACGCGTTCGCGACCGGCCGCGACGCGAACCACGCCGTCGTGGCGGTGACGACCGGGATCATGGGCATCCTGGACCGCCAGGAGCTGCAGGGCGTGCTTGCCCACGAGCTGGGCCACGTCCGCAATCACGACATCCTGATTTCGAGCGTCGCGGCCACGATCGCGGGCGCCATCACGATGCTCGCGCACGCCGCGCAATGGGCGATGATCTTCGGCGGCTTCGGCGGAGGGCGCGACGAGCGCAACAGTAACGTCCTGGCTGATTTGCTCCTGATCCTCCTCGCGCCGATCGCGGCAATGCTCATCCAGCTGGCGATCTCGCGTTCGCGCGAATACGGCGCCGACGACACGGGCGCTCGGATTATCGGTAATCCCGAGGCCCTGGCCAGTGCGCTGGAGAAGCTCGAGATGGCGACGAGCGTGCGGCCACTGCAGGTCAACCCGGCCGTGGCGCACATGTTCATCGTCAATCCGATGAAGGGCATCAACTTCAGCGGGCTGTTCAGCACGCACCCGCCCCTCCAGGATCGGATTCGGCGACTCCGTTCCATGAGCCTCGCGCGCATCGATTAGGCTCTCAAAGGAGAACGTGTCGCCTCTCGTCGGGCTGCTGATCGTCATCGTCCTGGTCGCTGCGAACGGGTTCTTCGTCGCAACCGAATTCGCGCTGGTCTCGTCGCGTGCAACGCGCATCGACCAGCTCGCGGCGACCGGCAACCGGGCAGCCCGCCTGGTCCAGAAGGCCAAAGACAATCCCACCCTGTTCATCTCGGGCACGCAGCTGGGCGTGACGGTGGCCAGCCTGCTGCTCGGCGCCGTGGGCGAACAGACGTTCGCGGCGATCGTCCAACCAGTGCTCGATCGCGTCCTGGTCCTGATCGGCCAGGATCCCGCCGCGCCGGGTCAGATCACCACCACCGCCCACGCGATCGCTTCGGTGCTGGCGCTGGCGGGCATCACGTTTATCGACATTGCGCTCGGCGAGCAGGTGCCCAAGGTGCTGGCATTGCAGCGCTCGGAAGCCGTCATCCTGTTCGCGATTCACCCGGTGAGCGTCTGGGCATGGATCTTCCGGCCGTTCATCAACCTGCTGTACCTGTTCACGAATCTGATCTTGCGCGCGATCGGCCTGGAGGATCGGGGCAATCAACACGCGGTGCACTCACCCGAGGAGCTGCAACTGCTGGTGACGCAGACAGCCCGGGCCGGGTTGCTGTCCGGTGCCGAGCGCGAGTTGGTGCAGCGCGCTTTTACCTTCAGCGACCAGACCGCCGGCGAGGTCATGGTGCCGCGCACGGAGATCATCGCGCTGGCGATCGACACCACCGTCCAGGAGGCGCTGCGCGTTGCCCAGCGGTATCGACATACGCGCTTTCCCGTGTACGAAAAGACGATCGACAATGTGGTCGGCGTGCTGTCGACCAAGGACCTGCTCGGGCTCGCCGCCCGTCGCGGCCCCCGCCCGGGTCTCAACGACATGAGCTTGAGACGTCTGGTGCGTCCGCCGCTGGTGGTGCCGCACGGGGCGTCGGTGATCGAGGTGCTGGCGCGGATGAAAGCCGCGCGTCAGCCGATGGCGGTGGTGCTGGACGAATTCGGTGGCACGGCCGGCATCGTGACCTTGAAGGACCTGGTCGCACGACTCCTGGGGGACGTTGGCGATGAGTACACACCCGCCATGCAGGAGGTACGCGCGCTGACCGACGGCACGATCGTCGCCGACGGCCTGGCGCTGGTTGAGGACGTCAACAGTCAGCTGGGCACCCACTTCGACGCCAGCGAAGTCGACTCGCTGGGTGGCCTGGTGTTCTCCGAGCTCGGCCGCCGGCCCGTGGTCGGCGACGAAGTGGAGCTCGACGGCGGCTACAAGGCCCGCGTCGAGCGCCTGGACGGCCTGCGCATCGCCCGCGTGCGCCTGCTCCCGCCAAAGAGCACGCCGCCGGCGGCTGAAACCAGCGCCAACGTGCACGCCACGGCGGAGCCTGGCGGCTGAGTCGCAGTGGATGTCCCCCAGAGGGGTCCCCTCGGGGAATAGCTCCATCGCCGCTGGCCGGTGATAGGACCCATGGATTGGCTCTGGAGAACGGCCGCGCTGCAGCGTCCGTCCACCGAGGCGGTGCCCCTAAGGAAACCATGGATTGGCTCTGGGGCACGGCGGTGAACTCGCCAACCGGCCATCAGGGGGGACCCTCCGGCAAAAATGTCCGTCGACACGTCTTGTGACGACCCACGGGGGAATAGTTTGAGCCCCGCTGGCGGGTCATGGGACCCATGGATTGGCTCTGGGGCACGGCGGTGGCGCGGCAACGGTCCACCCTGGGGGTCCCCTCTGGGGAATAGGATTGACAGTATGGTGCTGAAGTCGATCAACCCCACAACCGAAGACGTGGTCGAGACATTCGAGGAGTTCTCGCCGGCGCAGATCGACGCCGCGCTCCAGCAGGCGTACGACGCCCAGCGTCGCTGGCGGAAGACCTCGTTCGGCGAGCGCTCGGCGCGGCTTCAGAACACCGCCCGCGCGCTGCGCGCCCAGAAGTCGAGGCTGGCAGCGCTGGCCACGCGCGAAATGGGCAAGCCGATCGTCGAGGCCGAAGCCGAAGTCGAAAAGTGCGCCTACAACTGCGACTTCTACGCCGAGCACGCGGCCACGTTCCTCGCCGACGAACACGTCCAGATGAACCTCTCCGACAGCTTCGTCGCCTTCGAGCCGCTCGGTGTCGTGCTGGCCATCATGCCGTGGAACTTTCCGTTCTGGCAGGTGTTCCGTTTCGCCGCGCCGGCGCTCATGGCCGGCAACGGCGCCGTGCTGAAACACGCCTCGAACGTGCCCAGCTGCGCGCTGGCGATCGAGGATATCCTGCGGACGGCGGGCCTGCCGGACGGCTTGCTGCGCACGGTCCTGGTGCCAGGCTCCGGCGTCGAGCCACTCATTGCCGACCCGCGCATCGCCGCGGTCACGTTGACCGGCTCGAGCGAAGTCGGCGAGCGGGTCGCCGGCGCGGCCGGCCGGCACCTCAAGAAGCAGGTGCTCGAGCTGGGCGGCTCCGATCCGTTCATCGTCCTGGCCGACGCGGACCTCGATGCCGCCGTCAAGGTCGCGGTACGCGCTCGGAATCAGAACAACGGACAGAGCTGCATCGCCGCCAAACGGTTCATCGTCGAGGCTGGCGCTGCCGACCAGTTCACCGAGAAGTTCGCCGCCACCGTGAAGGCGCTCCACGTCGGCGACCCGATGCAGCGGGAGACGAACATTGGGCCGCTGGCCCGCGGCGACCTGCGCGAGACGCTGGCAACCCAGGTCGAGCGCACCGTGAAGGCTGGCGCGCACGCGCTCACTGGCGGCGCGTCGCTGGACGGCAAGGGCTATTTCTACGCCCCGACGGTCCTGGACGGCGTGAGCCAGGACATGCCCGCCTTTCGCGAGGAGACGTTCGGCCCGGTGGCGGCCGTGATCCGCGCCCGCGATCCCGAAGCCGCGGTGAAACTGGCCAACGACACCGAGTACGGGCTGGGCGCCGCCCTGTGGACCGGCAACGTCGAACGCGGCAAAGACCTGGCCCGCCACATCGAAGCGGGCAACGTGTTCATCAACGGCATGGTCGCCTCGGACCCGCGCATCCCCTTCGGCGGCATCAAGCGCAGCGGCTACGGCCGCGAGCTCGGCTCCTACGGCATCAAAGAGTTCGTGAACATCCAGACGATCGTCGTAGGCCAGCCCGCGGCGCCGCCCCCACCCGCGGAGTGACCGCCGGTGTGATTGCCGACCTTCTCGCATCCGTGGACGGTGCTCGCGACGAGATCGTCGACCTTCTCCAACAGCTCGTCCGCATGCCGACGGTCAATGCGTAAATGCGCAGCGTGGAGGTCGACTATACGGCCATCTCCAACGCCTCGCCGCCCGATTCACCCTTGCTCGACACGATCCGCGCGGCGCTCGGCCACGCGCTGGGCACGTCCGAGTTCAGGGTGATCCCGTCGCTCACGGTCGGATTCACGGACTCGCGCTTCCTGCGGCCGTTGGGCACGCAAGTGTTCGGCTTTGCTCCGCACCATCCCGAAGCCGAGCGACTGCGCTCGGGGGTCCACGGCAACAACGAGCTCATGGAGATCGAGTCGCTGCTGCTGCGAACCAGGTGGGCCCTCGCGCTCGCCTGGGAGACGCTCGCCTGATGGCTCCCTCTCCCTCTGGGAGAGGGCGGGGGTGAGGGAGAGATTCAGACCGCCGGCCCGGCGCTCGTCGTCGGCGGGTCGTCGTCGTCGTCTTTGCGTTGCTGCAGGTACTTCTCCACAGCCTCGACCAGCGCCTTGCCGGTGGGCAGGCCCGGCGGAGCATCGGGCGGCGGCCGATCCGGATCGGGCCCGCGCCAGTGCGCCCGCCCCCGGGTCTCGAACGACTCCTCGTCGTCCTGATCCTCGTCCTGCTCTTCCTCGAGCATCTCCTTGAGCTGCTCGGCCAGCTCCGGGTGCTCCTCGAGGGCCGCCTCGACGTCGTGCAGGAACGTGTCGGCCACGTCTCTCAGTCGGTCGACCTCGACGGGCAGTTGCGTCACCCTGTTGGTCGCCTCCAGAAGCGCCAGCGCGGCGACCGGGTTACCCGCCTGCAGGTACGGTGGGGTGGCTACCCACAGACTCACCGCCGACATGCCGCCGGCCGCCGCGGCGTGCAGCAGCGCCGTGACGAAGGCGGTCGGCCCTTCGTAGTCGGTGTCGTGCAGCTCGAGGTCCCGCAAGCGCTTGCTCAGTCCAGCATCGAGTGTGCGGCGGACGACGGGCGCCACGTGATGCGTGACCGGCCCGACGTACGCGCCCAGGGTCAGCATCGACTGGACGCCCGCGGCTCGGGCGTAGTTGATGATGGCCGGCGCGAGCTCCGGCCAGCGGAAATGCGGCTCGGGTCCGATCAGGATGAGCAGGTCGCGCTGGGCGCTGGGCAGTGGCACGGGATAGAAGGCGACCTTTGGATACTCGAGCGACCAGCGGCGGCCGTCAGATGAGCGCGTCGAGAGTGGGCGTGCAACCGTAAAGTCGTAGCAGGCGGATGGGTCGAGCATGGCGGACGCTGGCGGGGCCGGGTCGCCGAGCAGGTGCCGCAAGGCAATGCTCGCGGCGCTGCCAGCATCGCCCCAGCCGCCGAAGCCGGCGAGGAGGACTGGCTGTCGAAGGCCGCCTGGCGGCTCGCCCAGAACGAGCTGCATCGACTGAGTCTACCCCGTTAGCACCTCAGTCAGGGTGAACAACGGCTGCCAGGCGGCGCGTGATCGCCGCTGGATCGGGGTGACTCCAGATATTGCGTCCGAATGCGACGCCCGACACGCCGGCCGATATTGCGTCGCGCACCTGACGCACCAGCGCGTCCTCGTCGGAAGTGCGGTCGCCGCCCAGGATGACAACGGGGACGGTGGCGCCTTCGACAGCGCGCTGCATGCTGTCGGGATCGCCGGTGTACAGGGTTTTGACGTAATCGGCGCCCATCTCGGCGGCCTGGCGGCACACCCTGGCGATGTTTGCCGGAGTGTGCTGATCGGGCTGATCGAACCCGCCCGGGATGACCTCCGCCTGGAACGGAACGCCCCAGCGCTCGGCCACCACCGCGTAGCGTTCCAGCGACCTCCACTGCTCGGGATCGCTCGAGGCGGCCAGCACTTTGACCGAATCGGCTCCCAGGCGCAAAGCGTTAACAAGCTGCTCCTCGGGCTCGGAGGCGTGGACGTCCAGGCTGAGCACGAGGGCGGCCTGCCCCAGCAGCGCGGGTGACTGCGCCGCGCGGCGCGCCATCCCGAACGTGGTCATGACCGCGTCGGCGCCCGACCTGACCACGCTGGCCATCGTCGTCAGGTCCAGGCCCGCCACGTGACCCATGAAGATGGCGTGGTCCATGGCCACAAGGAGCAGGCGGCCGTCGGGCCCAAACAGTCGTCGCATTCTCAAAGCTTTGGTCGACGTCATTTACGCCTCGAGTGTAGTGACCAGCCATTCGGCGGCATGGCGCAATCCCTCGGCCTGTCGAGCTCCGAACTGATGACCCGCGTCGGCCAGCACGAAGATCTCGATGCGAGTGTTGGCGGCGGCGATGTCGCGCAGGACCGCCACGGGACCGAGCCTGTCGCGGTCGCCCTGCACGATGAGCGTCGGACACTTCACCGCCGCGAGCGCGGCCTCGTCGTCAGGCCGCGGATGACCGGGCGGCGAGATGGGATGGCCGAGGACCACCAGCGCGTCGGGCGGCTCGATGGCGGCCAGGCGGGTGCAGATGCGTCCACCGAAGGACCTGCCCACCAACGCCAGCTTTGTCACGTCGCGAGTGCTGAGCGAGTCTCGGACACGCCGCAGCTCGTCGAGCTCGGGTGTAAAGTCGCCAGCTGGTTTCTTGCGCGAGAACGCCATCGATCGTGGCGCAATGTCAACGCTCTTCAGCTGCGCCGCCATCGCCCTGACGATGGGCTGATCGGCAGAGCCGCCATAGCCAGGCACGAGTATCGCTGTCGCCCTCACCTCGTCATGCTGAAAGCAGCCCCGCCAGATCGTGTTTGGCCTCCAGAATTCCTGCCCACAGGTCGCCGACCTCACGCAGGCGCTCGGGCGCGCTCAGGATCGTGAAGTCCGTCGGAAAAATGCCCTGCCCCACTTCCTCCCAGCGCAGCGGCATCGACACCGCCGCCCACGGCAGCACCCGCGGCGAGTAGATCGACGCCAGCGTCTTGCCGCGCACGTTCTGGTTGTAGTCGGCAAACACCTTGCCGCGTCGCTTGTCGACCGCCCACTCGATCGTGACCTCGTTCGGATGCTGTTGCGCCAGCACCCGGGCGATCGTCTCGCTGATGGTGTGCGTCGCGTGGTAGTCCAGTGTCCGCTGAATCGGCACGTAGATGTGCAGCCCGGTGCGCCCGGTCGTCTTGACGAACGACGCCAGGCCCAGCCCGTCGAGCATCTCCTTGAGCCACAGCGCCGCCTGGCAGGTCGCGGCGAAGCCTTCCGGGTGCAGCTCGGGCTCCGCGCCGCGGGCCTCGTTGCCCGAATACAGGTACGGGTCCAGGTCGAACACGACGAAGTCGGGATAGTTCAGCACCGACCGGTGCATATTCTCGACCGAGCCCGCGAACGTGGTCGGCCGACCCTCCGCGTCACCCGAGGCATCCACACGTGAATACCACATGTGCAGCTCGATGTCGGCGAGCTGGCCGAGCCAGACGAGCGTCGGCAGGTTGTTGACGCGCAGGTACTCGCCGTCGCCCTTGTTCTGGTCCGAGTACAGCCAGGTCGTCTCGACGAACGACGGGACGCCCTGTTCGTAGTGCTTCTGGTAGAAGTGCCCGCCGGCGATGCCGTTCGGAAACCGCACCAGGGTCAGCGGTCGATCCTTCAGGTGTGGCAGCAAACAGTCGGCGACGCGCACGAAGTAGACGATCAGGTCGCGCTTGGTGAGCGCCCGCTGCTGGCCGTGCGCCGGCCAGAAGACCTTGTTCAGGTTGCTGAGGGCGATCTCGTGTCCCTCGACACTGACCGTGAGCTTTTCTCCGGTGTGATTCAGGAGCGTCTCCACTAGGTCAGAGCGAGCTTCGGCCTGCGGCGCCTCAGCGATGCCAATCGGTGGGTCCACGACCTCGACTGAGATCACGTCGGGCGCTGCCTTGTCCTCGCGAATGCCGAGAAACACCGGCGCCCGCAGGATGCCGTCGGTGGTCTTCTCGGCGAACTTGACCTGCGCCACCAGGTCGGGCCTGACCCAGGTGATCGGACCATCCGCCTTGCCGGGTCGTCGCCACATGCCGAACTTCGGGACCTCGCCCTCGAACGGACACGCGTCGGTCCGCAGCGGCTGCAGTCGTTCGTACACGGCTTTGAGCGTGCGATCGTCGAAACCCGAGCCCGCGTGCCCCACGTACGTGAGCCGATCCGCGCCCGGCCGGTAGTAGCCGACAACGAGCGAGCCGAAGGTGTCCGCGCGCGCCCCGGAGCCAACGGTGTAGCCGCCGACCACGAACTCCTCACTGTGTGTCGCCTTGACTTTGATCCACGAGTCGCTGCGCTTGCCCGGCTCGTAGCGGCTGTTCCGGCGCTTGGCGACAATGCCCTCGATGCCAGCGTCGTGCACGGCGCGGTACAGGCTGACGCCGTCTTCGGGGAAGACCTCGACGATGCGGATGCGGTCCGTCGGGATCAGGCTGTTGCGCAGAAGCTCCTTGCGGTCGTCCAGTCCGACGCCCCGCAAGTCGTAGCCGTCCCGGTAGAGCAGGTCGAACGCGTAGTACAGCAGCAGCGGCCTGGGCTCGCCATTGCGATTCTGCAGCAGTTGAAAGGACGTGCGGCCCTCCGAGTCGATGGCCACGATCTCGCCGTCGAAGATGGCGTCGCCGAAGGGCTGCTGGCGTAGTGCCCTGACCAGCCACGGGTACTCGTTGGAGCAATCCAGGCCGCGACGCGAGGTGAGACGAACGGTCTGGTTTTCGACCATGGCGATGATGCGATAGCCGTCGAGTTTGGGCTCGAACAGCCAGTTGGGATTCGAAAACGGCCGCTCCGCCAGCGAGGGCAGCATGGGCGAGAGCATGCGCGGTGGATCGCTCTTGCGCGCGCCCCTGGCGGTTGCGGGCGTGAGCACCTCGAGCCGATGTGGCGGCGGCAGCCGGCCCGCTTTGAGGTCTTCGATCGTCAGCCCGGATAGCACCGACTGCTCTTCCTTCGAGACGTCGTGGCCCGCGTCCGCGAAGCTGTCATCCTTCTTGATGAACAGCCAGTTCTTGTCCTCGATGTGGACGAGCGTCCAGCCGCCGTGCAGCTTGTGGCCTTGCAGGAAGATGCCGAGCTTGCCTTGTTCGATCCCCCGCCGCACGAGCCGCTCGGCCCGCTCCCGTTCGAAGCAAGGCTCGCCGTTGTCCTCGGGGGCATAGATGCCGCGGTCCCAGACGATGACCTGGCCGCCGCCGTACTCGCCTTTGGGAATGACGCCTTCGAAAGTGGCGTACTCGAGCGGATGGTCTTCGGTCATGACTGCCAGGCGGCGCTCGCCGTGGGTGTACGACGGACCGTTGGGGATCGGCCACGACTTGAGCACGCCGTCGACTTCGAGGCGGAAGTCGTAGTGCAGCCGTCGCGCGGCGTGCTTCTGCACGACGAACGTGAGCGGGCCCGTCCGCGAGGGCGCGGTCCGCGGCGCGGGCTCGTCAGTTCGGGAGAAGTCGCGCTTTGCGCGGTACTCGTCTAACGTTAGAAGGCGACCGCCACTTCTTCCTTCGGCTCGTCGGGTGCTGGCGTCTCCGCCTCCGCAGCCGGCTTCGCCTTCTTCGCCGCTTCCAGGCTCGCCTTGAGGGCCGCCATCAGGTCGACGGTCTTCGGCAGCGGCGCCTCGGGTGTCGCCACCACCTCCTGGCCGTTGGCCTTCGCCTCGATCATGTCCAGCAGGGCGACGCGGTACTCGTCGCGGTACTTCTTTGGATCGAACGGCTCTTCGAGCATCTCGACCAGCGTCAGGGCCATGGTCAGCTCTTGCGACGAGACCAGCACCTCGGGGGCTTCGGGCAAGTCGGCGGTGCGAATCTCGTCCGGGTAATAGAGCGTCTCGAGCATCAGCACGTTTTCGCCGGGGCGCAGCACGCAGAGGCTCTCTTTGTTGCGCAGCGCCACCTTGGCCATCGCCGCGACCTGCTTCGTCTTCAGCGCGCGCATCAGCAGCGCGTACGGCTTGGCGCCGACGTCGTCTGCCTCGAGAAAGTAGGAGCGTTCGAAGTACACGGGATCGATCTCCGCCGCCTTGACGAACGATGTCAGCTCGATCGTGTGCTTGCTGGGCACTGGCAGCGACTCGATGTCCTCGTCCGTGACCTCGACGTAGCGGTCTTTGGTGTACTCGTATGCCCGCACGATCTCGTCTTGAAAGACCTCACGATCGTCGACCGGGCACCAGCGCTTCTGCTTGAGGCGGCTCCTGTCCGGTTTGTGGAGCATGTTGAAGGCGAGGTCTTTGCTTTCGGTGGCGCCGTAGAGCTTGACCGGGATGCTGATCATCCCGAACGTGATGGCGCCTTTCCAGATTGGTCTGGGCATTGCTATCTCTCTATGCCTCTCAGGTGGACACGGGTGGGAACGTGAGACCACGTTCGTGTTTCCATGGTCAACACGCTCCGCGCTTCCAGTGGGGGTCCCCTCTGGGGAATCACCTGTCCGGGGCCGGCGAGTTTAGCATTCCGGCAATTCAGGGGTCGACAACGCGCCGAAAGCCGACCACGATCAGCGCAATCGAGCCGAACGCCATCAGCGGCGCGACGCAGGCCGCGGGGTTGATGAGTGGCGCCTGGACCAGGACCCCCGGCGGTGGAGGTGGGGGTCGCAACCCGAACGGCAACAAGCCGGTGAAGATGGCGTACGCCACCAGCAGCCCGACAACCCCGAGCGCCACGGCGCCGAGACCTTGCAGACGCTCTTCGAGCTGCAGGCCCGCGCGGTAGCCGTAGGGCCGGCGCTCGCTCTCCAGTTTGGGGAGGTCCGAGCGAAATTCGGGGTCTCCGGGCGGCCTGAACACGCGGACGCTCTGGGGAGAAAGCTTCTAGACCGCCGGGACGCCGCGGCCGCCGCTCAGCCGATCCCGCGCGCGCGGATCCGTATGCAGCTCGTCGTCGAGGTTGCGCCACAGGCGAAAGAGCTCGACGAAGGCGCGCACGATGACGTCGGCTCGCGCGCCGGTCGGGCTGCCAGCGGTGCGCGGCAGATGGCTCACGGGCAGCTCTTTGAGGTGGAAGCCGAGCCGCCTGGCCTTGATCAGGAACTCCGCGGAAAAGGTGGCGCCGCGCGCGTGCACCGTCATGCTCTCCCACACGCCCCGGCGAAAGAGCTTGAATGCGCAGTCGACATCGCGGGCCGTATAGCCAAACAACAGGTTGACCAGCGTCTTCCAGCCCAGGGCGTTCAACTTGCGCATGAACGGATCGGCGCGGTTGCGCCTCCAGCCAATTACCAGGTCCGTCTGCGCGTCCATCTCGGGAATGAATTGGCTGAGCTCGGTGACGTCGAACTGTTTGTCGCCGTCAGTCAGAAAGATGAGGTCGAGGCGAGCCGCGTCGAAGCCGCTCGCCAGCGCGGCGCCGTAACCGTAGTTGGTGGGATGTGTCACCACGTGCAGGTTGAGCTGTTGCTCACGCTGCTGGAGCGCCGCAAGAACCTCGCCCGTGCGGTCACGCGAGCCGTCGTTGGTGACGATCACCTCGTACTCGGCGGTGAGCTCGCTCAGGACACTGGCGACGTGCCTGACGGTGCGCTCGATGATGGCTTCTTCGTTGTAGGCCGGCAGCACCGCCGAGATGCTCATGGTCGTCCGCGCCGGCGCCACTGAAGACATTCGGGGGATTGTAACGTTTGGCATGGCCGGCCCTGTCGAAGAATTGCCACGCCTGCGAGCGCGACTGGATGCGGCCCGCCAGCAGGGTCGGCGCATCGTGCTGACCAACGGCATCTTCGACGTCTTGCACGTCGGTCAC
The DNA here is from genome assembly GCA_019247515.1 of Chloroflexota bacterium. Taxonomy (GTDB): domain Bacteria; phylum Chloroflexota; class UBA6077; order UBA6077; family CF-72; genus CF-72. The sequence continues at coordinate 11,151 of JAFAOS010000452.1, read as the reverse complement.
CTGCGCTACCTGCGCGCGGCTCGCTCCCTTGGCGATGTGCTCGTGGTCGGGGTGAACGCCGACGCTGCCGTCGGCAAGCCGGGCCGCCCGCTGGTGCCAGACGTCGAACGCGCCGAGCTGGTGGCCGCCCTCGAACCGGTCGACTACGTGGTGATTTTCGTCGAGCCCACGGCCGACAGCCTGTTGCGCGCGGTGCGGCCCACGGTTTACGCCAAAGGCGCTGACTACAACACGGAGATCCTGCCCGAAGCCGCCACCGCCCGAGAGGTCGGCGCCGAGCTGGCGTTCATTCCTCTCACCCCCGGCCACTCGAGCACGCTGCTGGCGCACGAGCTTCGATCGGCGGTGTCGCCTAGCCGTGATTGACGATCGCCTCGTAGAGCCCCTGCAGCTCTTCGTCCGAGAAGAAGGTGATCACCAGCCGCCCGCCGCCGCGCCGGCCTTTCAGTAACCGCACGCGCGTGCCGAGCGCGTGCCGAAACGCGTCCTCTAGCCGTTCGACATCGGGGTCGACCCGCGCCTCGGTCGGCGGATGCACGCGGCTGGCGTTCAACTGGCGCGCCAGCGCTTCCGTGTCGCGCACGCTCAGGTGATCGGCCAGCACCCGCTCGAGCACGCGCAGGCGGGCCGTTTCCCCACTGGCCATCAGAATCGCCCGCGCATGGCCTTCGGTAATCGAGCCGCCGGCCAGCGCTTCGCGCACCGGCTCTGGCAGGTGCAGCAAGCGCAGCGTGTTGGTGATGCTGACGCGGCTCTTGCCGACGCGCTGCCCAAGCTGCTCCTGGGTCAGCCCGTGCTCGTCGAGCAGCTGGCGAAAGGCGTGCGCCTCCTCGAGTGGGTTCAGGTCGCGGCGTTGAATGTTCTCGACGAGCGCCAGCTCGAGGCTGGCCTGTGGCGTCGTCTCCTTGACCATGGCCGGCAGGGTGGGCATGCCCGTTTTCTGGACGGCTCGCCAGCGACGCTCGCCAGTGATGAGCTGAAAAGTCCCGTCGGGCTGTTGGCTGACCAGGACCGGCTGCAGGACCCCGTGCTCGCGAATCGACTGCGCGAGCTCCTCCAGCTCCTGGTCGTCGAAGCTGGTGCGCGGCTGCCACGGATTGGGTCGAATCGCGTCGACCGGCACGTCGCGGAGCCCATGGCGCGTGGCGGTCGACGGCGGAATCAGCGCCCCGAGTCCGCGCCCCAGCCCGCGCTCGTGCGTGCGACTCATGTGCGCAACAGCCCGCGCTGGATCAGTTCCTGGGCCAGGTCGGCGTAGGCGCCGGCGCCGCGCGAGGTGGGCTCATACTCGAGCACTGGCTTGCCGTAGCTGGGCGCCTCGCTGAGCCGCACGCTGCGCGGAATTACGGTCTGCAGCGTGTGGTCCGGAAAATGGCGACGGACCTCGTCCACCACCTGCGGTGACAACCGCGTGCGGGGGTCGAACATCGTCATCAGCATGCCCAGCAGCTCGAGGCGCGGGTTCAGGGTAGCGCGAACGAGCTCGATCGTCTCCATGAGCTGCGCGACGCCCTCCAGGGCCAGGTATTCGCACTGGACCGGCGCCAGCAACAGGTCCGCCGCGACCAGCGCGTTCAGCGTCAGAATCCCGAGAGATGGCGGCGTGTCGACGATCACCACGTCATATCCCGGCGCGACGTCTGTCAGCGCGTCCCGCAGCCGCCGCTCGCGGTCGGCCATGTCGACGAGCTCCACCTGCGCGCCAGCCAGCGCACGGCTGGCCGGCGCCAGATCGAGCTGCTGGCGTCCGCTGCTGACGACCACGGCCGGCAGGCCCGCCTGGCCGATGAGCGCCTCGTAGGTCGACAGCTCCACGCCGTTCGGGTCCAGTCCAAGCGAGCTGGTGGCGTTCGCCTGAGGGTCCAGGTCCACCAGCAGGACGCGGACTCCCAGCGCGAGGTACGCACTGAGATTGACCGCGGTGGTGGTCTTGCCAACCCCTCCTTTTTGATTGGCCACCGCGAGCACGCTCACGAGGTTCCGACGCGGGCTCCTATTCGCTCGCCGGTGCCGTTTTGCCAGCGCTTGTCCACGTCGGCGAGCTTGGGCACGCCGGTGACACCCCGCTTTTCGACGGCGAAGGAGGCCACGCAGTTGGCCCAGTCGGCGGCCGTGCGCCAGTCGCGGTTCTGCATGTGCAGGTGCCACAGGAACGCGGCGGCAAAGACGTCACCGGCGCCGGTCGGGTCGACTTCCTGTGCGGACTTGAAGGCGGGCGAGTGATACGGCTCGCCGCCGCCGTGGCGGTAGACGTCGCAGCCGCGTTCGCCCAGCGTCACCACCAGCATTCGAGCGTGGTTGGCCCAATCGCGGATCACCGAGCGGTCCGTGACGTCATTTTCGGAAATGATGACCACGTCGGCTTTGCGCAGCACGCGCCCGGCGTCAATCCACTCGGCCGGGTGCACGATGCCTGACTCGTCCCAGCCGCGCATCCAGCCCTGCGGGGTCACGCCCACCAGCGAGCGGGGGAAACGCTCGACGATGGCCGCGTCGATCTCGTTGCACAGCGGACCGACGTGCACTACCGGCGGATGACGCCACTCGGGCAGCAACTGGTCGTACGTGAGCTTTTCGGCGACGGACTCGAGCGTCTGCCGCCGTTTGCCCGACGTGTAGTCGTTGACGAAGCAGGTCGTGTACTCGGCGGGGATGCGCGCCACCAGCACGCCGCCGAGGGTGTCGATCAGCCCCGGCTCGTAGGCCGCGCTGGTGTGGACCGCGGCCCGCGCGCCCAGGTTGCGGGCGGTGACGGCCGCGTAGGTGGCGGTGCCGCCGAGGGCGACGCGGTTGTCGTCCAGTCGGTCCACGGTGACGTGGCCGAGCAGCAGATAGTCGATCCCACGGTTCTCCGCCGCCTCCGCCACGCGCTCAGCTTAGCTGACGTCGACGCGAAGAATTACCGTCGGTAGCCGCCGCGCCCGCGGCCGCCGCCGGGTCGTCCGCCGCGACTGAATCCGCCGCGCCCGCCGGGACCGGCCCCGCGCTCGGACCGCTCGACGGGACCGCCGTGTTGCTGCACGTATTCGGGCGTCGGCTCGATGATCACGCGCCGATTGTCGCCCTCGCCTTCCGAGTGCGTCGTGACGAACTCGTGCGTTGCCAGCGTGAGATGGACGATCCGCCGTTCGCTCGGAATCATCGGGTCCAGCTCGATTGACTCGCGATAGCGCATCGCCTTCTCGGCGGCGCGCAGGGCGGTGTCCTTCAGGTAGCGCTCACGCCGTGAACGGTAGCCCTCGATGTCCAGCAGGACGCGCGTCCAGTGGCCCAGCCGCCGATTGACCAGCAACTGGGTGATGAATTGAAACGCCTGGAGGGTCTCGCCGCGGCGGCCAATCAGGGCGCCCATCGACTCGCCGTCGACAACGGCCATCGCCAGGGTGGGCGTGCCGTTCTCTTTCCCGGCGCGCAAAACGTCGACTTCGCCAGGGAAGCCCATGTAGTCCAGCAAGTCCTCGACGATTTCGCGACCGGCGGTGGCCAGGTTCTCGTCCCATTCGACCTCGCCAGGCTCAACACTCACGGCGCGCTCGAGCGCGGCGTCGACCTCGCTGCGCGGCGTGGCCCGTACCTTCGCGGGCTGGCCATCGCCACCCTCTGAGAGAATTTCGAGGTCGACCTGATCCTCGTCGAGATCGAGTTTCTCGAGGGCCGCATCGATCGCGTCGTCTACTGTCGGACCGCTGGTTTCAACGCTTGCCACGTTTCCTCCCCCTGCCCTGGCTGCCCGGTCGCGGCCGGCGTGTCGCGCCGGCTGCGCGCCGCTCGCCGGGAGTAGGTGTTCTTTCAGGTTGATCGTCGTTGTCATAGCCGTCCACGCGGCCGTTGCCCATTTCGCCGGTGAGCGCCGCGACCGGCGCGGGTGGCGGACGGCGCAAGGTCGCCCACGGCGGCTGGAAGTCGCGGCCGGTCAGCCGCTGCAGGTCGCCGCCGAGCAAGCCAAAGCCGACGGTGAAGTACTGCTGGAACATGCTGAAGACGTTGCTCGTCAGCCAGTACAGCACCAGGCCTGACGGGGTGTTCAAGAAGAAGAACAGGTACATGAGCGGCATGAAGGCCATCGAGCGCATCATCGCCTGTTGCTGTGGGTCCTCGGTTGGCATGGTCGCCATGCGCTGGCTGAGGAACGAGCTCAGCGTCATGATCAGCAGCAGGAAACCGGGGATAGCGAAGCTCACGTTGGGCAGGTGAAAGACGTCGGGCTGTCCCAGGCTGGGAAGCCACAGGAACGGGCTCTTGAAGGCCAGGTCGGCCGGGTTGATCGGCGGCGTGACGATCTGGGTCACGTCCATCAGCGACGGATCCCAGGTGACCACCGCCGTGGCCGAATCGACGTTGGTCGTCGCGCCATTGACCCAGATCTCCACGACATACGGCTGATCGCTGGGCACGGGTACGTCGCGATCCATGGTGATGCCGTCGGGGTCAGGCTCGCCGCTGCGGAAGAAGATGCTGGCGGTGCCTGCCTGGCTGTTGGGCGGATTGGCGTTGGCGCCTGGCGGGACCGAGCCGGGCGTCAGCACCAGGTCAGCCCCGGCGCTGAGCGGCAGATTGTTGCCCTCCCAGCCAACCGACGACTGGTTCTGATCGAGTGAAATCGTGATTGGGCTCGTGCCGTTCGGCACCACATGCAGTTGGGCGAGTACGAACTGGTTGTAGGGGTACGGCTCGACGGTTCGCTGCGCCGCGTAGGTCACCTGACCAGACGAGATCTGGCTGGTCGTCACCTGGTCGAGGGTGAGGCCGGTGGTGGCCAGCTGGGACATGGCCGCATACATGCCGAACAGGATCGGCATCTGGATCAGCAGCGGTAGACAGCCCGCGGCGGGATTGATGCCGCGCTCCTTGTAGAGCGCCATCTGTGCCCGGGCGAGGCCTTCGCGATCGCCTTTGAACTTGCGCTGGATGGCCTTCATCTCGGGCTGTATGGCCATCTGCGCGCGCTGCGATTTGATCTGGACCAGCGACAGCGGCACCAGCAGCATCCGCAGGAAGATCGTGAAGACGATGATGGCCACGGCGCCGGCGACCCCGGCGGGCAAAAACGCGAGCAGTGGTGTCGCCACAAACTGCAGCCCGAACATGAGCGGGTGCACGAGGAGCGTGTTCCACAGGGGGAGCAGGGCGTTCACTGGTCAGGGTCTCCGCGGGGCGCGCCGGCCGATTCGGGGTTGCACACGAGTATCGCGCAATCTAGGGAACCGGGTCGTAACCACTACCACCCCAGGGTTGACAGCGCGCCAGGCGCCTGGCGGCGAGCCAGGTTCCGCGCAGCGCACCGTGGCGTTCGATGGCGGTGTAGGCGTAATGCGAACAGGTTGGTTGAAAGCGGCAGGCCGGCGGCAACGTCGGTCCGATGGTCGATTGGTAGACCCAGATCAGGCCCATCACCAGGCGCCGCGGCATGAATTTCAAAGCTAAGACGTTCCAGACGGGCCACACGGTTGCGTTCATCGCGCGGCCGCCTTTTCGGCGCGCGTCAGCAGCGTATCGACAGCGAGGCACAACTCGGACCACGACGCCTCGGCGCTGGACGGGCGGGCCACGAGCACGATGTCCGCCTGGGGCGGCAGTCGATCGAAACGCGCATCCAACGCGGCGCGCAGGCGTCGCCGCACGCGGTTGCGCACAACGGCCTTGCCAACGCGACCGCTCACGGTGATGCCCACTCGCGTCGAGCCCGCGTCATTGCGCGCCATGTACAGCACCAGCAACGGGTGAGCCCAGCCGGAACGGGCCACGTCGCGCACGCGACGAAAATCGGCAGGCGACCGCAGCCGTTGCTCGCGCTTCACGGTGGCCGAAGGTGGCGCTCACGTGGCGCTTGGACTCAGACGACAGTCAGGCGCTTGCGCCCGCGGAGACGGCGTCGTTTGAGCACCGCGCGACCAGCAGCGGTGTGCATGCGTTTGAGGAAGCCGTGCTCTCGCTTACGCGGGATGCGTTTCGGCTGGTAGGTACGCTTGGGCACGCAGCGAGCTTTCTAAAACTCCAACCACCTTGATCAGGTGCCGATCGCTTCTGGCCGAAGAACGAAAGGCAAAATTAGCTGCCCCACATGCGTGGAGACGTCGGGCGAACTGGGCGGCAGTATATCAGCGACGTCCGCGCAGCGTCGAAGTAAACAGGGCGCCTAGAAAAACGTGCTGCACCACGGCGCGGTCGACCAGTGGAACAAACGTTCTGCTCGAAGCAGGCTACCGGGGCGCTCCTCGCGGATGCGGCCCGCGGCGTGCAGCGTCTGCAGCGACACACCGCCGAGTGAGATCGCGCCGAGCGCCAGCATGCTCAGGCTCAGGTCCGCGGCGGCGCTCGTGGTCTGGCAGCAGGCGCCGGTGGGTGCGGCCTCCAGGGAAAAGCGCCCGCCCGAGATGCCGAGCGGATCGTCGACCTCGAGCACCACGCGCTCCTCGACCGCGTAACTCCGCGTCTGGAGCAGGCGTGCAGTATCCAGCGGCCGCACCCACAGGAAGTCCGTGCGCATGGTCTGCTGCAGGGCTCTGCGGGGGTTGGTCAGCAACCACGCCAGGGGTTCGGCGGCGAGGCGCATGTTGACGGTAATTTCTGAGAGCAGGTCGATCTCGGCCGCGTACCGCCACAGGCCGAGGTAGGCCGCGGGTGAGCTGGTGGCCAGTTCTTCGACGTGCAGGCTGGCGCCCGGGTTCCGGTTGACGGACTCGCGGTGCACGTCATACGTGAGGTAGCCCTCGGGCTGGCCGTTCGGGCTGGTATACACCGCGCAGCGCGGTGGCGGATCGTCGGGCCGCCAGGGTGTGGCGCGCAGTCCGAGGCGCGTGTCCCAGTTGAAGGGTCGGCGGCTGATCTGGCCCGGGTAGCTGCGGCGGACGGATTCGAAAATGGCCGGCGCGATCTCGCGCAGCTGCTGGGGTTCGACCAGCTCGACACGCCCGGGCGCCGCGTCGACGAAGTCGGCGTGCGCCGTCTCGAGGCGATACGCGACCGCCTCTGTGGCCGGCCCGAAGCCGAATCGGCCATAGATCGGGTACTCGGAGGCGAGCAAGATGCTGGCCGCCTCGCCGCGTTCTGTCGCGGCGCGCAGGTCGGGCGTGAGCATGCCGGTGAGGACGCCGCGGCGGTGATGGGTCGGCAGGACGGCCACGGCCGTGACGGCACTGGCGGGCACGCAGGCGCCGCCCGGCAGGGTGAGGTCGGCGGCGAAGCTTTCGTAGGTGCCAACCATGCGCTGGCCGTCGAAAGCCGCCAGGCAGCGTGAGGTGTCGGCGCCGAGCCGCTCGCGGTGATAGGCGACGGCCGAGTCGACAGGCCGGTTCTGGTGGAAGGCGACGGAGTTGACGCCCAGCCAGGTGGGCAGCTCGTCGGGGGCAATGGCCCGCACATGGAGGCTCACGGAGCGACAGTCTACGGCCTGGCTGAGCCGTGACCGTCAAACCGGACCGCCAGCCGGTTTCACGTGACCGGCCGGTCACTGTTTCATGACTTTACATTCGGGCGTGGCGCGTACACTCGCTCGAACACATGCCCTCGACCGATACGGATTGGGACGCCACCCGCTACCACCGCGTGGCCCAGCCGCACGCCGCCTGGGGCGCCAACGTCCTCGATCGCCTGCGGCTGCGCGGCGACGAGGTCGTCCTGGACGCCGGCTGTGGCTCGGGCAAGGTGACGGCCCAGCTCCTTGAGCGGCTGCCCAGCGGCCGCGTCATCGGCGCTGACCTCTCGCCAGCCATGCTTGCCGAGGCGCGCGCGTCGCTGGCCAGCTTCGGTGCGCAGGTGAGCTTCGTCCAGACCGACCTCCTGGATATCGACCGCGCGCTCGAACGCGAGCGGCACGCGCCAGTCGACGCCATCTTCTCGACCGCCACCTTCCACTGGCTCGACGACCACGCGCGCCTGTTCGGGGCCTTGCATCGCAGCGTGAAACGGCGCGGGCGGCTGGTTTCCCAGTTCGGCGGCGGGGCGAATCTGGCGGGACTGATGCGCGCCGCCGATGCCGTCGCGGCGCGCGCCGAGTACCTCGAGCACCTGCACGGCAAAGCGCTGTGGCGGTTTTACTACTCGCCGGAGCAGACGCGTGACCGCCTGGAAGCCTGCGGGTTCAGCGACGTGGACGCCTGGCTGGAGGACTCGCCGCAGACGTTTCCGGACGCCCAGAGCCTGGCCGATTTCGCGCGCGCCGTCGTCCTGCGCAACCACGTGAACGCGCTGCCCACGGACCTGCAGGACGCCTTTCTGCTGGAGGTCACGTACGAAGTCGCGCGCATCCAGGGCGCCTACGTCCTGGACTACGTCCGCCTCAACGCCGACGCCACCGCCTGAGCCTGCACCCCGCCTCGCGCGCGCGAAAGTCGCCTTCGAAAACGGGCGTTTCGAGTACAATCTTGTGGTGCACCACCCCTTGACGGCTCGCCGGGAGGCGCGGCCGACCGGGGTGATCGAGACGCTTTCCGCGGGCTACGCGGCAGTCAATCGGCAACCCTGGGTTCTGCTGCTGCCCATCCTGCTCAACGTGTTTCTGTGGCTCGGCCCGCACGTCTCGTACTCGCCGCTGGTCGGCCCGGTCGTGACCAGTGCTTCCGAGTGGACGCGGCGCATGGCCGTCGACCCCGGGCGCGCCGCCCCGGAGGCACAAGGCATCAGCGTCGCCGACGTGGATCAGGCGCGCCAGTGGCTGATTGCGCGTAGCGACGACGTCAACGGCTTCGAGGCGCTGGTCTGGAGCCCGCTCGGGATGCCAAGCCTGCCGTCGCTGTCCACGACCTCGGAGGACATCGCGTTCGTCAACGGCTGGGGGGATGGCATTGCGCTGCTCGGGGCGTGCCTGGGCCTGGGGCTGCTGCTGGGTGGCTGGTTCTATGGCGGATTGGCCGTCGCCAGTCAGAACGCGCCAGGCGGCCCGCTTGCGGCCGGTCGGCGCGTGCCACGCGGCGTCATCGACGTGATCGGCCTGGTGGCGGTCCTGCTTGGGGTGAGCATGCTGCTCGGTGTGCCGGTGGTCCTGCTGATTGGCTTTACGGCGCTGGTTTCGCCGCCGGTCGCGGTGCTGGGCAGCGTGCTGCTGATCGCCGGGCTGCTGTTCGCCACCGTGCACCTCTTCTTCAGCGTCGCCGCCATCTTTGTCTCGGGCGCTGGTCCGCTCGCGGCGATTCAGGGCAGCGTCGGCACAGTGCGGCGACACCTGTGGTCGAGCATCGCGCTGATCTTGTTGACCTGGTTGATTCTGGCTGGCATGGGCCGCGTCTGGGATCTGCTGGGCAGCTACGTGCCAGCGCCATTTGGCGTGCTCCTGGGCATTCTGGGCAACGCCTACGTCGCCAGCGGCCTGATCGCCGCGGGCATGGTCTTCTACATCCAGCGCAGCCAGCCCGTTTCGGCTTCGGGCGCCGTGAACAACATCAACAGCTGAGCTAGTCGAGCTCGAAACAGGCGTCGGCAAGGGCGGCGCCAGCGGAGCATCAAACCACTGTGGCACTACGCAACGACGAACCACTTCAAGAACCCGAGGACGACCAGGACTACGAAGTCATCGACGACCTGGTGACCTCGGGCGACTACACCGGTGCAAATATTGAGGTCCTCGAGGGCCTCAAGGCGGTGCGCCGCCGGCCAGGCATGTACATCGGCAACACCGACGTCTACGGCCTGCACCACATGGTCTACGAGCTGGTCGACAACTCCGTAGACGAGGCCCTCGCCGGCCACAACGACCGAATCGAGGTCCTCATCCACGCGGACAGCTCGGTCACCGTCTCGGACAACGGTCGAGGCATCCCGGTCGACCTGCAGCCGCAGATGCAGAAGTCCGCCCTTGAAGTGGTCATGACCGTGCTGCACGCCGGCGGCAAGTTCGGCGGGGGCGGATACAAGGTGTCGTCGGGTCTGCACGGCGTCGGCGCCAGCGTCGTCAACGCGCTCAGCGAGTGGATGCGCGTCGAGGTGCGCAAAGACGGCGGCGTGTACCTGCAGGAGTACGTCGAGGGTGTGCCGGTCGACCCGGTGCGGCGCGTCGCGGATACCGACGCGCACAACGGCACCACGATCACCTTCATGGCCGATCGGTCGATCTTTACCAGCACGGACTACAGCTACGAGACGCTCACCCAGCGCTTTCGCGAGATGGCGTACCTGACCAAGGGCCTGAGCATCACGCTGATCGACGAGCGGCCCGGCCCCGGTGACGAGCGCGAATGGACCTTCTATTTCGAGGGCGGCATCGTCTCGTTCGTGCGTCACCTGAACCTGAGCCGCGAGCCGCTGCATGCGCGACCGTTTTACGTGGAACGCCGCGTACGCGACGTGGCCATCGAGGTCGCGCTGCAATACAACGACAGCTTCGCCGAGAGCGTCTACACCTTCGCCAACAACATCAATACGGTTGACGGTGGCACGCACCTGAGCGGCTTTCGCTCGGCGCTGACGCGCAGTCTGAACGACTATGCCCGTAAAGTGGGCATGCTCAAGGACTCCGACCCGAACCTGAGCGGCGACGACGTGCGCGAGGGGCTGACGGCGGTCGTCAGCGTCAAAGTGCTGGACCCGCAATTCGAGTCGCAGACCAAAAACAAGCTCAACAACGCCGAAGTCGGGCCCGCGGTCCAGACGGTGGTCAACGCTGGCCTGGATCAGTTCCTGTCCGAGAACCCGACCGATGGGCGGCGCATCATCGAGAAGTGCCTGACCGCGGCCCGCGCCCGGGAAGCCGCGCGCAAGGCCCGCGAAGCCGTCATTCGCAAGAGCGCGCTCGAGGGCCTGACGCTGCCAGGTAAGCTCGCCGACTGCACCGAGAAAGACCCCACCAACTGCGAGCTGTTCCTGGTCGAGGGCGATTCAGCCGGTGGCAGCGCCAAACAGGGACGAGACCGCCGCTTCCAGGCGATCCTGCCGCTCAAAGGCAAGATCCTCAACGTGGAGCGCGCGCGCGAAGACAAGATCCTGGCCTTCGAAGAGATCCGCGCGCTGATCACCGCGATGGGCGCCGGCACCAACGAGACCTTCGACCCCGCCAAGCTGCGCTACCACCGCATCATCGTCATGACAGACGCGGACGTTGATGGAGCGCACATCCGCACGCTTTTGCTGACCTTTTTCTTCCGTCAGATGCGTCAGGTCGTCACCGACGGGTACCTGTACATCGCCCAGCCGCCGCTGTTCAAGATCAGCCACGGCAAG
>JAFAOS010000234.1 GCA_019247515.1 Chloroflexota bacterium | reverse complement strand
GCTTCAAGTCGCTCCACCCGAGCGGGTTCCCGCCCGAGGCCCTCGAGGAGATGGCGAAGTTCGAAACCGCCGCCGCCATCAAATATGAAGCCAATCCGCCGGCGATGCCGACCGGCCTGGCCGACACGCTGCGCCGGTGTGGCAAGCCCGTCCTGGTCGAATGCCCACTGGAACAGTACGCGCCGGGGCTCATCGACTGGTTTGGCATGCAGTGGATCGGCACCAGTTCGTACGAGTCGTTCGGTGACCGTGTGCCGCGCATGCTCAAGCTGCTCCATGAAGGTAAGTGGGACGAAGGCATGCAGGTGTACTGGAGCTATCAGCCGATGCGGGACGCCAAAGGCGCGTTTCATGCCACCTTTGGGGGTGCCAACCTCATCCATCGCCCCGGCTGGAAGTACATGAGCTGGCTGAACGGCTACAACGGCGGCATGCTGCGCATGCCACAGATGCGGTTGAACCCGAACCAGATGCGCCAGCTGCGCCAGGGACTGCAGGCGTCAGGCTTCAAGGACCTGCCACCCGATGACGACGGCTTCTACCTCGGCCGCAACTGCTGATGCCGACGCGCGCACTGTCTGTTCTCGGGGTGGTCGCCGTCGTCGGGCTGCTGGCCGGCTGCAACGGGCTGCCCGGCTCCAACTCCAGCTCCAGCGCCGGTCAGCCTATCAAGATTGGCCTGCTCCTGGAGCAAACCGGTTCGTTCAGCTGGTATGGCCAGGAGAATCTCGAGGGCGCGCAGCTGTACGTCGACAAGATCAACAGCAGCGGCGGTATCAATGGTCGCCAGATCGAGCTGGACACCGTAAACAACGAGTCGACCCCCGACAAATCGGTCAGTGGCGCGCGCAAGCTGATGCAGGACGGTGTCGTCGCCATCCTGGGTCTGGGCCTGGTTGGCGACGCACCGGCGGTTTCGCCCCTGGTGCAGGACAGTGGACCGCCCGTGTATTCGACTTCGGGCGCGTATCTCCCCGACAACCGCATGATGTTTGCCGGCACGGTGTACGTCGCCGACACCCAGAAACGCGCCCTGCAGTTTCTGATCGAGCGCAAGATGACCAACATCGCGCTGCTGCTGACCAACGACGCCAGCGGTCAGGTTGCTCAACAGGCGATCACCCAGGCGGCGCCGGGCCTCGGGATTCAGATCACGCGGACCGAGCTGTTCAATCCAGACGACGTCGACGTGACGCCCCAGATGACGCAGATTCGCGCCAGCAACCCGCAAGCGATCGTCGCGTGGGTCGTGGGCAAGCCGCTCGGGGTGGTTCTGAAGGCCTCCAAGCAGCTCGGCGTGGACGTGCCGATCATCACTTCGCACGGCAATCTGACACCGGGATTCATCGAAAGCATCGCCGACGTACAGACCGGGCCGGTGTACATGTTTGGCACTAAAGACCTGATCTGGCGCGACCTGCCTGATGGCGACCCACAGAAACCGCTGGTCAGCGAGATGCAGAACGCCATGCAAAGCAAGTACCAGAAGGAGGGCGGCATCGGGACCGGCACGGCTTACGACGGCCTCATGCTCCTCGCCACGGCGCTCAAACAGGCCAACAGCACCGACCCGAACAAACTGGCCGATGCCCTGGAGAGCTTGCGCGACGTCAACGGGGTGATCGGCACCTACAACCTGTCCCAACAGGACCATCGGGGCCTCGATTCGGCCTCGGCCATTCCGATGGAGATCGTGAGCGGCAAACTCCAGGCGATCAAATAGCCCGTCCGCCGATGACACTGGCCCTGCAGGTGTTGCTCGGCGGGCTTACGGCCGGGAGCATCTATGCGCTGGTGGCTCTCGGCGTCGCGTTGATCTTCAAGGTCTCGCGCGTTCTGAACCTGGCGCAGGGCGAGTTCGTCGCCATCGGCGCGCTGGTGGCGTACTCGGCGATCAACGGCCTGCACCTGCCGCTTGCCGCCGCGGTGGGCATTTCGATCGTCGTACTCGCGTGCGTCGGCATGGCGTTCGAACGCCTGGCGATTCGGCCAGCGCGCAGCCAATCGATGACCACGCTGCTGGTGATCACACTTGGTGCGTCGGTGCTCATGCGCGGCGTGGCTCAGGTGGTGTGGGGCAAGGAGCCCATGTCGCTGCCGAGCTTCTCCGGAGACCAGCCGCTGAACCTGCTTGGCGCCTCACTCCTGCCCCAATCCGTGTGGATCGTGGGTGGTCTGCTGCTGAGCGGGATCGGCTTGTGGGTCTATCTCGAACGCTCGCTGGCCGGCAAAGCGATGCTGGCTGCCGCGGAAAACCAGGCAGCCGCCGAGATGATCGGTATTGACGCGCTGGCAATGCGTCGCATTGGCTTCGCCTTGAGCGCGGCGCTGGGTGCGCTGGCCGGCGTGCTGGTCGCACCCAACACGTACATCACGTATGACGGCGGCACCATTATTGGACTCAAGGGCTTCGTCGCCGCCACCTTGCTCGGGATGGGCAGCCTGCCGGGCGCCATCGTCGGTGGACTGCTCCTCGGGCTGCTCGAGGCGGGGGCCGCGACGGTGTCCTCCCAATTTCGCGACGCGAGCGCGTTCGTGGTGCTGATTGTGGCGCTGCTCGTGCGATCCGGGCTGGACAAGCGCCAGAGTCTGGCAGACGCGGCCGATCGATGAGAGTTGCGACATTCTGGCGCGCTCGCTGGCCGGCGTTGTTGGGACTGGCCGCGATCGCGCTCACGCCACTGCTGCTGCCAAACGCGTACGCGCTGAATTTGCTGGTCGTGATCGGCATCTACTCAATCGCGCTGTTGGGGCTGGACGTGATCAAGGGGTACGCCGGCTTGCTGTCACTTGGTCAGGCAGGCTTCATGGGCGTGGGCGCATATACGTCGGCGGTGCTCACCGTGCGCCTGGGCTGGCAGCCGGTGCCGGCATTATTGGTCGCCCTGTTCGTGAGTCTGGTGATTGCCTACGTGATGGCCATTCCGTGTTCGCGTCTGAGCGGCTTCAACCTGGCGCTGGTGACACTCGCTTTCGTCATCATCACCAACGCGATTTTTCTCGGAGTCCGTGACGTGACCGGCGGGGCTACGGGTATCGCGGGGGTGCCGCCTTTCGGCGCGTTCGGCCTGCGAGTTACCTCGGACGCCGGCAGCTTCTGGCTGGTGTGGATCGTCTTCGCCGCGCTGTTCTGGCTTGCCTGGGGCATGGTGCATTCGCCAGTGGGAGACGCGCTGCGCGCCATTCGCTTCGACGAGCTTGCGGCGGCGTCCAACGGTATCAACGTGTTCCGCTGCAAGACGATAGCGTTCCTCATCGCCGCAGGCTACGCCTCGATCGCCGGCAGTCTGTTCGCGCACCAGCTGCGGTTCATCTCGCCCGATACCGTGAACTGGGTGGTCTCGACCGGACTGGTGACGATGCTGGTGCTCGGCGGTGAAGGCACGCTCTGGGGCGTGCTGCTGGGCGCGTCGCTGCTGCAACTGCTGCCGGAGGTGTTCAACCCGCTCCAGGACTACCTGCTGATCGTCCAGGGTGTGGTGCTCATCCTGGTGATGATCTATGCGCCGCGCGGCCTGGCCGGCGTGATCAGGACGCGGGTGTTCAGAGCGACATGATCCTGCGCGTGGAAGGTGTCACGAAAGCGTTCGGCGGCGTCAAGGCGGTGGATGACGTCAGTTTCGACATCGCGGCGGGCACGATCAGCGCGCTGATCGGTCCCAACGGCGCGGGCAAGACGACCTGTTTCAACGTAATTACCGGTGTGCGGGCACCGGATGAAGGGCGTGTCGTATTGAACGGAGTCGACATCACCCGCCGGCTGCCGGACGAAATCGCCGCCACGGGCCTTGCGCGCACCTTCCAGCAGCCGCGCCTCTTTCCGGAGATGACCGTCCTGGAGAATGTCGCCGTCGGGTGCCACCTGCGCTCGCGGACTGGAGCCGGCTTCCTGTCGACGGCGCTGCGGTTGCCGTCGGCCCGACAGGCTGCCGAGGATGCGCGATCGGACGCCCTCGCCTGCCTGGAACGCGTGGGACTGCGGCAGCTCGCCCACTATCGGGCACACGCGCTCACCACGGGCCAGGCGCGACTGGTGGAGCTCGCTCGGGCGATCGCCGCCCGTCCGAAGCTGCTGCTGCTCGACGAACCTGCCGCTGGGCTGAACGAGGGAGAAACGCACGTGTTGGGCGAACTCCTGGCTGGTCTGCGTTCGGAAGGGCTGACCATTCTGATCGTCGAGCACAACATGCGGCTGGTGATGACCTACTCGAACTGGATCGGCGTGCTCAACTACGGCCGCAAGATCGCCGAGGGCACGCCGGCGCAGGTCCAGACGGATGCCGCCGTCCTGGAGGCGTATCTCGGCACGCGCGAGCTGGCGGCGAGCCTGGCGTGACGTCGTGCTGAGCGTCCAGGACGTCGAGGCGGGCTACGGCCAGAGCCGCGTGCTCTGCGGCGTCTCGATCGAGGTCGGCACTGGCGAGGTCGTATGCCTGCTGGGGGCCAATGGCGCGGGCAAGACGACCCTGTTCCGCGTGATCTCGGGGCTGTTGGCCCCGTCGGCCGGCCAGGTGCAACTAGAGAGTGTTGATGTGACTGGCATGCCGCCGCATCGCGTCGCGCGACTCGGCCTGGGACAGGTGCCCGAGGGTCGTCAGTTGTTTCGCGAGCTCAGCGTGCTCGACAACCTGCAACTCGCCGAGGCATTCGGCTCGCGGCGCAGAGCCTCAGATGGGCAG
>JAFAOS010000477.1 GCA_019247515.1 Chloroflexota bacterium | reverse complement strand
CGCGTCGGTCATCTGGCTTTACTCGTTATGGTGTTACTTGGAACGTGAGTTGCCCCCAGACGGAGATCATACGCTGCCACACGGTCACGCGCCGCTCGCTCTGGGAAAGTATCGTGCATTCATCTACGCGTACACGCGGCTCAATCGTCGTCCGCCTGCGGAGGGCGACATGCAGCGTTACTTCGCGGTGAGCCCACCGTCGGTCCACCAGATGGTGCTTACCCTCGAGCGCCGTAGAGCGCTACGGCGTGAAGCCCGATCCGGCTGCGACCTGGTCCTGCGCAGCGTGCCCGAGCCGTGGCCCTTTCCGTCCCAGCTGCGCGTGGTGGCTGAACTGGTTGCCGCGGTCGATCTGGCCGACGGCCCGACGGCGGCGCTCGAGGTGCTTGCCATCGTTGCCTACGAGCAGCCCGTCTCGCGCGCGGACGTTGCTCACATCCGCGGCCCCGACAGCGCCGGCGTGATCGACACAACTGCTCGCTTGCAAGCTGATCGCCGACGGTGCCCGCTCTGGCCGCACAGCGCGTACACCGTTGTCACGGTGTGGGCGGCAGCCTCCAGCCGATGGCCATAACGTGGCTGCTCGCGCCAAGTAAGCTTCGTTCGCCCTCGGTTCGTCGAACTGCCTCCAGGATGATCTCGCGTATACGTCGATCGGCCCACTGTGTTTCGAAGTCCTGCAGCAGTCCACCAGGCCCTTCGACCGCCAGCACGTGAATATTGCCAAAGCCTGCCTGCGCGAGCTCGGGTTCGATTTCATCCGGAAGATGGAGATACGCCGTGGTGAAGTACTTGTCGCCATGCCCATGATGCCGGCCGTTCTCGAGGTCCTCCCAGGCAATCGATTCAAAGCGCGGATCCTGGAAGAGATGACTCACCAGTCCGTCGAACGTGGGAGCAAACCGGGAAATCACCACCGCGATGCCAATCGCGCCAGGACGCAGCACACGCCAGGCTTCCCTCAAACACTCCTGCCGCTCGGCGGCAACGATGAGGTGATACAGCGGCCCGAGCAACAGCACTGCATCCACCGTATTCTCTGGCCAGTCCAGGCGTCGCGCGTCGCCTTCAGTAATGCTGGCAAGTGGCACGTGCGGTTGCGCGGCAGATCGTGCTCGGGCCAACTCGAGATGAAGGGGAACGGGTTCGATCAGGTGAACGGTGTACCCGCGCACGGCCAGCCACGCGGCGTAATGACCTGTGCCGCCGCCCACGTCCAGAACCGCCGCAGGCGCCGAAGCGAGATGGCGGGCGAGCAATTCCTCCGTTCGGGTGCGCTCCAGTCTGCCTCTGCCCTCCAGGAGGCGGCGGTCCTCCAGGCCGCGGTTGTAGTACGCCAGGATGTCATCTGGCGGTAGCGGACCGTCCGCGGCGCCCATACGTTCAGCGTACCTTGTATGGGTTCGAGGCGGCCGATCCGAACGCCACGCACGGCGGCCGCTGTCGGCTGATCCAGAGTAATCAACCCGCCGGCTCGAGCGTGATAGACTTGTCGCACACGAAGCACGCGCATCGCGCGGGAAGGAGGAGCATATGTGTTTCCGCTCGATAGCAGGTGTGTCGTCCTCCCGTCCCGCACCCGTGCTCATCTGACGGGATACCGCCCAGGCTGCGGCCGCGCGTACTTTCGCGTGGTCAGGCTGTCGAAAATTTTCGAGGTGATGTTCCTTTATGGAGCGTGCTTCACGCAGCACCCTCGCCTGTCCTCAATGTACCGCCGTCCTCGAGCGTTCAGCGGATGAGCGTCTCGACTGCCGTGGCTGCACTCTGACCTACCCCGTTCGGCACGGAGTGCCGGTCCTGCTCATCTCCGAGGCGACCTGCCGTCCGATCGAGACCGACGCGCAGTTCGACTATCTGTTGGACGAAGCACTCGCCGCGCCTTTTCACGGCTGGGACCTGTCGTGGCTCCACGCACGTACGACGCGATCTCCAGAACTGACCAATCTGGAACAGCGCTATGACAGCCGCGCGGCTGCCCTTATAGCTCAGGCCGAAGCTGTACTGGACCTCGGGACAGGCGGCGGCGAGCGGTTCGCATCCTATGCGCCATTTCCTGGCGCGGCGTTCGCCACCGAGGCGTATCTACCCAATGTCACCGCGGCTCGCCTGAAGCTGGCGCCGCTCGGCGTGGAGGTTGTCCACACGGATCCGAATTGTCACAACGGACGCGGACCGCAACCGGGCAACCGGTGGCCAGAGCGCCGCCTGCCATTTGGTAACAACACCTTTGAGTTGGTGCTCGCCCACCGCGCCGCATTTTCGCCAGCCGAGGCAGCACGAGTGCTACGACCCGGCGGCTCGCTTCTGACGCTGCAAGGTGTGCCTGAGTGGCGTGGCGAGACGCTGGCGGCTGCGCTCGGAGGAACGCCGCCCGAATGGACGCTGCCGGGACTGGGCTGGGATGTCGGCGAAACCTTTCGGCAGTCCGGACTTCAGATCGTCGACTGGTCCGAGACGTCCTCCACCGTCCTTTACCACGACATCGGAGCGATCGTCTATCTGCTGCTGCACGTCCGCTGGAATGTTCTGGATTTCGACGTTGACCACTACCGCGAGCGACTCTATCGACTCCACCAGCGCATGCAGTCCGAAGGCGGTTTTCGCTTGCGCGGAGCAAGTCGACTGATCGAGGCGTACAGGCCATGACGGCGCCTGCGTTCATCCCGGGATTGGAGCTGAGCGCGGCACTGTTTCAGGAAGTGCAGCCAATTCTGCGGCGCCATCTGCCAGATCTCGAGTATGCGGCTGCGCGATTGGCGCGGGGATCTGATGTCCTCGGCTTCGACGACGCGCGCTCCACCGACCACTACTGGGGTCCACTTCTTGAGTTGTTCGTGTCTGACGAGGACAGCGAACGCTATCGCGACCGGATTTACGACGTGCTTGCGAACGAGCTGCCATTCGAAATCCGCGGGTATCCAACGAACTTTCGACCGTTCGCTCCGACCGAACCCCACATCCGACGATTGGGACGCATCGGACTCCTCGGGCACATGGAGCAGCGTGCGGAGCGACCCATTCATCACGGCGTCACCGTCATGACAGTGCGGCGGTTTTTCGCGATGTCGCTCCAGCTGGATCCGTTGACCGAAATCGAGCCGTGGCGGTGGCTGGTCGCCTCAGAGCAGAACCTGCGCATGGTGACCTCGGGGCGCGTGTTCCGCGACGACATTGGCGAGCTCTCGCGTGCGCGCGAGGCGCTGCGCTACTACCCCCACGACGTGTGGCTGTACCTGCTGGCTGCGCAGTGGGCGCGGATTGGTCAGGAGGAAGCGTTCGTCGGACGCACCGCCGAAGCGGGCGACGCGCTGGGCTCGCGACTGGTCGCGGCGCGGCTAGTGCGCGACGTGATGCGGCTGGCGTTCCTGCTGGAACGAACGTATGTGCCGTACACGAAGTGGTTCGGAACGGCATTCAAGCACCTGAGGTGCGCGGCGGAGCTGGCGCCGCACCTGAAGGCGGCTCTCGCCACATCAGACTGGCGCTCGTGCGAGGAACACCTGGTGCGCGCCTACGCGTTGGTCGCGCGGTTGCACAACTCGCTCGGCGTGACGGAGCCGGGCTCGGAGGACATCTCGCCATTTCATGGCCGGCCGTATCGCGTCCTGCACGCGGAGCGCTTCGCCGAGGCGTGCGAGCGCGCCATCACCAGCGAAGTGGTGCGCGCCTGGCCGCCGCGCGTTGGATCGGTGAATCAGTTCGCGGACGCAACCGACGTCCTGGAGCGACCAGCGCTGCTATCGAGGTTCACGGCGGTGTACCAGCGCCGCGCCCAGTGAGACCACGTCACGCCTGCACCTTCGTGGCAGATGCCATGTGCAGGGTGCGCATTTGATCATCGGGCGGCTGAGCTGCGCGCTCGTGTAAGGACCGCCCGCAGGGTGCCGTGGATCAGCCCATCATCACCCCGGTATTGCGCCAGTCCGCGGAAGAGGCGGTCCTTGAGTTCTGCCTGGCGAGTTGCAGGCACCATTACAAACAGACGCCGAGAGCCATGACACCATGCCCACCGCCACCACCCGTCCGCATCTGTAAACACAAGCTCATACGCATCCTCGCTTAACTGCACAGACATATAGCCCGCGTCTTGCACCATTGCCCCGAGCATGCTGCTGTCGTTCTCGGTTGTGCACTGGCCCCCGAGCGCGCCAACCGGACCGAGCACCCGACAGAACTCTGCGAGAGCACGTTGTTTGTCAGGTATCGACAGAAATGCGAACGAGCACAGCCCGGCATCGAACGAATGGCTTCGGAACGCGAGCCGCTCGGTATCCATCACGCACAACCGGGCCTTTGGCCGCTTTCGACGAACTTCACGAGCTGCGCGCTCAAGCATGGCAGGCGTCAAATCTATGCCGACGACTTGCAGTCCGTCGGCGCAGCGTTCTGCGGCCGCGAGCAGCACCGCGCCTGTTCCTGTGGCAACGTCCAGGTTGCGGTCGCCAGGTTCAATCCCGACGAAGTCGACCAATCGCCGCGCAAAGTAGGTGAAATGCCGCGGCCCAACGCACCATAGGTCGCGCGGGCGCAATTCAGCCACCCCGCCGAAGCCGGGCGATCCGAGCATCGCGGTCACACAGAAAGTCAGCGCGCCCGCCGGTCCCGGGGGATGGAGAGCCATAATCGCATGTTCCGCGAAGGTTAGCAGCCGCGCTGACGGCACGATCCAGCCTC
>JAFAOS010000346.1 GCA_019247515.1 Chloroflexota bacterium | reverse complement strand
GGGGGCGACGGCCGCGACCTCTTCGAGGATCTGAACCCGGCGTCCGAGACCGTCGTTATGGGATGCCGTGTCGAGCCTTCGCTCGCCGCGGTTCCCGTCGGCCAGACTGTGCAGTTCGAGCGGCTGGGATACTTCACGCCGGACCCGGATTCGTCGCCGGACCACCTGGTCTTTAACCGGACGCTCACGCTCAAGGACACGTGGGCCAAGGTGCAGGCACGGGATCGTTGAGGTGCGCAGCTGCGCGGGCTAAACTCTTAGAGGCCTTCGGGCCCGGTGGCGAGTGGCCAAACGGTAAGGCACCTGACTCTGGATCAGGGGATTGAAGGTTCGAATCCTTCCTCGCCAGCCAGTCTCCGCTCCAGCCTCGCCCCGGCTTGCAATGAGTGCGACCCCCTGGCACGCAGGGCGCTGACGCGCCCGGGGAGCTTGTGGAGAATGTGTGCATACAGAACAAAAGGGCCGCGAGCGCCTGGTCTGTAGAGCACCCCGGGTTTGCCCCAAGAGCGAACTCTTCCGCGCCAACGCTCCCGCGGCCTGATGGGCATGAACGCAGTGCTCACCATTTCGTCATCACCCTGAGCGTCTTCACTCCGGCGCCGCAAGCAAGTTCGTGCTAGCTGGTTTCAGGAGAACCGTGCCGGCGTCGCCATCGACCGTGATCTTCTGCGTGTTAGCGATGCGCTCGGTGGCCACGCCGGTGCCGAGGACGGCGGGAATGTGGTACTCGCGGGCAACAATCGAGCTGTGGCTGAGCGGGCCGCCGACATCGGTGACGACCCCGGAGGCGAGCGCGAACAGGGGCGTCCAGGCGGGCGTCGTGATCTTGGCCACGAGCACCTCGTGTGGCTGCATGCGCGAAAACTCCTCTGGCCCAGCGATGACGCGCGCCGGCGCCGTGACCTGGCCAGGACTGGCGCCGATACCGCGGATCACGTCGCCAGGCGCCTGGTCGGTCATGGCCGGCATGAACCGGCTGAAGTCGTACCCCATGAACGTGGCGCCGCCCTTCAGCGGCAGCGACGATGGTGGGACCGCGCGCCGCTCGAGTGCCCACTGCTTCTTGCGACGGTCGACCATCGGCCGCAGGTCGCTCGTCGCGTCGTCGAGAGCAAAGCGCAGCTCCACCAATCGCAACCAGAACACGTCCTCGGGCGCTTCGAGCACGCCGCCCGCGACCAGGCGGCGGCCGAGCTCGCGCAGCATGCGCCGCAGCACGGGCCAACCGAGGCCGACATCGGCAAGGGCATCCTCCCGCAGCGGCGCATACAGCTGGGCACGCTCGAGGAAGTTGTCGAACAACCGGAGCAACGGGCCACGCAAGCGCGCACGCACCTCGCGCGCCGCGTCCTCGCGGGCGTGCAGGGCGGTGTTCTGGCGCACATGCGGGTTGGCAGCCTGGCCACTCACGAAGAACTTGAGCGCTTCGAGCACGGGCGCCGGCTCCTCGGCGGGCAGCGGCTTGGCGAAATCCAGGTCGTACACAGCGTGGCCGTACCGCCGCAGGTGTTCACGGAAGCGCGCATGAAACTCGCACCAGCCGTCGACGACGTCGGACCGCTCCAGGTCGCGCTCCAGGTCGGCGGCAGACGTGCGCTGGAGGTGCGCGGCGAGCTCCGGGTGGCCGCGGGCCCACTCGGCCAGGTCGTATAGCGACTTCTCTGCTCGAATCGGGGTGCTGTCGAAGCCGAGCATGAACGTCAGCGCGGGTGGTTCGCCGGCGCGGCGGATCAGCCGCTCGTACACGAGCGTAAACGCCGCCTCGCTCATGTAGGCCGCCGGCAGGATGCCGCTCTGGATTGTCAGGTAGTGGTCGGCGGCGGCCTGAACGATCTCGCGCGCGCCCTCCAGCATGTCGGCAGCCGGCGTGTTCGCCAGGTCCTGCGCGCCCCAGCGCGCGGTGAGGTTTGCGTAGTGCGGGCGCCCACCGTGCTCCCAGCGTGCCTGGGCCTCGCTGAACATGCGCACGAGCACGGAGATCAACGCTGGAATCTGGCGGATGAGCTTCAGCGCATCGACCGTGGTCGTGATGTCGTAATAGGCGTAGTCGTTGATCGTGATGAGCATCTCTTCGGCCATCAACCCCTGCAGGTTGACGGTGGTCAGCAGCGCCTGCATCGCGCGATTCCAGGCGGGCACGCCCAGCGTTGCGAACAGTGGAGAGAGTGGGTCCGGCAGGAGCTCGATGACGCTGCTGCGGGCATATTTGCCCTTCGGATCGGGCAGCCGAAACTCGAGCGGTGGCGCGGGCGGCTCGGGGAGGGCCGTGATTGGCCGCGCCTGAAGCAGTGCGAGCGTGCCGCCGCGGAACGCCCACTCCACGTCCATCGGCTGGCCGTACAACTGCTCGATCCTGACCCCGGCGCTCGCCAGCTCGGCCGCCTGGCTCGCCGACAGCACGGGTCGGGTCTGCTGCGCGGCCGGTACCGGCTGTTCGGTCGTTCCGCTGGCCGTGCCTACCGTCATGACCTGCTTGCTGGCGACATCCTGGTGTTTGATCGCGCCGGTCGATTTGTCGAGCACGAGCGTGTCGGGCGTGACCAGGCCGCTCACGATCGCCTCGCCCAGACCCCAGGCGGCGTTGACGACGACCTCGTCGCGCGCACCGCTGACCGGATTTGCCGTGAACATCACTCCCGCGGCGTCCGCCTCGACCAGCGTCTGCACTGCCACGGCGAGCGCGACGTCGTCCGGCACGATCCGCGCGTTGTTGCGATAGCCGATCGCGCGCGCCGTCCAGAGGGAGGCCCAGCAGCGCTTCACGGCGCGCCGCAGCTCCTCCGCGCCACGAATGTTGAGATAGGTCTCCTGCTGGCCGGCGAACGAGAGCTCGGGCAGGTCTTCGGCTGTCGCGGACGACCGCACGGCCACGGCTACGTCGTGGCCGTCGCCGAGCTGTGCGTATGCCGCGTCGATCTCGTGCCCGAGGTCGTCGGGCATGGCGGCGCCGTCGAAGAGCTGGCCGATGGTCGTCGCGGCTCGATCGAGCGACGCTGGGTTGGTGCTGGTCGCGCTGACCGCCTGCAGGATCCGCGGCTGCAAAGCGTTCTCGGCAACGAAGCGGCGGTACGCAGCGGTCGACACCACGAAGCCACGCGGCACGGCCAGCCCGGCCGCGGTCAGGCGCGCTAGCGACGCTGCCTTGCCGCCCAGCAAGTCGATGTCCGGCTGCGCTTGGTCCAGGGCTAGGATGAACTGGCTCATGCCACCAGATCAAGGTATATCCAACTGGGAGGCCTGGCGGGGATTGGCGTCCGTCACAGCGGAAGGTCCCTCCAGTCCTGACGTGAGCAATCGATGGCGGAGTTACACGCACACCTCGAGTGGTCAAGCGGCGTGGTGTGGCACAGGCCGCGCGGGACCACTGGCTGAGGTTGGGAATGTGAACGCGAAACGGATGCTATCGGAGAAAGCGTTGCCAGGCGGTCGTGCACCAAGTCAAGGTAGAAGCGGCATTGGACGTCGAGCCGATCTACTCGGACCCAGGTCACATGATCGCCTACTCGGACGGCGAAGTCCGACAGGAGTTTCGATCTGCTTCAATGCGGGCATCGTAGGTGGCGACCTTACCGTCGCCGACCAGGAGTCAACCGAGGTCACATTCGTCGCGTTTGCCGAGCTCGACCTGCTACCGATGGGTCGCTCAACCAGTCTTCGGATCAAGCACTTCCTCGAGAACTGAACGTGCCCGTTCTTTAGCTGACGGCGGTTGCCTGCCAGGCCAGCGGCTCGGGCCTGCTCAAGGGCACATCCGTCCGGCAGCGATCACCTGTGACCTCCTTCGACACTGGACAGGGGCCCGCGGGCGTACGATGCCACCCCGTGCTCCCCTACCAGGCGTGTCCCGGGTTCGCCCTCTGACGGACGTGCGCGCCTCGACTTACTTGCGCCTGACTGTCACTCTCACCCACATGACCAGCAAGGCTCTGGGCATGAGAGAGCGACCAAAAATGGGGGAGGCTACCGTCGGCAGGCTGAGGTGACCATGATGGCGGGATGCCTGAGCCTCCTGCGTCCTGTGCTCCCGTCGTCTACCAGCTACGGGTCGTCCTGCGGCACATCAGCCCGCTGATCTGGCGCCGGCTCCTCGTCCGCAGCGACAGCACCGTCGCCGACCTACATGCCATCTTGCAGACGGCCTTCGGCTGGAGCGATGAGCACCTGCATCGCTTCGTCATCCAGGGGCGCCAGTACAGGGACGATGGCTGCATCGACCCGCGTCGCGTGCGGGTGGCGGCGCTCGGGCTCCGCGTCCGCGAGCGCTTCCGGTATGAGTACGACTTCACCGACCTCTGGCAGCACGACCTCAGGGTCGAGAAGATCTTGCGGCTTGAGCCTGGCCAACCCAATCCGCGCTGCGTCGGTGGCCGGCGCGCCGCGCCACCGGAAGACTGCGGCGGCCCCTGGGCGTTCCTGGAGCTGCGCTAGCGCTACGCGCCTCACCACATCGCCATACGGTTGCTGGCCATCTTCGAGTCGCTCCCCGGCGACCAGCACCACGACCAGGACCGCGTCGACGAGCTGGACGAGGACGACCGCGACGACTACGACCAGGAGCTGGACGAACTCGTCCGCTGGCTGAGGATCGAGCGCTTCGACCGCCGCGCCGTCAATCGCCAGTTGGCGCAGCTGGGGCAGCAGGCGGCGAGGGTCGCCATGAAGCTCCGCGTGCAGGTGGTCATCGAGGCCGGTGACGCTGACGACGAGCGGCCGGCGTCGTGCACGAGGTCGCGCAGCTCGAGCGGGGCGAATTGGCGGTGGACACCCTCGGGTTACAGCTGGCCGAGGCCAAGGACCTGCTGCAGCGGGTGCGCGCCCACAAAGACACGAAGACGATCGTCATGCGCACGCTGTTCGGCACCGTCCACCTGCGCAGCCCGCGCTGGTGGCACTGCCCGTGCCAGCCCACCCGACGCGGACCTTCAGCCCGCTGGCGACGGTGCTGCCCGAGCGGACCACGCCCGAGCTGCTGTACCTGGAGAGCAAGTTCGCCGGGCTGGTCTCCTACGGGCTGAGCGCCAGGTTGCTGGCCGAGACGTTGCCGCTCGGCCGGCCGCTGCACGCCTCCGCCGTCCAGCGCCACGCGCAGGCCACCGCCCAGCGGCTGGAGGACGAGCTCGGCCCCGAGCAAGCGATGCTCGCCGAGGGCTGCCAGGCCGAGTGGGACGAGTTGCCGCGGCCCGACCTGCCCCTGACCGTGGGCCTGGATGGCGGCTACGTCCATTCCAGCCAGCAGCGGTCCAAGCGCGACGGGTGGTTCGAAGTGATGGCCGGTAAGAGCCTGCCCGCCGCCGGCCCGCCCAAGTGCTTCGGCTTCGTCCAGACCTACGACCGCAAGCCGAAGCGGCGGCTGTTCGAGGTGCTGAAGGCCCAGGGCATGCAGATGAACCAGCAGGTCGTGTTCCTGACCGACGGCGACGAGGACGTGCGCGACCTGCCGCTGTACTTGAACCCGCAGGCCGAGCACTACCTGGATTGGTTCCACATCACGATGCGGCTCACCGTGATGACGCAGATGGCCAAGGGCCTGCGCTCGCGCGACCGCCCCGAGTTCGCGACCGAGGTCACCGAGGACCCTGGGGCGGCTCAAGTGGTTGTGGTTGCTATGGCACGGCAACGTCTTCCGCGCCCTGCAGGTGGTCGAGGAGCTCGAGCTTGACCTGGACAGCGAACACGTCAGCCCCGAGCACCGCAAGGTGCTCACCGCCGTGACCGAGTTCGGCGGCTACCTCCGCGCCAACGCGACCAGCATCCCGAACACGGCGAGCGCTACCGGGCCGGCGAGACCATCTCGAGTGCCTTCGTCGAGTCGACCGTCAACCAGGTCGTCGGCAAGCGGATGGTCAAGAAGCAGCAGATGCGCTGGACGCCGAAAGGGGCGCATCTCCTGCTCCAAGTGCGCACCAACGTGCTCAACGACGAGCTCGGTGGCGCCTTTCACCGCTGGTACCCAGCGTTCGTCGCCCCGGCCCGCCCGGCCGAGCGGATGGAGCTGATCGCCTAGCCTCCGGTTCTGTTCGCCCTCCTTGATCATCGGTACGGTCGGGGTGCATGATCCGTCCCCGACTGGGGGAGGTTGCGGCAGTCGTGCACGAACTTGCCGTCTCGATCGGGCCGAGCCGACTGCTCGAACGCTCGAGCCAGGTGGCGGCGCTCAACGATCACCTCGCCGCCGTGGTCCGGCTGTCCGGTGGTCGGTTGGTGTTCATCGGGCGCGAGGCCGGCGTCGGGAAGACAGCGCTCGTACGGCGCTTCTGCGCCGAGCACGCGCGGGCGGTCCGCATCCTGACGGGGTCGTGCGATGCCCTGTTCACCCCGCGTCCCCTGGGTCCCCTGCTCGACATCGCGCAGGTCGTCGACGGCGAGCTCGCGGAGCGTGGCGGCCGGCCCTACGAGATCGCCGCGGCGCTCGTGCGCGCGCTGCGGTCAGGCGCGCCGGCGATCCTCGTCGTCGAAGACCTCCACTGGGCCGACGAGGCCACGCTCGACGTCATGCGCATGGTCGGCCGACGCATCGAAGCGGTGCCCGCTCTGGTGCTCGCCACACATCGAGACGACGAGCTCGACCGGGTGCATCCGCTGCGGGTCATGCTGGGGGAGCTCCCGACCGGTGAGGCCATCACGCGCCTGAGGCTCGGCCCGCTCTCGCCGGCGGCGGTGGCCGAGCTCGCCGAGCCGTTCGGCGTCGATGCCGCGGACCTCTACCGCAAGAGGGCCGGCAATGCCTTCTTCGTGACCGAGGCGCTCGCGGCAGGCGACGTCACGATCCCGCCGACCGTCCGCGACGCGGTGCTCGCTCGGGCCGCGCGGTTGCGGGCGGGTGCTCTCGCGCTCCTGGAGGCGGTCGCGGTCGTGCCGCCACTGGCGGGGCCCTGGCTGCTGGAAGGGCTCGCTCCAGACGCCGTGGCGCGGGTCGACGACTGCGTGGCCTCCGGGATGCTGACGCCCGTTGCGGGTGGTGTCGCGTTCCGGCACGAGCTCGCCCGACTCGCGATCGAGGAGTCGCTGACGCCGGTCCGGCGGCGAGCGCTGCATCGCCGAGCGCTTCAGGTGCTGGCCCGCCCACCCGCCGGGCCGCCGGACCTTGCCGGCCTCGCGCACCATGCCGAGGCGGCGGCCGACCGAGCAGCGGTGCTGCGCTTCGCGCCCGCGGCGGCCGCCCAGGCGGCCCGGCTCGGCGCCCACCGCGAGGCGGCCGCCCAGTACGCTCGGGCGCTCCAGTTCGCCGACGGGCTGCCGCCGCGGGGGTGGGCAGAGCTGCTCGAGCGCCGGGCCCACGAGTGCTTCTTGACCGACGACTTCGACGCGTCCATCGCCGCGGGGAGGGAGGCCGTCCGCCACTTCGGCGACGCGGGCGATGGCCCACTCGGCCGGGGCTCGGGCGCGGCGGTCGTGGCCGGGCTGTCGCCGGCGGAGGCATGGATCTACGGGACGACGGCTGCCGGTGCCGGTGAGGGGACGACCCAAGAGGTCGCTCGGGTGCCCCGCTCAGCGTCGAGCGTCACCGGCCTGGCCGGCTCGGGAGCAGCTCCAAGCATCGCCGAGCCACCGGACCGTCGAGCGGACAACCGCGCCGCGGCCACGGGCGAGTGCTATCCCGGCGACGGCCATCTGGCCCGCGTTTGCCTTGGACCCTAGCGAAGGCGCGGCACCCTATCTGACGCGCTCAGGAAAGGCAGGGCCGCGCGACCTGAACCCGTGCTGAACCCATACCTCCGGCGCCGAGCGGCGTGCCGAACATCACGGATCACGATGCAAGGAGAACGACCATGATCAACAAGCCCATCTCGGTTGCGGTGGCCGCGTAGGGCACGAGCACGGCGGCGGTTGCCAGCGCGGCCACCGCCGTCACCACGGGCGAGAGCGTGACCAACGCCCGCGACGCGACCGCCGGCTTCAACCAGCCGGCCGCGGCTCTCGCGGCCGGCTACGACCTGCTCACCGACGCGGCCGACCTCGCCTGCATCGACCAGCCCGGCCAGGGCGCCATGGGCATCCACTACGTCAAAGGCCCCCTCGTCGAGGCCGGCAAGGTCGACGCCACCAGGCCCCAAGCGCTCGTGTGCGAGCGGACCGGGGACGGGCGCTGCGGCTGGCGGCGGTCGAATACGTCGTGCTGCAGGGGGCTGGAACGCGGCCCACGGCGCCCCGCCGGCGCTGTTCGGCGAGCAATTCATGCTGACGCCGGCCGACAACCGCTACGGGCTGCCGCCGTTCTACTCGCTGCACGCCTGGATCTGGCGGGACAATCCGGCGGGCATGTTCAGCATGTGGAACCCCGACGTGAGTTGCGTGGGGCCCGAGGGAGCCGATGAGGGCCATGCCGGCCATGCGGAACTGATCCCACCGAACGGCTGACCGAAGCTGACATCATCGCTTCGTTCGACACCGCGAGGAAGCACGCGCCGCAAGGAATCGCGAGGGGAGGGAATGCGCATTTCCTCCCCTTCGGCCGGCTGCGCCCGGCGCCGGCGGAGATCGACGGCGGGACGAACAGGCCGCCAACCATGCCCCGAAATGCGAGGTTACGCGTGAACTGGCGCCTCGTATGCCTCGCGCGCCCTCATCAATGCCGCCGCGACCACGTCCCATCGGCTTCTGCTGGAGGCGCTCTGGCAGAGCGGCGGCCGGGTGACCGAGGTGCTGCGGCTGCGGCCCTGCGATCTCGACCCACACGCCCCGATCCTGCACCTGATCAACCTCAAGCAGCGCAAGCGGCCGCGAGGCGGCGGGCTGCCACGCAAGGTGGTCGTCGTCAGTGCCGACCTGCCAGCGCAGCTCCGCGCCCTGGCCAGGGACCTGGCATGCGCCAGACCGGTTACTTCTTCCGCAGCCAGAAGAGTCACGGGCAACCGATGAGCTATGGCCACTGCTGGCGGCTCGCCCGGCAGTACTCCCTCACCGCAGGCGTGTTCGTCACCGGCAGCGATGGCGAGCTACGACCGGCCAACAGCCGGGACTTCCGCCACGGCGCAGCGGTCAATCAGGTCCTCCAGGGGGTGCCACTCAGCGAGGTGCAGCAGCAGCTCGGCCACGCCCGCATCGACACGACGACGATCTACACCAAGCTGGCCTCGCGCGAGCGCCTGGCGGTCCACGCCGGCGTCGAGTGGTAAGGGGCGCCACCGCCCGCCCCACGCCTGCTGGCCCTTCCGAGCAGCGCGCGCCTGGTCGGCGTTCGCGCCGCCCGCGCCGACCGTGCGCTCGCCGCGTAGGCTCCCCCCAGTCTTGGTCGCTCTCCTGCATCGGCGAGGTGCGTCTGGGTCAGTTGGACGTCGGCCAGATCGCCAGCCTTCGCCGCCGTATGGAGCTCGCAGGTGAGACGCGGAGAACCAGCGCACGACGATGGTGCGGCTGAGCACGATCCACAATTTCGCCCAGGCACGCGGAGACGTCGCAAAGAACTTCGCCGCGGCCCGTCTCGTCCGACGTCCGAGACACGCCAAGCGGCAAACACCCTTGTGTGTGTGGATCGGCCTGGGAGCCGGATTGCCACGCGCCGAGTTGCTCGGCCTGCGATGGGAAGACATCGAGTATCTCAATTCTGATCTCGGCGTGCTGGTCGTGCAGCGCCGCGTGAACTACCTGGGTAAGGGCATCAATCGCCTCGAGCGCGATGGCCTGAAGAACGGCGATCCGTTCAAACGCGTCCACATCGGTAGCCTGATGCTTGACGTGTTGCGCATGCGCTGGGTTCACCAGCTAGCGCAGCGCCGCGCCGCATTGGAGCCCGGCCAGCGTCGCTGGCGCGGTGTCGATTACGAGCCCAACACGCGGACTGGATTCAACTTCACCAATCCGACAGACGGCACGCCGATGAACCCGCTTTCAGCTGACAAGGCTTTGGCTGCGATCCGCGATCGGGCTGGCCTGGACGTCGAGCGCTTCCACGCCCTGCGCCACGCATTCACGAGACTGCTCAGAGCGAGCGGCACCCGCGACTGCCTGGCGATGAAGATGACCGGCCACCGCGACGCGGCCATGCTCGACTACTACGACGAGGGGTTGGAATCGGAGCAGATCGAGGCAGCGCAGCGCCTGGACGAGCGCTTGCGGATGCTGCGCCACCGGGCCTGAATCCGACCGACAGCATATCGTCCGCGGGTCAGCGCCCCTTCAAAGACTGAGATGTGCAAGGGGTCGCCCGCGTGCCGGGGCGGCTCAAATACTTCTCGACCTCCTACACCCACCTGGG
>JAFAOS010000545.1 GCA_019247515.1 Chloroflexota bacterium | reverse complement strand
AGATGGTGTGCACCGGGCCGGTCAAATACACCGGCAAGGCGTTGATCGAGCGAGACGTCCGCGACCTCAAAGACGCGCTCGACCGTGTGAACCCACGCCAGCTGTTTATGACCGCCGTGTCACCAGCGACACTGCAGATCCTGCCCAATTCCCACTATGCGAGCCAGGAGGAGTACACGTGGGCAGTAGCAGAGGCCATCGGTGAAGAGTATCGCGCGATCGTCGATGCCGGATTCGTCCTCCAGATCGACGATCCGACGCTTGTGGGTCTGTACGACTGGTGGTTCTCACAGACGGCCGACATATCCGGCTACCGCAAGTGGGCCGCCTTTCAAGTGGACGCCGTCAATCATGCGCTCGAGGGCATCCCGCAGGACCGCGTCCGGTTTCACATCTGTTGGGGGAGCCGGCAAGGCCCACACAGCACCGACTCGAGTTGAAGGCTGTCATAGATCTGCTGCTGATGGTCAATGCTCAGGGTTATTCCGTTGAAGCAGGCAACGTCCGCCACGAGCACGAATAGATGGTCTGGCGCGACTTAAAGGTGCCGTCGGACAAGATTGTGATTCCTGGCGTGGTCAGTCACGCGACCAACGTGCTCGAGCATCCTGAGCTCGTCGCCGACCGGATCGTGCGGTATGCCCAGATAGTTGGCCGCGAAAATGTCATCGCCAGCACCGACTGCGGTTTCGGTGGGCGGATCCACCCGCAACTTGCCTGGGCCAAGTTGCGAGCCTTGCGGCAAGGCGCTGATCTCGCGTCCAAGACGCTGTGGTCCTGACCAGTTTACGAGCCGGACTGGCCATTTCGGCTGTAGCTGGCGGGGCGACCGAGCGGAGCATTATGAACGAGACCCGCCACCGCAGTGCCAACATTCTCGAACGCTACATCCGCGACCCGACGTGGCGGTGAGCGCTCACGCCCTGCGGTTTACAGGCTTGTAAGCATGCCCGAGCACGCTTGACGTGCATTTGATATACCGGGTGAGGTTGGCGGGCTCACAGTTTCAAGTCACGCCTATTGGAGCTGCGGCATGGAGGAGCGGCTACGTGTCCGTGCTGCCTCGGTCTGTCAGCAGGTCGAAGCTTGAGGCCACGCGGCGCCAACTCAGCGAGGCTGCGCCGCAGGTCGTCAGGCGGTGCCATCACGCGGCCCGCCGTTTTCTTCGGCGCTCGATCCATCACAAGCAACGTGGCCTGCGACGCATTGCAATCGAAGAACGTCCGGTGTGGAACCCTGATACACGACGCCCCACATGCCAAAGCCAAGGACAAAATGGTGTCGTCGACGAGACCGCTATGTAGGCCGAGCGGTCGACGGAGACGTCGCCTTGCACATTCAGGCGGACAGCACGTCCTCGTAAATGGCCTGGAGGCTGAGCTCGTAATCGCCCAAACAGCCAATCTCGATGCTGTCCGTGCCGAGAGCTTGGTGCGTCTGCCAGGTCCCTGCGGGATCACGGAAATGAACGGTGACCTCGCGTCGGTCCTGAGCCACGATCAGGTACAGCAGCAGGCTGGATATGCCGCGGTAGACCAACAGCTTTTCGCGCCGGTCGGTCGCCTCGGTGCCTTCACTCGACACCTCGACGATGACGCACGGCCGACGCTTGACGAGCCGGTCGTCGTCCGTTGGATCGCAAAGCACCTGCACGTCCGGGTAGTAGTAGAGGTCATTACCCGGCTGGAGCTTCTGATCGGAGCCAACGACGCGGCAGCCTGTCGCGCGCGCCGCAGGTAAGAGCGCGGCGGCGACGTTCAGCGCGATGCGATTGTGATCCTCGCTGGCGCCGGCGAGTGCGTACACCTGACCCAAAACGTACTCGTGCTTGAGTCCGCTTGTTTGCTCCAGGGCCATGTATTCCTCGACCGAGAGCGTGCCCGCCCCGCCCTGTCGCGGTTCATTTGCCATACGTGAATGTCCACCGGCGCATCTGGAATGCGTTGCAGAATTGTGCCTCGGCAGACTGCACCGGCACACTGTTGGTGGACAACGGCATCAGAGACCAACCATGGCGGCGGGATTCGATTGAAAAAGGTTGCCCTCGCGAATGTACTTACGGACCATGTCGGCAGAGCGATGGCCGGTCTGAGACATAATCACCCGCTCGCTCGCCCCCGCCGCAGCCGCCGATGTGGCCAGGCCCGCCCTCAAGGAGTGCCCACCATAACGCGCCGGGTCAAGCCCTACGGCTTTCGCCCTCCTTTTAACAACCAGCGCAACGGCCTTATCCGAGAGCCGCCCGGTCTGCACGCGCTGAAAGCGATCCAGCGACCTGAATACCGGCCCGTCGACGATGCGCGCCGACTCGAGCCAGGCCTGGATTGAACGCACTGGACACGTCTGCTCAGATGCGCCATACGGTATTCCCAGCCGCCTCGATTTGCCCTCCTGATCCGTCTTGGACTTTCTCAACGTGACAACCAGTCCGGCGCGCGTGAAGTCCAGGTCGGCAACGTCGAGCGAGACGAGCTCCGAGCGCCTGAACGCACCAGCGAACCCCAGCAGCAGCAAAGCCCGATCACGCAGTCCCACGCGTGTCGAAGGAAGCTTGTCGAGCATGCGCTTCAGGTCGTCGACCAGCGCGGGCGCCTTGCCATTCTGTGCCGTGCCGAGCGTGCGGCGAATACCCGCGTGGGTGCGGCTGACCAGCGAAGACGTAGTCGGCGAGGACA
Organism: Chloroflexota bacterium; assembly: GCA_019247515.1. Lineage (GTDB taxonomy): Bacteria > Chloroflexota > UBA6077 > UBA6077 > CF-72 > CF-72. The sequence goes on along the minus strand of JAFAOS010000545.1, from coordinate 1,551 downwards.
GGTCGGCCGCCTTGTGCGCCTGCGTGATGACCACCAGGCGACGGGCAATCGTGGCCGCCTTTGCGCCGCGGTCGGCCATATCGGCCAGGTAGGCAGCCACTGTTTGGTCAGAGGCCGGCAGCGCCTCGGCGCCCTGCTGCTCGCAGAAGCTGAGAAAATCACGCCAGCCTGCGGCGTAGGCGCGAATGGTCGCGTCGGATTTGGAGCGGCCAGCGTAGGCGTGGGCGCGCTCAGCGGGATCGGCGAACTGGGCCAGCGCACCAGGAGCCCTTGTGCCCCTGGCTTCGACCCCCGCCGACCCTGCGTCGGCCGCGGTGGCGTCCCCAAAGGCCTGGGCTGCGCTCGAACCAGCAGCAGAATCGTCGTCCTCGAGCTCGAAAGACGGCAGCGCGACCACAAAAGCAGGGTACTACACACGCGATGAGCAAGGTTCCGAGAAGTACATTCTCGGACGTATGTGGTGCACCTGTGATCCTGTTGCGAGTTGTGTCAATTTTTCAAAGAATGCTTTCCGTGTACGATGGCGTTGCGGAGTGGCTTTGAACTCGCATTCGTTGTCCTTCGGACGGTAGTGGGTTGTGTGGCTCGGTTCCTGAGGTCGACGCATGACGCCTTCGTTTGGCGCTGAGACCGACGATGTAGCGGACGAGCTCGAGGGCGCGGCCGGTGCCAACCCTCGACGGGCCACAGCGCGGCCTGCACCAGCGCAGACTCGTGGGCGTCAGCGCGCGGCACGCGCCACGGACGCTTCGGTCGTCGCTAAGGCCGCCGAAGTGTTCGTCGACGAGGATCCGACGCTCAGCGTCGCCGAGGCTGCCAGACTGCTCGGCCGCGATCGGACGCGCGTCTACGCTCTGCTGCGCTCGGGCGACCTGGTCGCCGCCGAAGCAGACGACGATCTGGCCGGGCCTGGCCCGCTGCGCATCGATCGCTCGAGCGTCGAGCGCTGGCTGGTGGCCGGGTGCTACGGCGGACGGCCGCTGAGTGCGCGGAACGCCTGGGCGCTGATCGGCCTCGCCTGCGGTGACCAGCCGTTTTCAGACAAGTGTGTCGGGCTACTCGAGTACGCGGAGGAGCTATCGCGGACTCGCGCCCGGCTTGCCCGCGAGCGGTTAGTTGACCTGGCGCCGCGGCTGCGCCGGCGAGCCACGCTCATCGTCCGCCAGATCCCGAAGCACCTCCGTGTCGAGCTCGAGCAGGATGCGGCCCTCGTGCGCACTGGCGCAAGCGCTGCTGCGGCGTACGGCTGGAACGAGTTGAGCCACGCCACGAAGCCGACCTGGATATTGGATGCGTACGTGTCCAGCGAGGCCTTCGAAGGCTTGCAGGAGCTGCTGAACCGGCTGGACATCGACGGTGACTTCGTGGGTGACGCCGCCGATCGTGACGCTGTTTTGCTACGTGTGGTCGACGAGGGCTGGCCGTTTCCGCCCCACTACCCGCTCGCGCCGCAGCCGCTGTCGGCGCTGGACCTGCTCGACTACCCGGACGCGACGGCTCGGCACGTCGGTCGGGCGGCGCTGAACGAGCTGGGCGAGACGCGGCCGGCGG
>JAFAOS010000179.1 GCA_019247515.1 Chloroflexota bacterium | reverse complement strand
TTCCTCGATGCGCTCGATTTCCGCGGCATAGTCGGCGTCGGAGTACTCGCGCACGCGGAAGAACTTCTGGTCGGCGAAGTTGCCCGGGTTGACGCGCACCTTTTCCACGTGCTCGGCGGCCTCCATCGCCGCGGCCGGGCTGAAGTGGATGTCGGCTACCAGCGGGGTCTGGATGCCCATGCTCCTCAGGCGGCGTTTGATCTCGCCGATCGCCTTCGCGTCGGACGCGGTCGGCGCGGTAATGCGCACGATCTCACAGCCTGCCTCGACGAGTCGGACCGTCTGCGCGAGCGTCGCCTCGACGTCTTGTGTCCGCGTCGTGGTCATCGACTGGACGCGGATGGGCTGGGCACCGCCGACGGCGACGGTGCCGATCTGAACTTCGCGGGACTTGCGTCGCCGGTACTTGAAACGACTCGCCGTGTACGGCAGTGAGGCCAGAAGCATCGTGGTACCCAACAGTATCGGCCGGCCGTGGGCCCGTCGCCACGTCCGGGGTGCTAAGGAGTTGGGGTTGGGCCGCCCCAGTTGATCGCCGGCATCGGCGACAGCAGGTCGTTGAATGAGATGATGACCATGATCGTCAGCAACACCACGATGCCGACGAAGTGGTAGGCGGCCTCCCGCTCGGGCGGAATGCGTCGGCCCCGAATCCACTCCAGGATCACGAAGAACAGCCGCCCGCCATCCAGAGCCGGGATCGGCAGCATGTTGGCGATCGACAGCCCAGCGCTGAACAGACCCGTCAGCACGAACAGCGGATACCAGAAGCCAGTGTCCGCGACGTACGACACCGTTTCGGAGGTGGCCTGCGCCATGCCGACCAGACCGACCAGGCGCGCGTCGCTGGGTGCGATCGTGCCTTCAAGCAGCATCTTGGGCACACTCAGGGTGACGCCAATCACATGCACCGTCTGGTTGAGGCCTTGCTGAAGCGCCACCAGCGGACTCAGGCGTATGAGGCCACCGGAGATCACAATGCCGATCGCACCCTGGCCGTCGGGTGGGTTTGAACGGGGTGTGAGCGTGGCCGTCTGCGTCTGCTCGCCGCGCTGGACGTCGATCTGGATTGGCTGATCGAGGTGAGCCGTCGTGGCGTCGCGGAACGACTGCACGTTGACGGGCTGACCGTCGAAACCGACGATCACGTCGCCCGGCTGCAGGCCGGCTTGTTGCGCAGGGCTATCGGGCGCGACCTCGGCGACGGTGACGGCGCTGTCTGGCGCCACGCCGGGCACGCCGACGATGTAGACCATGCTGAACGCGACGACCGCGAGCAGGAAGTTCATCGCGCTGCCCGCGGACAGCACGATGGCGCGGATGCCGCGCGGCTTGCTTGCAAAGCTGCCCGGCGCCGACGGGTCCTCTTCGCCGAGCATCTTGACGAAGGCGCCGAACGGGATCCAGTTGATCGAGTAGATGACGCCGTTGCGCTTGAAGCCCCACAGGCGTGGGGGCAGGCCGAAGCCGAATTCGAGGACGGTGATGCCCGACATGCGGGCGGTGATGAAGTGTCCGAATTCGTGGACGAACATCATCACGCTGAGGATGGGGACGAACCAGAGGATGTTCATGCGGGCTGCTGGGGCGGGTTGCCACGGATCATAACAATCGAACCGGTGCCTTCCCGAGGATTGACACGGACGTCTAGCGGCGCCAGGACCTGGCGAAGGCGCGGCCCCAGCCGTCGGCGGCCAGCACCTCGTCCAGCGACGGCGCGTCGCACGGGCGGTGGGCCTGCAGCGCGGCGTCGATCAGCTCGGCAATTTGCATGAACTTCAGGTCGTTGTCCAGGAAACGGGCGACGGCCACCTCGTTCGCGGCGTTCAACACCGTCGGGTATGTCGCGCCTGAGCGGCCCGCGAAGTACGCCAGCCCCAGACACGGATACTTGGCAGCGTCCACCGGGCCGAAGGTCAGCTGCGCCACACTCGCCAGGTTGAGGCGGTCTACCGGCGTCGACAGGCGCCGAGGATGGGCCATCGCGTACTGGATCGGCAGCCGCATGTCCGGCAACCCCAGTTGCGCTTTGACCGAGCCGTCGACGAATTCGACCAGCGAATGAATCACGCTCTGGTGGTGGATCACCACATCAATCTGGTCCAAGCCGAGCCCGAACAGCCAGTGGGCCTCGATGACCTCCAGGCCCTTGTTCATCAGCGTCGCGGAGTCGATGGTGATCTTGGGTCCCATGCTCCAGGTGGGGTGCTTGAGGGCTTCGGCCGGGCTCACGTCGCACAGCGTGGCAACCGGCCGGTCGCGGAACGCGCCGCCCGAGGCTGTCAGCAACAGCCGCCGAACTCGCTCGGCGTAGGGCTCTTCGCCTTGCAGGCACTGCCAGATGGCGCTGTGCTCGCTGTCGATTGGCAACAGTGCCGCGCCGGTGGAGTTCGCGGCGGCGGTGACCAGGTGGCCGGCCATGATCAGCGTCTCTTTGTTGGCGAGCGCGACGGCCTTGCCCACCTGCAACGCGGCGATGGTCGGACGAAATCCAACAGTGCCGCTTGTGGCGATGACCACCAGATCGGTGGCCGGATCCGTGGCGAACGCGACCAGCGGATCCGCGCCGTCGCGGCTTGTCAGGCAGGTCTGGCGCGGCGAGAACTCGGCGACCTGAGCTTCGAACAGCGACGTGGGCCGACCGGCCACCAGGGCGACCACTTCGAATTCGTCCGGATGCCAGCGCACGACGTCCAGCGTCTGTCGACCGATGGAGCCGGTGCTGCCAAGGAGCGCGATCCGCTTCACGCGGCGACCATGGACAGCGCGCGTAGATACAGAACCGCCAGTGGCGCGCACAACAGGAGGCTGTCCATGCGATCGAGCAGTCCACCATGGCCGGGGATCAGGACGCCCGAATCCTTCACACCGGTCTGGCGCTTGATGAGCGATTCGATCAGGTCACCCACGATTGTTCCGATCGCAATCACCAGGCCATAGCCACCCAGGACCACGGCCGGCACCCCCAGTGGGATGCCGACGATGAGGCCGACCAGCGCCGGCGCGACCAGCCCGGCCAGGGCGCCTTCGACGGACTTGTTCGGACTGATGGCCGGCGCCAGACGTGTCCGCCCGTACGCACGTCCGACGAAGAAGGCGCTGCTGTCACACACCCAGCTCAGCACCAGCAGGGCCATGACCCAGAAACCGGGCAAGACCGATGGCTCGGCACGCAGCGGCACGTAGAACAGCATGAAGCCGCCGAGATAGAGGGCCAGCGACAGGCTGATCGCCCAGTCCACCAGGGCGCGCTCCGTCGGACGCGCCACCAGCCAGGCGAGGCTCACGACCAGCGCGATCGTCAGGACCAGGACAGGATCGGGAAAACCAGAGGCAAACGGAATCGACCAGAATCCACTCAGCCAGGCGGCCAGTGGCAGCGCTGCCGCCAGGCCGACTAGCAGCCAGTCCAGCGGCGCGTAGCCGCCCTTGCGCAGCATCGAGCGGACCTCCATGGCCGCGTAGGCCGTCGCCGCGGTGATGAAAATGCCGTAGATCGGATTGCCGAGATACGCGATCGCCAGCAGCAACGGCACGGCGACAAAGCCGCTGATGACCCGAAGGGTCAGAGGTCCGACTAGCTGAGACCGCCGAACCGTCGGACTCGCCGCCCGAATTCCGCGAAGGCCTGGTACAGCTCCTCGCGCCCGAAGTCGGGCCAGCATATCGGAGTGGAATAGTACTCGGCATATGCGGCCTGCCACAGCAGGAAGTTGCTCAGGCGCATCTCGCCACCGGTCCTAATGACCAGGTCAAGGTCCGGCAGGCCGGCGGTATCCAGATACTGGTCGATCAGCTCTTCGGTGAGATTGTCTGCAGACACGCCCGCCTGCATGATGCGCTGCACCGCGCGGGCGATCTCGTGACGCCCGCCGTAGTTGAACGCCACGTTCAGAACCAGACCCGTGTTGTCACGCGTGAGCGCCACCGCGGCGCGCACCCGCTCGGCAAGCCGAGGCTGGATGCCTTCCAGCTCGCCAATGTGCCGAATGCGGACGTTGTTGCGATGCAGCTCCGCTGCCTCCTTGTCGATGCGCTGCGCGAGCAGGCGCATCAGACCGAAAACCTCGTCGGCGGGCCGCCGCCAGTTTTCGGTTGAGAACGCGTAGATGGTCAGCACTTCCACGCCGGCATCCGCGCAGGCGATGGTGATACGGCGAACGTTCTCCGTGCCGGCGTGGTGTCCGGCCAACCGCGGCAAACCGCGGCGGTTCGCCCAGCGGCCATTGCCGTCCATGATGATGCCGACGTGGGTGGGAACTGTTTCGGGGGGCGCCTCAGGTGCCGCCTGCGGGGTGGGGTAGAACTCGGGCTGGGCGCCCACGAGCGTCACGTTCGCTTAGACCTCCATGACCTCGGTCTCCTTGTTCCTGGAGACGTCGTCGACACGCTTGACGTAGGTGTCGGTAAGCTTCTGCAGCCGTTCCTGGGCGCGGCGTTCATCCTCCTGGGAGATGCCGCCGTCCTTTTCGGCCTTGCGCAGGTGATCCAGCGCGTCGCGCCGGCAGTTGCGCACCGCGACGCGCGCTTCTTCGGCGCGGTGGTGGACCTGTTTGACCAGCTCTTTGCGTCGATCCTGGGTCAGCTGGGGCAGGACCAGACGGATGACCTGGCCGTCGTTGGTCGGGTTGATGCCGAGGTCCGACTTCTGGATGGCTTTTTCGATGGGGGAAAGCATGCCGCGGTCCCAGGGCTGCACCACGACCATGTGCGGGTCCGGCACGCTGATGTTGGCCACGCCGTTGATCGGCGTTGGCGAGCCGTAATAGTCGACCTGAATGCGATCGAGCAACGTCGGGCTGGCGCGGCCGGTGCGCACTGTCTGGAGGTCGCGGCCCATGACCTCGACCGCCGTGGTCATGCGATGCTCGGCGGACTTGAGGATGTCATCAAGCGAGGTCTGGGTCACGGGTCGGCTCCCTTCGGATGGTGACGGACGGGTCAAACGAACGACAATATCTCTCAGGAATTACGACACCAGGGTACCCACCGTGCGGTCGCCCTCAACCAGGCGCGGCAGGTTCGTCTCGTTGCTGAGGTCGAACACGATGATCGGCAGTTTGTTGTCCATGCACAGCGAGAGCGCGGTGCTGTCCATGACCTTGAGCCGGCGCTCGAGGGCTTCCATGTACGTCAGCTGATCGAACTTCCTGGCGCTGGCCTCGCGGTTGGGATCGGCGTCGTAAACGCCGTCGACGCGATTTTTGGCCATCATCAGCACTTCCGCGCCGATCTCCAGCGCCCGCAACGAAGCGGCGGTGTCGGTAGTGAAGTACGGGTTGCCGGTGCCGGCGACGAAGATCACCACGCGGCCTTTCTCGAAGTGGCGGATGGCGCGGCGGCGGATGTACGGCTCGGCGACCTCGGTCATGGTCACCGCGCTCTGCACCCGGGTGTGCAGTCCGATGCGCTCCATGCCCGACTGCAGCGCGAGGCCATTGATGACCGTGGCGAGCATGCCCATGTTGTCGGCGGTCGGGCGGTCCATGCCGCGCTCGGCGGCCGGCTCGCCGCGCCAGATGTTGCCGCCACCGATGACCATGCCGACCTGCACGCCGCGGGCGACCACCGTGGCTACCTGGCGGGCAATGCTGTCGACAGTGGCCGGGTCAATGCCAAAGGGCGCCGCGCCCTGGAGGGCTTCGCCGCTCAGCTTGAGCAGGATCCTCCGGTAGCGCAGGCGTCCGTTGGGAGACTCAGCTGCCGCCAAGCTCGAATCGGGCAAAGCGTCGTACGACGATGTTTTCTCGGAGCCTGGCGATGCCCTCGTTGAGCAGGTCCTGGACCGTCTTGCTCGGATCGCGGATATACGGCTGATCGAGCAGCGGCACGTCGCCGTCCTCAGAAGGCTCGGTTTCCTGAGAGCTGACGCGGCTCGTCTTCATGGCCGCGACTTGCAGGGCGATCTCTCGGGCGAGACTGAGAAAATCGTCGGTGCGCGCGACGAAGTCCGTCTCGCAGTTGAGCTCGATCATCGCCCCGATGCGGCCGGCGTGCACGTAGCTGAAGATGACGCCCTGGCTGGCCTCGCGGCCGGCCTTCTTCTCGGCGGTGGCCAGGCCCCATTCCTTGAGCAACTTTTCGGCTTGCGGCATGGAGCCGCCTTCGTCGAGCGCGCGCTTGCACTCCATGATCCCCGCGCCCGTCTTTTCGCGGAGCTCTTTGATCTGGGCTGTCGTGGCGGGCATGTGGCTCAGGCGTCCTCGTCCTCGTCCAGGTCGTAGTCGTCCATCATGAAGTCCTCTTCGGTCATCATGGGCAGCTCGGACGGCATCTCCTCGATATCTTCCTCGGTCAGGCCGCCCTCAGGCATTTCGCCGATGACCGCGGCGCGCTGCTCGCGGCCTTCGATGATCGCGTCGGCGATCTTGCCGGCGATCAGGCGCACGGC
>JAFAOS010000544.1 GCA_019247515.1 Chloroflexota bacterium | reverse complement strand
GCTCGTCGGGCGGAATGTCCGGCCACACGCCGGCGTCGCGTGCATGCCACGCGCAGTACGCGAGAAAGGCAACCCGCGGCGGCGGATACCCGAAGCGGAGCGTGTAATACAGGTTGAAGTCCTGCAGCTCGTACGGGCCGACGATCGCCTCGCTCGACTGAAGGGCGACCCCTTCGCCAGCCGGCACCAGCTCGGGACTGATCTCCGTGTCGAGGACGTCGATCAGCGTCGAGCTGACGTCGCCACCCAGCCGCCGCGAATCGGCCACCCAGCGAATGATGTACTGGATGAGCGTCTTGGGCACGCTGGCATTGACCCCGTAGTGCGACATGTGATCGCCGACGCCGTACGTACACCAGCCCAGCGCCAGCTCGCTCAGGTCGCCGGTGCCAATGACCAGACCGCGATGCAGGTTCGCCAGTCGGAACAGGTGGCTGGTGCGTTCGCCGGCCTGCACGTTTTCGAAGGTCGTGTCGTACACGGGCTGGCCCTCGGCGAACGGGTGACCGATGTCTTTCAACATTTGCAAGCAGGCCGGACGAATGTCCAGCTCGTTGGCAGTGCAGCCCAGCGCGTCCATCAACTGGCGGGCCTGCGCCAGCGTCCGCTCGCCGGTCGCGAAGCCGGGCATCGTGTACGTCAGGATGTTGCTGCGCGGATAGCCCAGGCGATCCATGGCCTGGGCGCACACCAGGAGCGCCTGCGTGGAATCCAGGCCGCCGGACACGCCAATCACCGGCTTCTCGACGCCCGAGAACTTCAACCGCTTGGTCAAACCCTGGACCTGGATCTCGTAGACCTCTGAGCAGCGCTCGTCGCGCCGCGCCGGATCGGCCGGCACGTACGGGAAGCGCTGGTAGCGCTGAGATGAGACGAGCAGCTCACCGGAGCTGGGCACGTCGAGACTGAAGTTGACGGTGCGGAAGGCCTCGGTGGCCGCCGATTCACGCTGGACGTTCAGCCCAAACGTGTTCTGGCGCATGCGCTCCTGGCTGATGCGCTCGAGGTCGAGATCGGCGGCGATGAGCTGCGCGCGATCCTGAAACCGCTGCGACTCGGCCAGGATGTTGCCGACTTCGGCCACCAGCGCGTGCCCATCCCAGGCCAGGTCGGTGGTCGATTCGCCGGGCCCCGCGCCGGAGTACAGGTAGGCGGCCAGACAGCGCGCGGACTGACCGCTCACCAGCTGCCGCCGATAGTCGGCCTTGGCCACCGTCACGTTCGAGGCCGACAAATTGAGCAGGACGGTGGCGCCCGCCAGCGCCGCGTAGGAGGAGGGTGGAATCGGGACCCACACGTCCTCGCAGATCTCGACGTGGATGCTCAGCCGTGGCTGGTCAGCCGCCTGAAAGAGGAGACTGCTGCCGAAGGGGACCGTCTGACCCGCGATCTCGACGCTCAACTGACGCAGGACGTCTCCAGATGCAAAGTAGCGAGCTTCGTAGAACTCGCGATAGTTGGGCAGGTACGTCTTGGGCACGACGCCCAGCACTCGACCACCGCACAGGACCGCGGCACAGTTGAACAGCAGCTGCTGGACCTGCAGCGGCAGGCCGATGACCGTCAGGATTGGCAGGCGCTCGGTCGCTTCCAGGACCGCGCGCAGGCCGTGGTCGACCGCGTCGAGCAGCGCGCGCTGGTGGAACAGATCGTCACACGAGTACGCCGAGATGCCGAGCTCGGGGAACAGCGCCACCACCGCGCGTTCCGCGACGGCGCGTTCCATGAGCTGGATCGTCTCCGCCGCGTTGAACTCGGGATCGGCAACACGCAAGCGGGGGACGCCGACCGCCACGCGCACGAAGTCGTGACTGTACAGATTGAAGAACTCCTGGCCGCGGTCCACCACGTACTCCTCGGATATGTTAAGAGAACCTCAGATCGGACCTACCAGTGCCTGATTCGCAACGGCTGGCCATCCTGTGCGGCGGAGGGCCAGCGCCGGGCATCAACAGCGTGATCGGCGCGGCGACCATTCGCGCGCTGGTCAGCGGCGTCCCGGTCGTCGGCATCCGCGACGGATTCCGGTGGCTGATGCTGGGCGATACCCAGCATGCGGTCAGTTTGTCGATTGAAGACGTCAGTCGCATCCACTTCACGGGCGGCTCGTACCTGGGTATCTCGCGCGCCAATCCCACTCGCGATCCACGCCATCTGGAAGCCGTGGTCACAACACTGGGTGAGCTGGGCGTCGACAAGGTCATCACCATCGGCGGAGATGACACGGCGTTTTCGGCGATGCGCGTCGCGGCCCACGCCAGTGGACGCCTGCGTGTCACGCACGTGCCAAAGACCATCGACAACGATCTCGACCTGCCCCACGGCATCCCGACGTTCGGCTTCCAGACGGCACGGCACGTGGGCGTAGACCTGGTCAAGAACCTGATGGTCGACGCGCGCACCACCACGCGCTGGTATCTGATCGTGGCGATGGGCCGCCAGGCCGGCCACCTGGCCCTGGGGATCGGGAAAGCGGCGGGCGCGACACTGACCATCATTCCCGAGGAATTCGGCAGCGGACGGGTGCGGCTCGCCCACGTGATCGACGTGCTGCTGGGCGCGATCATCAAGCGCAAGAGCCTGGGTCGCGAGGACGGCACCGCGGTACTCGCCGAAGGTCTGGCCGAACGACTGGAGCCAGACGACCTGGCGGTCTTTGGCGAGCTCCAGCGCGACGAGCACGATCACGTCCGTCTGGGTGAAGTGCACCTGGGCGACGTGATCGAGCTTCGGCTCCGCGAGCGGCTCGAGGAGCTCGGCCTGAGCGCCAGCGTGGTGACCAAGGACATTGGCTACGAATTGCGCTGCGCCGACCCGATTCCCTACGACATGGAGTACACGCGCGACCTCGGCTACTGCGCCACCCAGTACCTGCTCGACGGCGGAACAGACGCCATGGTGATGATGGTGGACGGCCACTTCCGTCCCCAGCCGTTCAGCGAGATGCTCGACCCGCGGACCGGACGAACGCGGGTGCGCCTGGTCGACGTTGGCTCAGAACAATATGAGATCGCGCGGCGCTACATGGTGCGGCTGCGACCCGAGGACTTCAGCCAGCCCGAGGCGCTGGCGGCGCTTGCCCGCGTCATCCAGGTGAGTCCCGAGCAGTTTCGGGAGCGTTTCGGATATCTCGTCGGGCCGACGCCGAGCTCCGCGTCGGCTTCGGGTGTGTTGAACGCGGCCGACTAGTCGGCTTGCCCGGCCGGGGGCAGCGGGGTACGTTTTGCGGGTGATATTGACAAAACGATTTACGACCAGCCTGAGCGTCGTCCTGTTGGCCACGGTGGTGGCCTGCGCGCGTGCGCCCGAGTCGCCACCGACGTCTGCGCCAGCGCCCACTACGGCCGCCGCCTCGGCGCCGACCTCGGCCCCGACGACGGTCAGCGTGCCCGCCGCCGCCGCGCCGACCGCCGCCGCCGGAACAGGAGCGGCCGGCAGCGCGCCGACCTCCGCCGCCACTGCCTCGACCACCACCGCAGGCGCGGCCACGCCGGCCACGGCAGCCGCTACCGGCGCCGCGAACGCCGTCGGCGGCGAGATCGTCGTCGGCAAAGACCAGGAAGCGCCCGGCCTCGATCCCGCCAAGAACCCCGCCCAGGCCGCCACCCGCGTCTTCGACCTGATGTACAGCCGCCTGACGCGCCTCGACCCCCAGATGCGCGCGCAGCCGGACCTGGCCACCAACTGGGACATCTCCTCTGACGGCAAGACCTACACCTTCCACCTCCGCCAGGGCGTCAAGTTCCACAACGGACACGAATTAACTTCAGCGGACGTCAAGTACACCTACGAGCGCATCATCAATCCTGACACGGCCTCGATCGCCCAGTCGTTCTTCGCGCCGATCGACCACATCGACGCGCCCGATCCCTACACGGTCGTCATCGTCTTGAAGGAAGCGAACACTCCGTTCCTGGTGAACACCGCCGCGACCTGGGCCGGCATCGTCGCGAAGGAAGTCGTGGACGCCAACAACGGCGACCTGAACAAAGTCGACGCCGGCAGCGGTCCGTTCATCCTGCAGGAGTGGACCCCCGACACCCAGACCGTGCTCGTGCGCAATCCGAATTATTACGTGCCCGGTCAGCCGGCCGCCGACAAGATCACCTTCCTGATCATGCCCGACGAAAACGCGCGCATCGCCGCGCTGCGGACCGGCAACATCCAGTTCACCGTGCTCAGCGCCGCCGGGTACGACACGTTGAAAAGCGATACGTCGGTCAAGGCCGTCGAAGGACCGACGCTCAGCTACGCCTATCTCGGCATGAACGTCGCTCGTCCGCCGTTCGACAAGCCGCAGGTGCGCGAGGCGATCAGCTATGCCGTCGATCGCAACGAGATCATCAACAGCGTCTTTCGTGGCCACGCGCGACCGACCGGCCCGGTGCCGTCGGCGATGACGGACTGGGCGATCGACCTCGGGCAGTTCGACACCTACACGCCGAACCTGGACAAAGCCAAACAACTGATGTCCGACGCCGGCGTCAGCAACGTCAAAACGACGATGATCGCCATGTCCACACTCTCGTACCAGGTGGACGCGGCCCAGGTCATCCGCGCGCAGCTGCTCAAGATCGGCATCGACGCGGAGGTCCAGCCGCAAGAAGTTGGCGTCTACGTCGACAACTGGAAGAAGAAGAACATGGACCTGATGGTCGGCGGCAACGGCTCTGGCACCAATCCGGACCGCGCGGTGTGCTTCTTCTTCTGCACCGACGGCTCGGCGAACGTGTGGAACTATTCCAACTCGTCGGTGGACAGCGACGGCGCCGAGGGGCGCACGGCGACGGACCAGGCGCAAGCGAAGTCCGTGTACACCGACGCGCAGAAGCAGATCGTGGACGACGCGCCGAACCTTTTCCTGGCGAACCAGGACCAGTTCCTGGCGTACTCGCCAAAGTTGAACAACTTCACGATGATGCCTGACGAAAATTGGCAGGGCCTGATCACGGCGTCGGTCCAGTAGCGTCGACCCACCTGATGACGACGTACGTCATCCGGAGGGTCCTGGCGATTATCCCCGTCCTCTTCGGCATCTCCATCCTCGTATTTCTGCTCGTCCACCTGATTCCAGGCGACGTCGCGCAGATCCTGCTCGGCACCCAGGCCACCGACCAGCAGCTCGAGACGTTGCGGCGGACGTTTGGCCTCGATCGGCCGTTGCCGGTCCAGTACGTCGACTGGCTCAGCCATATCCTGCGGGGTGACTTCGGGGTTTCGTTTCGCACCAACCGGCCGGTGCTGCCAGATCTCGTCTCACGCTTCGGCGTGACCGTTCAACTGACGCTGTTATCGATGGTCATCGCGCTGGTCGTCGCGATCCCACTGGGTGTGATCTCGGCGGCCAATCGCGGCCGCGCCTCCGATGGCCTCTCGAGAGTCGTCGCCCTGTTCGGCCTGAGCATCCCGAACTTCTGGCTCGGCACGCTGCTCATCCTGTTCGTCTCACTCGTACTCCACTGGCTGCCGCCCGTCGGCTTCGTCAGCCTGCTGGACAATCCCTGGCTCGGCATGCAGACCCTGATCCTGCCGGCCATCGCGCTGGGTACGGCGGTGGCCGCGTTCATCATGCGCATGGTGCGCTCGAGCCTGCTGGAGGTCTTGCGCCAGGACTACATCCGCACCGCGCACGCCAAAGGTCTGCGCGAGCAAAGTGTCCTGTATCGCCACGCGCTGAAGAATGCGTTTATTCCGGTCCTCACCGTCATCGGCGTCCAGATCGGTTATCTGCTCGGCGGCGCGGTCATCATCGAATCCATCTTCTCGTTGCCCGGCATGGGTCGATTTCTCCTGGACAGCATCAGCAACCGCGACTACTCGATCGTGCAGGGCGGCGTGCTGTTCATTGCCCTGGTCTTCTGCCTGGTGAACCTCTCGGTGGACCTGGTGTATGGCTGGCTGGACCCTCGAATCCGCTACTGAGCCGCGCCTGCCGGCGCCCACGGTCGCGGCACCTGGCGTCGCGCGGACCGAGCAGCCCTGGCGCGCGTTGCTACGCCGCCTGCTCCGCAACCACATCGGTATGACTGGCGCGGTGATTGTCGTGATATGCGTCGGCGTGGCCGTGCTGGCGCCAATCCTGGCGCCGTACGGACCCGAGGAGACGCATCCGAACTGGAGGCTCTACCCGCCGAACGAGTACTTCGTGTTCGGCACCGACGAATTTGGACGCGACATTCTCAGTCGGATCATGTATGGCGCGCAGGTCTCGCTGGAGGTCGGACTCATCTCCGTCAGCCTGGCGCTCGTGGCCGGCGGACTTTCCGGGCTGATCGCCGGCTTTTTCGGCGGCTGGTCGGACGCCGTCATCATGCGCTGCATGGACGTGCTGTTCGCGTTTCCGGCCATCCTGCTGGCGATTGGCATCATGGCCGTGCTCGGCACCGGGATCGGCAATGCGATTCTGGCGATTGGCATCGTCTACGCGCCGGCGTTCGCGCGCCTGACCCGCGCCAGCGTGCTGTCGCTGAAGCAGATGGAATTCGTTCAGTCGGCGCGGGTGCTGGGCAGTGGCGATAGCCGCATCTTGAGCCGACACGTGCTGCCGAACATCACCGCGCCCCTGATCGTGCAGATCAGCTTCAGCCTGTCCACGGCGATCCTGACCGAGGCGGCGCTCAGCTTTCTGGGACTCGGCACGCCGCCGTCGGTCGCGTCGTGGGGCTCGATGCTGAGCGCCAGCCGCCGCTTCGTGGAGCTGGACCCGTGGCCGGCCATATTTCCCGGTCTGGCGATCATGCTGCTGGTGCTGGGCTTCAACCTCTTTGGCGATGGACTACGCGACGTGCTTGATCCGCGGCTGCGCGCGTGAGCCGTCACGATCCCAAGCCGAGCGTCGTGAAGAAGAGCGCCCGGGCGCGCTCGGCGGCGACCTCGGTGCATATCCGTGTGTGCCGCGCGGGCGGAGGCGCGTCCATGCGCCAGTCAACGATGGTCATACCCAGCGTGCACGCGCCGCGTGTTTCCACACGCACGTCGTGCCGCCGCCTCACCACCAGGTCCGGGTGGACCGCGACCAGCAGCGCAAGGGGATCGTGCAGCGCCAGCGAATCCTCTCCGCACACGTCGAAGAGGAAGTGACACACCTCGCGCAGCAGCACGGCCGCGGCCGAATCGTTGGCTGCCAGCGGCATCAGATCCGATGGCTGCAACCGCACGCGTTCGGTCACGTCCAGGCCAACCATGGTGATTGGCCACGGCTGCTCGAACACGCGCGCGGCAGCCTCGGGATCAGCATAGATATTGAACTCGGCTACCGGCGTCGTATTGCCGGGCAGTCGAGCGGCGCCGCCCATCAGCACGACCTCGCGCACGCGGCGGACAATGCGCGGCTCGCGCTCCAGAGCCAGGGCCAGGTCGGTCAGCGGGCCGGTGCACACCAGCGTCAACTCGCCCGGCGCGGCCATCAGACGTCGACATAGATAGCCAATGCCATCTGGCTCCACGCCGCGTGATGACTCCGGCAGGCAGGCTCCGCCGAGACCATCCTGGCCGTGCCAGTAACTCGCCTCGCGCAGGACTCCGGAGAGTGGTCCGACGGCGCCGGCGTATACCGGCACCGACGTGGCGCCCAGCCAGTCCAGCACTTTCAGGCTGTTGCGGCTGGTGCGGTCCAGCGAAACGTTGCCCGCGACGGCGATCACCGCCTCCAGATCGACGCGCGGATGGTTAACCGCCAGCGCCATGGCCAGCGCGTCGTCAACACCCGTATCCACATCCAGAATGACGCGGATCGCGGGGTCGCTCAACTGACGGCAGCGGTGGCGCGCTTGAACGCTGGCATGACGTCGGTCGCGAAACGGTCCAGCTGCTCGAGGATGACGTGCTCGTCGGTGCCGACGACCTGTCCGACGTGGACTTCCTCCAGGCCGGGGAAGCGCTCCTGCAGCTCCTGGAGTCGCTCGACCAGACGTTGTGGCGGGCCGACGAACCACGCGCCGCCGCGCACGGCGTCCTCCAGGCTGGGCAAGTCCGCCCGCGGCGCCAGACGTGGATCGGCCAGCGCGCGCACCTGCTCCTCCGATAGCCCTGGCACGAACCCGAGCGGCGCAAACATCTTCATCCACTCCTGAAAATACGGTCGGGCTTCCTCGATCGCCTGCTCTTCCGAGTCGGCGATGTGGAACATGATGCCGACCACCAGGTCCGCGCCGAGCGGCATCTGGCGCCCGTGGCGTGCCTGTGCCTCTTGCCAGGCGATGACGGTCTTCGCCGCGGCGCCGCCGCCCGCCGCGCCGCCACCAATGACGCCCTTGATGCCGTGGCGCGCCATGAACTCCAGTCCACGCGGGCTGGCGCTGACGATCGGCTGGTAGCACTCGACAGGTAACTTTGTGGGCCGCGGGACCAGTGTCAGGTCGCTGAGCTCGTAGCCGCGATACGGCACGCGTGGGGGCAGCGTGTAGTACTTGCCGGAATGCGAAAACGCGGCTTCGTTGAACGCCTTGAAGATAATGTCGATCTGCTCTTCGAACAACTCGCGGTTGGCATCCGGATTGAGCATCGGCGCGCCAAAGGTCTCCACCTCGCGCGTGTGATAGCCGCGCCCCACGCCAAACACCACTCGGCCACCGGTGAGGTAGTCGGCAACCGCGTAATCCTCGGCGAGCCGCAACGGATGCCACATCGGCGCGATATTGAAGCCACACCCGAACTTGATGCGCTCGGTAAGGTGGGCGAGGTGCACCGCGAGCATCAGGATGTTCGGAATGACCTCGTAGCCTTCGCGCTGGAAGTGGTGCTCAGCCAGCCAGAAGACGTCGTAGCCGCGCCGATCCATCAACTGGGCGATACGCGTGGACTTGTCGAACACCGTGAGCAGCCGCTCGTTCGGCAGCCAACGGTCATTCACGGGCGTAGCGGCCAGACCGTGGTCATCCAGGTCGACGTGGCCGGCGAACAGACTGCCAAATCGAGTAATCATGCGAGTGTGATGGTAGCCCCGTACGCGGGTAAGATCTCACCTCGCGCATGACTGAATCGAGATCGCGGCCGCGCTACAAGGTGCCGGCTTTTGCCGAACACGTCGGCGTCGAAGTGCTCGAAGCCGACCAGCAGCGGGTGGTGGGCCGTATTCAGCTCGGGCCGCAGCACTCCAACGGACACGACCGCGTGCACGGCGGGGCGATCATGTCGCTGGCCGACACCCTCGGGGCGATCGGCACGGTGATCAACCTGCCGCGCGGCGCGGCGACCACGACCATCGAGTCCAAGACCAACTTCCTGGCCGCCGCGCGCGGCGCGGAATTGATCGGCGAGTCGCTGCCGCTGCACATCGGCCGCAACACGATGGTGTGGCAGACGACGATCCGTGACGCCGAAGCGCGCCGCGTGGCGGTGGTGACCCAGACCCAGCTGGTGCTGCAGGTGGATCGTCCGCCAAGCTGACACCACGAAGCTCGCGACGCGGGTACGATACGCGCAAGACTGAAGGAGACGTCGGCCAATGCTGAGCAAAGAAGACAACGAGCTGGTCACACGCGTCGGTCCGGGGACACCGATGGGCATCCTGATGCGGGAATACTGGGTGCCGGCCTTGCTCGCATCCGAGCTGCCGAGCCCGGACTCCGACCCCGTGCGGGTCATGCTCCTCGGGGAAAAGCTCATCGCCTTCCGCGATTCCAACGGCAACGCTGGGCTCATCCAGAACCACTGTCCACACCGCGGGGCCTCGCTCTTCTTTGGCCGAAACGAGGAGGCCGGCCTGCGCTGCGTCTATCACGGTTGGAAGTTCAGCGTCGACGGCACGTGCGTCGACATGCCCAACGAGCCTGCCGAATCCGACTTCAAACACAAGGTCAGGGCCGTCGCCTACCCGTGCAAAGAGCGCGGCGGGGTCATCTGGGCCTACATGGGGCCCCGCACCGAGCCGCCCGCGTTGCCCGACCTCGAGCCCAACATGCTCCCGGACGATCAGGTGGTCCTTGCCGCCATCCAGCGCGAGTGCAACTGGCTCCAGGGACTCGAAGGCGACATCGACACCAGCCACCTGGGCTTCCTGCACCTCGGCGCCGTCCAGCCCGGCGACACGCGGGCGGACACCTTCGCGTACTACACCGTCAACGACCGCGCCCCGCACTATCAGGTGGTCGACACCGAGTACGGCGCGATGTACGGCGCGTATCGGCCCGGGCCCGACGGACAGCAGTACTGGCGCTTTGCTCAGTTCCTCTTCCCGTTCTACGCGATGATCCCGACCGGCGTCCTTGGCCTGCAGGTCCTGGTCCGCGCCTGGGTGCCCATGGACGACGAGCACATGATGTTCTTCAGCATGGGCTCGCGCGCCTCACAGGTGCAGTCCTCGAACGTGAACGCCAATCGGCGCATGGTTCGCCAGCGGCCGGGCGAAATGCTGCTGCCGAATACCACGGACTGGTACGGACGCTTCCGTCTGGAAGCCAACGCCGCCAACGACTACCGCATCGACCGCGACAAGCAGCGCCGCAAGGAGGACTACACCGGCATTCCCGGCATCCACACCCAGGACCAGGCCGTCACGGAGAGTATGGGGCCGATCTACGACCGCACCAGCGAGCGCCTGGGCACCAGCGACGTCATGGTTATCCGCGTCCGCCGGCGTCTGATCGAGGCGGCGCGGGCGTTCGCCGACCGCGGCCTGACCCCGCCAGGCGTCGACAGCCCGGAGGTCTATCGGGTGCGGTCCGGCGGCGCGTTCCTGCCGAAGGACGCCAACTGGATCGAAGCCACCACCGAGCTGCGCAAGGCGTTCGTCAGTCATCCCGAACTGGACCCGGCTCTGGCCGGCTGATCGGCTGCCGTGTTCGATCCCGCCATCTACGAGACTGCCGCCCGAGAAAAAGAGGTTGAGCTGACGACGTTCGGACGCAAGACGGGCAAGCCATCGCGCAGGATCATCTGGATCACGGCACTCGATGGGCGCATCTACGTCCGCTCGGGGCTGGGCATGACCCGTGACTGGCCGAAGAACCTCGACGCCAATGGCCGCGCCGTGCTGCACATGGACGGCAAGGACATCCCCGTCCGCGCGCGGCACGTGACCGACCCAGACGAGGCGCGGGCGATGCACGCCCCGGTCAGGGCCAAGTACAACGCCGGGCGCCCGGCGTCGACTGGGCAGGAGGCGCTCACACCCTCGGAACAGGCGGTATTCGAGCTGACACCCGAATAGAACGGACGTTCTATACTGCACCGCGTGTCTGGGCCACCGCGGTGTTCGCGCTGTTTACTCCTGGAGGACGAGCTCCAGGAGCTGCGCCAGCAGTTGGCGGCTGTCGGCCGGTATGTCGTCACGACGCCCGGCCCGAATACCAGCCCCGAGCTCGAGCGTGAGCTGAAGCGCTGGCTGGCCGTCAATCCTCGCGCGGACGCCGCCGAAGGCTTTCGGGCAGGCTGGGCGCGGCTGGCCCGCTTCGTTACGCCCAAACTTCGCGAATGGGAAGCCCGCTGGTTTCGGGCCATGCGCGACAACGACCGGCTCAGGTCGCGCGTGGGCGGCCTGTTGCGAGAAATCTCGCGGCTCACCGATCGGGCCTGACGCGGCGTTCGCGACGAGTGTGATGTACCCTCGTGGATTGTCGTGTCAAGCGAGGAGAAGCGTATGCAACGCCGCTGATCGGTTGTCTCGTTCGCCCGGTCGGGCAGTCGAGACCGCAGCGGTGGCCGCCTCCTCGCGTTGAAGCGGTAAGTGCCGACTGCGGTCTGGAATCCGTCCTCAAGACTCCAGGTCTGATCGCAGGAGGTCCTCAGCACTCGTGACCGTCACCCAGTCCCCGTCCGATCTCGCCGATTTTTCGACGAGCCTCCAGTCCGTCGTCGACACCGTCGTCGCGCCCGCTGCCCGGCGCGTCGACGCCGAAGCAGCCTTTCCGCGCGAGAACATCGACGCTCTCGCCCAAGCGGGCGCCCTCGGCATTCTGAGCGCCGCCGAGGTGGGCGGCTCGGCGCGCGGCCTCCGCGCTGCCGCCGCGGTTATCGAGCGCCTCGGAAGCGCCTGCGGCTCCACGGCGATGGTCGTGCTCATGCACTACGCCGCCGTGCCGGTGATCGAAGCCCACGGACCGCGCGACGTCCGTGAAGCGATCGGCAGCGGCCGGCACCTGACCACGCTCGCGTTTTCGGAAGTGGGCTCGCGCAGCCATTTCTGGGCGCCAATGAGCACGGCCAAAGAGGTCGACGGCCACGTGCGTCTGGATGCGCAGAAGAGCTGGGTGACCTCCGCGGGCCAATCCGACAGCTACGTCTGGTCGAGTCGGCCACTCACGGGCGACGCGGGCATGACCCTCTGGCTGGTTCCCGCCCGAACCGCCGGGCTGAGTCAGACTGGCAGCTTCGACGGTCTCGGGCTGCGCGGCAACGGTTCGACGCCGATGGCGGCCTCCGACCTGCACGTCTCGCAGTCGGCCATGCTCGGCCAGGACGGCGCCGGCCTCGACGTCGCCCTCACGCTTGTCCTGCCCAACTTCCTGGTGCTGAACGCCGCGTTCAGCCTTGGCCTGATGGAAGCCACGGCCACCGAAACCGCCGCGCACCTGACCGGCACGCGGCTCGCCCACCTGGATCAGACGCTGGCACAGCAGCAGACCGTCCGCCTGGACTTCGCGCGACTGCGAGGCCAGGTCGATCAGACGCGCGCCTTCCTCGAAGACACGCTCAACGCGCTCGAGTCGGGCCGCCCGGACGCCATGCTGCGCGTGCTGGAGGTCAAAGCCGCCGCGTCGGAAGCCGCGCTGCAGGTGACCGACCTGGCAATGAAGCTGTGTGGCGGGGCCGCGTTCCGCAAGGAGCTCGGTATCGAACGACGCTTCCGCGACGCGCGCGCGGCGCGAGTGATGGCGCCGACGACCGACGCGCTGCTGGACTTCGTCGGACGGGCGACGCTGGGCCTGCCGCTGCTCGAAGACGTGGTGGCTCGATGACCACTCCGCGGGCCGCGGCGTGACCTTCACGCTCGGGGCAGTCGCCTACGATCCGAAAGTCGTCACCATCTGGACCGGCTTCCGCGACTGGTTCCTGCGCCACGATTTTGCGCTCGACTACCTCCTGTACTCCCACTACGAACGGCAGGTCGAAGACCTGCTGAGCGGCCAGATTCAGGCCGCCTGGAACTCGCCTCTGGCGTGGGTCCGCGCCCGGCGACTCGCCGAGGCACGCGGTGCCAGCGTGCGCGCGCTCGCCATGCGTGACACCGACCGCGATCTGACGTCGGTCGTCGTGGTGCGGACCGACAGTCCGCTGCGGTCGGTCGCCGACCTGAGCGGCAAGCTCGTCGGCGTCGGCGCGGTCGATTCGCCCCAGGCGCGGCTCCTGCCGCTGGCGCTACTGAGCGACGCAGGCGTCGAGGTGAACGTGCGGCGCTTCGATGTGGGCGTCGGATTGCATGGCGACCATATCGGCGGCGAGCGGGACGCCGCGCGAGCGCTCGTGGCCGGCCAGGTCGACGCCGCGTGCATGATCGATGGCAACCACCTGCTGTTCACGCGCGAGGGCACGCTGCCGTCTGGCGGTACGCGAGTCATCGCTCAGACGCGACCGTTCGACCATTGCAACATGACGATTGGGCCAGCGGTCGACGGCGAAACGGCCGAGCGCTTCGGTGAGCTGCTGCTGGGCATGTCGTATGCAGACCCGGAGCTGCGCCAGCTGTTCGATTTGGAGGGTCTGACGCGCTGGTGCGACGGTCGGACGACGGGCTACGCCCCGCTCGAGGCCGCCGTGGACACCTTCGACTTTTACGACCGACACGGTCAGGTGCATGCCCGCGACTATCGACCTTGAGGACCTGGGGCTCGATCGGGGCGGCCACCTGCTGGTCGAGCGCGCGCTGCGCGAGCTGCCCGTTGGGGACGAGCTGGCCGTTCGTGGGCGCGATCCCGCGCTGAACGTCCACCTGCGGGCCTGGGCGCGCGACCAGGGTCACGCGTTTCGAGATGGCAGCGTCGTGGTCCGCGGCTCCGCGCCCGCGTTGCGCTGGGCGGGCGCCGAGCGGGCCGGCGGCGCCTCGCCCGGTGAGATTGTCGACCATCCGGGCGCGACGTGGGGCGTTGCCGCGCGCGGGGCGCTGATCGAAACCGGCGGACCGTCCGTCCACTTCGACTACCAGGACAGGGACCTGGTCTGGGCCGACCTCGCGCCGCGACTCTACGCCCAGGCGGCCGCCAATCAGTGGGACCCCGCCTCGGCGGTGGACTGGGACGCCGAGTTCACGCTGCCCGCCGACGTGGAGGCGGCGGTGGTCCAGGTGATGACGTACCTGGTCGAGAACGAGCAGGTGGCGCTCATCGTACCCGCGCGGTTTCTGGGTCGGATCCACCCCCACTTCCGCGAGGTGCTGCAAGTGTTGGCGGTGCAGGCGGCCGACGAGGCGCGACACATCGAGGTTTTCTCAAAACGTGCGGGGCTGCGGGGGCTGCCTCCTGGCGTTTCCGGAGCTGGCGGGCGGGCCTCGCTCTCGACGCTGCTCGAAGAGCCGGACTTTGCGCTGGCATCGTTCTTGTTGTCGGTGCTGGGGGAGGGCACGTTCTTGAATCTGCTGGCCTTCCTCGAGGTCCACGCGCCGGATCCGATCTCGCGGCGGGTGACCCAGCTGGCGCGGCAGGACGAGTCGCGCCACGTGGCCTTCGGCATGGCGCACCTGGAGCACCAGGGCGCTCTGGACCCCGGCCTGCAGACGCGGCTGCGCAGTGCCGTCGAGCGGCGGCACGACGCGCTCATGGACACCGCGGGGCTGAACCAGGGCGTCTTCGATGCG
>JAFAOS010000421.1 GCA_019247515.1 Chloroflexota bacterium | reverse complement strand
ATACGCGCCTTTGCTGTAGCGCAAACAGCCGTCGAATCCGGCGAGTAACAGGCCGCTGGGCGTTCGCACGCCGCGGCTGCCAATCCAGTGCGCGCCACACTGGCTGAAACCTTCCGAGCCGTACAGCGGTGGCGCCGCGTCGTGGTTTCCGTGGACCGCGTACAGGGGCACGTCGAGCTTGCTGACGAGATAGTCCAGATAATAGGCGGGCAGGTCACCGCAGCTGATCATCACGTCCGGCGCGGTTTGCAGCTGCACCGGTCCCGTACGGCCACTGTAGAGTCGCGAGTCGACCTCGTCGCAGACGGCCAGGATCTTCACCAGCGGAGGCGCCATGACCGTCATGAGACTATCAACCTGTGATACGCCAACCGGCGCGACCTGACAACAACACCGATTGTTGAGACCCAGTTTAATCAAACCGGGATCGTGCGTTTCGGGATCGTCACCGACCAGAACCAGCCCTGGCCCACGCTCGTCGAACGCTGGCAGCGCTTCGAAGCGCTCGGCTTCGATTCCGCCTGGGATTGCGACCACTTCGTGCAGCCCAGTCGCCCAACAGGACCGTATTTCGAGGCCTGGACCCTGCTCGCCGGCCTGGCGGCGATGACCCAGCGTATCCGTGTCGGGGTGCTGGTCAGCTCAAATACCTTCAGGCATCCGTCGTTGCTCGCCAAACAGTCAGTGACGCTGGACCACATCTCGAATGGTCGACTGGACATCGGCCTCGGCGCGGGCTGGTACGAGCCCGAGCATCCGATGTTCGGCCTCGAGCTGTGGCCGCCCGGCGAACGCGTGGCGCGCTTCGAAGAGGCCGTGGAATTGATCCACAACTGGCTCACCGCCGAAACGACCAGCTTCGCTGGAACGTACTACCAGCTCAACGAGGCGCCCACGCGACCGAAGCCCGTGCAGCGCCCGCGCCCGCCACTGGTGCTCGGCGGGCACCGGCCGCGAATGCTGCGCATCATCGCTCGCTACGCCGACACGTGGAACTCGTTCGGCAGCGTCGATCAGATGCGCGAGCGCAATGCGCGGCTCGACGACGCGTGTGCCAGCCTGGGGCGCGACCCGACGAGCATCGTCCGCTCGCTGTACGGCTGGGCGGCGATGATGCCAAGCGACCCGTGGGCATCGGTCGAGGCCTTTCGCGACATGGTCGGCCGCTATGCCGACGCCGGCGTCAACGAGTTCCTGATCGATCAACCGCGCCCGGAGCAGGAATCGGTGCTCGAGCGCGTGGCGGCCGAGGTGCTGCCATCGCTGCGTTAGACGCTCCGCTCGAGACGTACCGCTGGCTGGTCGTCTGCCGCGAGCTCGACCGGGCGTTGTGCGCGGCCAACTCGCGCTGGTTTCCGCTGGAGGGCGAAGAAGCGACGGTGGTCGGCAGTTTCATCGACCTCCGAGCCGACGACGCCGTGGCGCCGCACTACCGCGATCCGTTCGGCGTGTACCTGATGCGGGGCGCCGAGATGTGGCGCCTCGCCTGCCAGGTGCTGGGCAAAGCCGGTGGCTACAACAAAGGCCGCTCGGTGCCGTTCAACGGGCCGGTGGAGCTGAACGTGGTGCCGTGGGTCGCCGGCGACCTGGGCACGTCGCTCGGCACCGCGACCGGCGCGGCGCTTGCGTTTCAGCAGGAGGACAGCGACCGGGTCTGCGTGTGCACGTTTGGGGACGGAACGGCCAACCGGGGCGACGTGCACGAAGCCATCAACCTGGCGGCGTGCTGGCAACTCCCCATCGTGTACGTGTGCCAGAACAACGGGTGGGCCATCTCGCAACCCGTGGGCGGCTATCTGGCCGGCTCGATTGCCGCGCGCGCGGCGGGCTACGGCATCCCCGGCGAGCGTGTGGACGGCAACGACGTGGACGCGGTGCGATCGAGCGTGGCGGCAGCCGTCGCCCGTGCCCGGGCAGGACACGGGCCGAGCCTGATCGAGGCGCGCACCTGGCGCTGGCGCGGCCACTGGGCGGGGGATGAGCAGGCGTACCGCGACGCCGCGCTCGACCCGGTGGACGTGGAAGATCCGCTGGACCTGTACGCGCACCGGCTGCTCGAGCAGGGGTGCGCCGACCTGGGTCAGCTCCAGGCGATCCACGCGGACGTGGAGGCCGAAGTCGCCGACGCGGTGGCGCGGGCAGAAGCTGCCCCGGACGCCGGGGTCGACGAGCTTGGAGTCGACGATGTCTACGCGTAAACGCGCGGGGTCCCCTCCCACGAACATGTCTGTCGACACCTCTGGTGACGACCGTCACGCTACACAGTTTTCATCGCCCGCTGGCCGGGTGCCTTCAGGGGACAAACCTTCGACACGACGGTTCGCCCCGTGAGGAACCGTGCTCCACAGCGGGTTCGCTTTGACGAGAACCGTCGCACACCAGGGGTCCCCTCTGGGGAAACAAAACTTTTGACTCAGACCGAGGCCGTCATCGACGCCATCGCCTCGGCCATGCGCCGCGACGCCCGTGTCTTCTATATCGGCCACGACGTCGGCGCGATGGGCGGCTCGCTGCAGGGCACCCGCGGGCTGCTCGCCGAGTTCGGACCGCGGCGCATTCGCGAAGCGCCCATCTCCGAGTCCGCCATGGTGGGCGCGGCCGTGGGCGCCGCGCTGTTTGGCCAGCGGCCGATCGTCGAGATCAGTTTCGGCGAGTTCATCCCCGCGGCAATGAACCAACTCGTCAATCAGGCGCCCAACATCCACTACATGACCGGCGGCGCGGCGCGCGTGCCGCTGGTCGTGCGCACGCGCGTCGGCGACGGACCGTACGGCGGTCACCCCCAGGACTACTCGGCCTGGTTCGCGCACGTCCCCGGCTGGAAGGTCGTGATGCCGGCCGTGCCCGTCGACGCCCACGGGCTAATGCTGAGCGCAATCCGCGACGACAATCCCGTGCTGTTCATCGAGGCGATGTCGCAGGCCCACGCGCCGCGTGGACCGGTCCCGTCTGAGGAGGAAGAGGTGCCAATTGGCCACGCGCGCGTGGCCCGCCCAGGCACGGATGCCACCCTCGCGGCCATCGGCTCCATGGTGCCGGCCAGCCTGCGCGCGGCCGATACACTCGCGACCGAGGGCATCGACGTCGAAGTGATCGACATTCGCTCCATTCAGCCGCTGGACGCGGGCTGCGTCGTGGCGTCGGTACGACGGACCGGTCGACTGGTCACCGCGCACGAGGCGTGGGTGACCGCCGGCTTGGGCGCCGAGATCGCGGCGGCGGTCGCCGAAGCGTGCCCCAGCGCGTTGCAGGCGCCCGTGGTCCGCGTGGGCACCGCGCCGGTGCCGACGCCGAGTGGCAAAGTGCGGCCGCACGCGCTGCCGAACGCACACCACATCGCCGCGGCCGTACGCAAAGCGTGCGGTCGAGGATGACGCAGCCTGCAGCGGCCGCGCGTAAAAGGTGCCATCAGGCGTGACGGACCCGCGGGTCGGCCGCTGTCTGAGCGCCATTCGCGAGCGCTCCGCGACGATCTGGGCTGTGCTCAAGCCGCTGTCTGCCGAGCAGTGGACCGCGTCCACCAACTGTCCGCCCTGGCGCGTCTCGGACCTGGCAACCCACCTCGTCACCAGCGGCGAGGGATTCGTGCGCAGCATTCGCCGCGGTCTGGAGGGCAGCGTCGAGCCCGCGCCAGGCAGCGCGCACGCACTGGAAGGCGGTCCCGCGGACGTCGCCGAGGCCCTCATGCGTGTGACCGAGGAATTCGAGTGGCTGTACGAGGGTCTGTCCGAAGAACAACTCGAGACGGTGTGCTTCCATCGGCGCGGCAATCGGTCGATCCGCTGGTACGCGGCACATCGCCTGGCCGAGGTGACCTTCCACGGTTGGGACCTGGACGTCGCGCTCGGCCGCGACGCGGCGCTGGCGGACGACGTCGCTCGGCTGTTACTGCCGACGCTCCTCGAGAGCAACGTGCCGCGGACCTACGCGGCAGGTTTGAGCGCCGAGCGCGGCGCTGGTGAGCGCTACGTACTGTGCGTTGCCGACGACCGATCGGCGCGCTGGTTGGTGACCATCAACCCGGACGCGCTCGACGTCGTGCGCGGTGGCGACGCCGCCGACCTCACGATTACCGCGGACGCCGCCACGCTGGCCCTGCTGGTCTACGGCCGCGCCGACGTGGGCCAGGCGCAAGTGGAGGGCGATCGGAAACTGGTCGAGCGCTTCGCCAGGACGTTCCCGCGGCCCTGACGCACACCTCTCCCCT
This sequence comes from Chloroflexota bacterium, assembly GCA_019247515.1. GTDB lineage: Bacteria > Chloroflexota > UBA6077 > UBA6077 > CF-72 > CF-72. Next base: position 7,032 of record JAFAOS010000421.1, on the reverse strand, counting down.
GGCAGAGGTCGCGCGAAGCGCCTGACACACACCTCTCCCTCTGGGAGAGGTCGCGCGAAGCGCGGGTGAGGGCTACGCATGCGCACAAACAAGTGTTGCCCTCACCCCCGCCCTCTCCCAGGGGGAGAGGGAGCCTACGATGGCGTGCTGGTCGTGTACTGCGCGGGCACGTAGCCCTCCAGGCCATCTGGCGTGCGCACGTGTTTCCAGTGCTGGCCGTCGCCGTCAACGTCGTCGCCGATGAGCGTCAGCGCGGTACCGTCCGCGTAGGCGCGAATCTTGTCGTCCATGACGGGTGTCTTGCGGATAAAGACGCCCTCGCCGTCCGTGTTCCCCACGTACACGACATTGGCGGCGGCGGTTGGTTGCGCCGCGGCCGTCGCCGCCGTGGTGGGGCTGGCAGCCGCCACGGGTGACGCCGCCGCGGACGGCGACGGCACTGCGGATGGCTGCGCCGCCGCGGCCGAGGGGGCAGGCGCGCTGGTTGGCGTCGACGCGGGCGCCGACCCGGTGCCGGGCAGCACGCCGCAGCCGGCGCACCACAGCAACGCGAGTATCAGCGCCGAAAACGTCCGCCTCCGCATCCCTCTCGAAGAGTACCCGCAGCCTGCCACGCTGACCCGCAATTGTCCGCACGCCAGGTACGCTTGGTCAACTTGTGACCAGCAAAGCCCTGCCGTGGCGTGTCTACCTCGCCCTCGTCGTGGCCTCCGCGTTATGGGCCTCGCTGTACACGGCGGCCAAACCGGCGGTCGAGCTCACGGGCGCGGCGCCCGTCATGCTGTGTCGCGTCACCCTGGCGTTTGTCTGCCTCAGTCCGCTGGTCCTCGCCCGCGGTGGAGTGGGCCCGGTGCGTGATCAGCTGCGCGTCCACTGGCGGGGCATTGTGCTGCTGGGTCTGCTCAACTTTGGGTTGAGCCAGTTGCTGGCGCTGTCGGCGCTCAACTATCTGCCCGCATCGGTCAACGGCGTCTTGAACAACACCCATCCGCTGTGGGTCGCGATCGGCACCGCGGCGTTTTTTCCGCCGCGCCAGCCAGGACTGCTGGTCGCTGGCAGTCTGATCGCGCTGGTAGGCGTGGTGTTCGTCTTTCTGCCCGACCTCGCCTCGGGTGTCTCGGGCATCAGCACGCTTGGGGTGGCGCTGTCGCTCGCGGGCAGCGGCGTGATCGCGATTGGCACCGTCATCGGCCGACGGGTAATGCACGGCAGCGATCCGATGACTGTCTCGGCTCTGGCCAGCGGCGCGGCTATCCCGCCAGTGCTGCTCCTCACGCTCGGCAGCGGCGGCCTCGCGCCGATCTTCGATGCGCCAGTTTCGATCAAACTGCTGCTGGTTTACGTCGGCGTGGGCTGCACGGCGATCAACTTTGCGCTCTGGTACTACGGCCTCAAGCACCTGCCCGCGGCGGCAGCGTCCGGGTTTCAGTACCTGATTCCGCCAATCGGCGTGGCGCTCGCCGCGATTTTCCTGCAGGAGCCCATCAGCGCCGCGCTGCTGGTGGGCACCGGCTGCATTCTGCTTGGACTGGCGGCGACTCAGATCGCGGCAACGAATGTCGGCGTGGCGCTCAGGCAGCGCCGCCAACGCGAGGCTCCGTTGGCGTAACGTCGGCCTGGGGTCGACGGCCGGTGGCCATCATGTAGCCGAGGACCTCGGGTGTTGCCTCATCCGGCTCGAGCACACCCGCCACGCGGCCGCGGTACATCACCGCGATGCGGTCAGCCAGACTGAGGACTTCGTCCAGTTCGGCAGACACGAGCAGCACGGCCATGCCCGCGTCGCGTGCGCTGACCAGCTTGCGATGGATGAACTCCGTCGAGCCCACGTCGACTCCGCGTGTTGGCTGCGCGGCGACGAGCAGCCGTCCGCCGCGGGTGAGCTCGCGCGCCACGATGACCTTCTGCTGATTGCCGCCTGAGAGGGTCGCGGCGGTCACGCCAACGGAACGCGCGCGAATATCGAACTCCTGCGCCAGGCGCTGCGCGAAGCGCACGATCGCCTCGCGCACGATCTGGACACCGCGCGCGAAAGGGGGCCGCTCGTAGGTGCGCAGCACCAGGTTGTCGGCGACCGGATAGCTGAGGACCAGACCGTGCTTCTGGCGATCCTCGGGTATGTGTGCCTCGCCGGAGTCCACCAGTCGGCGCGCGCTCGAGCGCGTCACGTCGCGATCGAGCAGGGCAATCGAGCCGCTCGCCGCGGGGCGGAGTCCGCTCAGCGCCTCGACGAGCTCCGTCTGGCCGTTGCCCTGCACGCCCGCGATGCCCAGGATCTCGCCGGCGCGCACCTCAAGCGACAGGCCATCGACGGCTGGAAGCCCGCGATCGGACAGGACGCGCAAGTTGGTGACGCGCAACACGATTTCGCCCGGGTGCGGCGCGCCCTTGTCTACTCGCAGCAGCACCGGGCGGCCGACCATCATCGCGGCCAGCGACTCGCCGGTCGCTTCGCCTGGCGTGAGCGTTCCGACCACCTTGCCCTGGCGCAGGACCACGATGCGATCGGCCACCTGGAAGACTTCATGCAGCTTGTGGGTGATGAACACGATGCTCGTGCGCTGCTCGGTGGCCAGGGTGCGCATCACGCGGAACAGGTCCGTGGCTTCCTGAGGCGTCAGCACGGCGGTCGGCTCGTCCAGGATCAGGACACGCGCCTGACGGTAGAGCGCCTTCAGGATCTCGACGCGCTGCTGGATGCCGACGGGCAGGTCGCGCACGAGGGCGTCCGGGTCCACGGGCAGGCCGTAGCTGGCGGACAGCTCGCGCACGCGGCGGCGGACCTTGTTGCTGTCCAGTACGCCCGGGCCAACGGTCGATTCTGCCCCGAGCATCAGGTTTTCGGCGACGGTCAACGGCGGGATCAGCATGAAGTGCTGGTGGACCATGCCGATGCCGCGCGTGATGGCGTCTTTCGGCGATTCGAACTGCACTTCCTGTCCTTCGAGCAGGATCTGACCCGCGTCGGGCGACGTGAGGCCGTACAGGACGTTCATGAGCGTCGTCTTGCCGGCGCCGTTTTCACCGAGCAACGCCAGGACCTCGCCAGGGAAGAGCTGGAGGTCCACGTGGTCGTTGGCGCGGAGGGCGCCGAACGACTTGACAATCCCACGGACCTCGAGGACTGGCAGGTCAGTCACGGACGAAGTTATTCCCCAGAGGGGACCCATTGGGCGCGCCCGTCGCGGACGGCTTTCTCCAAAGGGGCTCCATGGGAGGGCGCACGCCACGTGAGGAGCCCAGAAGGGTCCCCTCTGGGGTACCTATTCCCGAAAGGGGAGCGATCTGGTGCAGCCGTCGAGCCTCGTCGCGCGTGGCGGATGGGTTTCTGCAGAGGGGCAGTACGCCAGCGTGCACGCCACGTGACGAGCCCAGAAGGGTCCCCTCTGGGGTATCTACTCTTGTCACTGCCGTATGTACGGTTGCCCGTCCGCCGCGGGCGGCGTCGCTCGACCTACCACGCCCGCGACGACCACGATCGTCAGTAGGTACGGCAGCAGCGAGACCAGCTGGTACGGCACGTTGATGCCCTGGATCTGCATCGCCACGGGTATGGCCTCGGCCACGCCGAACAGGAGCGCCGCGCCCCACGCGCCGAACGGGGTCCATTTGCCGACGATCATCGCCGCGAGGCCAATGAACCCGATCCCGTTGGTCATCAGCGGCTCAAAATGCGGAACTGATTCGAGGGTGAAGAACGCGCCACCCAGGCCGGCGATCGCGCCGCCGATAACCACGTTGATGTACCGCTGGCGGTAGACGTTGACCCCCACCGTGTCCGCTGCCAGCGGATGCTCGCCCACCGCCCGCGTCCGCAACCCCCAGCGGGTGCGGAACAGCGTGAAGTGCACCACGAAGACCAGCACAATGGCGGTGAGCGCCAGCGGCTTCTGCTGAAACAGGATCGGGCCGATCCACGGCAGGTCGCTCAGCCCTGGCACGTTGAGGCGCGGGAATGCCGCCAGGCCGGGCGGCGCCCCGGCCGTGAACAACTGGCGATTGAGATAGCCGGTGATGCCGACCGCCAGGATGTTGATCACCGTGCCGCTGATGATCTGGTCCACCCGGAACGTGATCGACAGCACCGCGTGCAGCAGCGCCATCAGCGCGCTGCTGACGATCGCGGCGCCGAGCGCCAGAAGCGGGTTGTGGGTGTAGACGCCGACCATGAAGCCGAAGAAGGCCGCGGTCAGCAGCATGCCTTCGATGCCGATGTTCACCACCCCGGTGCGCTCCGAGCAGATGCCGGTGAGCGCGCCGAACGTGATGGGCGTGGCCTGGGTGATGGTCACCGTCAGGATCGACAGCGTCGCGGCCGGGCCGAACTGCACGCCCGTCAGGACGAGCAGGACGATGCCAATCGATGACCAGACGGCGACCTGCAGCCACAGCCTGAGCTGCCCGGTGCTGCCGACGCGCGCCATCGCTGCCGCGTTCAGCGTCACGTCTCGGCCTTGCCCCAACTGGCGCCGAACTGGACGTCCCCGGTCGCGGGTGCCTCGGCTTCGCGCGGCAGTCGCAGGCGATACAGCCAGCGGATCATCGTCGGCGCCGCGACGAAGATCAGGATCAGCGCCTGGACGACCTGGATGATGTCGATCGGGATTTGCGAAAGGAACTGCATGCGCGCCGAGCCAGACGCGAGCCCGCCGAACAGCAGCGCCGAGGGCAGGACGCCGAACGGGTTGCTACGGCCCAGCAAAGCGACGGCGATGCTGTCGAAGCCATAGCCAGCCGTGAACGCCGCCGCGTAGTAGTAGTTCAGCCCGACCACGTCCAGGGCGCCCGCCAGCCCGGCCAGACCGCCTGAAAGCGCCATGACGACGACCGTCGTTCGACCCACCGAAATCCCCGCGTAGCGCGCGGCGTTCGGGTTGGCACCGACCGTCCGAATCTCGAACCCCAGCGTCGTCTTCTGCAGCAGCCACCAGACCACGACGGCCGCCAACAGGCCGAGGACAATTCCCCAGTGCACCCGATACTGCGGGTCAGGCAGCAGCGGCGGCAGGCGCGCTGATTGAAGCACGGGCGCTGTCTGGGCGATGGCCACGGCTGGATTGCGGTCCTTCATCGGCCCGCCGAGCAGGTAGCTCGCCACGTTGATCGCCACGTAGTTCAGCATGATCGTGACGATCACCTCGTGGGCGCCGGTGTAGGCCTTCAAGAAGCCGGGGATCGCGCCCCACAGCCCACCGACGACGAAGCCAGCGAGAAGCGCGAGGATCAGGTGCGCGGGGAAGGGCACTCCGCTCACCGCGTAGCCGACGAAGGCGGTCGCCAGCGCGCCCACGGTGATCTGGCCCTCGACGCCGATGTTGAACAGGCCGCCCTTGAACGCCAGGGCGACGGCCAGGCCGCCGAAGATGTACGGCGTGGTGCGCACCAGGGTGTTCGAAATCGACCGCGGCTGGCCAAATGAGCCTTCCCAGAGGCCCTGGTAGGCCTTGAGGACACTGCCGCCGGTAAGGGCGATCACGACGGCGCCGATGGCGAGCGCCGTAATGACCGCGAGGACCGGGACGATCAGCGCGTACAGCCACGCGCGCCAGCCAGCCATGCTTTAGCAGCCGGTGCGAGATTATCCCTGCGGGCAGTTCCCCGTCGGCGTGGTGAAACCGGTCGGCGTCTTGCCAGAGGCAACGTCCGCGCTGAGCTGACCCATCTTCGTCTGGACGTCGGCTGGGACTTGCCCTTCGTTGTGGAAGGGCGCCAGGCCCACGTCGCCGACGAAGTTGCCACCCTGGAAGCTGCCGGCCTGGGCGGCCTTGATCAGCTTGTACGTGCCGGGCACGATCAGCTTCATGGCGCTCGAGACGATGGATTTCTGGGCCTCGGGGAGCGACAGCCACTGGTCCGTGTCGACGCCAATACCCAGGTTGGGCGCGCCCTTGTCTGCCACTGCCAGCAGCGCGCCGTTGCCCGTCAGCCCCGCCGCGGCAAAGATCACGTCGGCATTCTGGCTCATCATCTGGTTGGCCGTGGTGTTGCCCCACACGGTGTCGGTGAAGCTGCTGGCGCACGCGGCCAGAACCTTGATGTCGGGCTTGGCGGCCTTGGCGCCGTTGATATAGCCGACACCGTAGCGTTCGACGGCTGGCACGTTCGAGAGTCCCAGCACTTCGCCGACGGTGCCGGACTTGTTCAACAGCCCGGCTAGATAACCCGCCAGGTAGCCACTCTTGTCTTCCTGGAAGGTCAGGCCGGCCAGGTTGGGCACGGTCGTGTCCTGGGCCTGGTCGACGCCGATGAACTTGATGTTCGGGTTGGCCTGGGCGGCCGCGACCGTGGCCGGGCCGAGCAGAAAGCCGACGGTGACGATGACGTCGTAGCCATCCTGAACGAACTGGTCGATGTTGGCGGCGTAGTCAGTTGACTGCTGGGTCTCGATGAACTTGATGTCGGTGAAGCCCAGGTTCTTCTGGGCGCACTGCACGCCTTCCCAGGCGGATTGATTGAAGCTGCGGTCGTCGACCTTGCCAACGTCGGTCACCAGGCCGACGCGCAACTGCTTGCCGCCCGGCGACGGGTCGTTGGGGCAGCCAGGGTCGGGGGCGCCGGTTGCGGCGGCGGCGACCGGACTCGCAGCCGGGCTGGCCGCCGGACTTGCCGCCGGGCTGGCGGCTGGACTCGCGGCGGGGCTGGCTGCCGGACTGGCGGCCGGGCTGGCCGCCGGGCTCGCCGCGGGACTGGCGGCCGGGCTGGCGACAACGGCCGGGCTGGCAGGTGGGCTGGCGGCCGGAGCGGTTGTGGGCGGCGCCGCGGCAGGCGGCGCCGTGGGCGCGGCCTGCGGAGCGGGTTGGCAAGCGGCCAGCAACAGGCTCACGGACGAGACAACCGCGGCGGCAGTGCGCAACGGTGACATCAGCAATCAGGGCCTCCAGTGGGGGCGGTGAAGTGAGCCGAAGCATACCAGGGCATTCTGTGCATGGTTGCGTGGCGCATGACCTGGGGCGTGTCGAGGCCAGGCGAGAGCCTCTTGAACTCGAGCGGTGGGCGTCGCAACTATTGCATCTCGAGGGGTGTTTCAAGACA
>JAFAOS010000418.1 GCA_019247515.1 Chloroflexota bacterium | reverse complement strand
TGTTCTTCAGTGTCCCCGGGTTACTGGCGTTGCTGGCCGGACTGGCTCTGGGGGGGTATGTGGTACAGGTCTATCAAGCGACCCTCACGCTTGCCATCGGATACGCGCTGATCACCGTCCTGCTGTGCCTCCTCGGCATGCTGGCCGGATTTGTGGGCGTGGTGCTCCACAGCATGCGAGCAATGTTTCGGCACTATGCTGGCCGTACCTGAAGCAGGCATGTCGTGATCCGTGCTTCGATCGTGGTGGTCACGTTCAACCACCGCCAGGTCATCCCCGTATGCCTGGACGCCATACGTCAAACACTCGGCCCCAGTGACGAGGTCCTCGTTATCGACAACGCATCGACCGACGGCACGGCTGATCTTATTGCCCAGCGGTATTCGTGGTTGACTCTCGTACGGGCCGACGCGAACGCCGGATTTGGTGCGGCCTGCAATCGTGGCGCGGCTCTGGCGCAAGGCGAGGTCCTTGTGTTATTGAACCCCGATACGGAGCCCCAGCCGGGTTGGCTGGAGTCACTCGTCGAGGCGCTGGACGAAGTCCCTGACGCCGGGATGACAACCGCCAGGATCTTGCTCGCACGCTCGCCGGAGTACATAGATGCGTTTGGCAACGAGGTTCACATCAGTGGCCTGACCACGTGTCGCGGGTGGGGACAGGCCGCGGAGTCCCTCACGGAGCTAGAGGAAGTCAGCGCGGTCAGCGGTGCATGCTTCGCGATTCGCAAAGACGTCTTCGATGCCGTGGGTGGCTTCGACGAGCGCCACTTCCTGTACTTTGAGGACACGGATCTGTCGCTGCGCGTGCGGTTCGCCGGGTACCGGTGCATTGCCGTTCCGCAAGCACGGGTGTTGCACGATCATCAGCCTGCCTTCTCGCCGGCGAAGCTCCGCTACCTGGAGCGTAACCGCTGGTGGACGCTGCTCAAGCTTCTGGACGTGCGGACGCTGCTTGCCCTGCTGCCCGTCTTCGTCATGGCTGAGATCCTCGTGTGGGGTATGGCGGTGATGAGCGGCCCGCGACATCTCGCTGCCAAAGGTTACGCCTGGCTGGACCTGATCGTCTGGCTGCCCTCCCTTCCGCGGGCTCGCGCAACCGCTCGCCTGGTGCGCACGTCCGCCGATCGCGACGTGCTTCGTCTCCACTACGCACAGCTCCACCTGTCCCAGGTATCCACAACTCGAGCAGCGCGCCTAGCGGAATGCCTCATCGAAGTGCTCTTCACGGCCATGAGCCCCGCCGCGCTCGCGAGAAACGAGGCCCCATCCATACAACGCTCTCAACGCGGTCTGGCCATCCGATGAGCGACCACAACGAGCTCGTGAGTATCATCATTCCGTGCCACAACCACGGCCAGTTCCTGGGTGAGGCAATCGAAAGCGCTCTCCACCAGACCCATCAACCGGTTGAGGTCTTCGTGGTCGACGACGGCTCGACCGACGACTCTGCTCAGGTGGCCTCCCGGTATCCGATCACGGTGTTGACGCAGCCACGAGCTGGCGTCTGCGCCGCGGTCAATCGTGGCATGCGGGTCGCGCGAGGGCAGTTCGTGATGCGATTGGATGCTGACGATGTGTTGGAACCGACATTCGTCGAAGAGACCCTTACCCCATTGCAGCACCACGCCGACATCCATTTCGTATACACGAGCGTTGCATATTTCGGTGCAAAAGCAGGGTCGTATGCTGTTGAGGAATTCGACGCCGAGAGCCTCGCCGAGCGCAACTACGTTCACGCCAGCGCTCTGATGCGGCGTGTCTCGTTCGAACGTGTCGGTGGATACGATTCGAGCATGGCCAGGGCACGCTGCGAAGATTGGGACTTATGGCTGGCGTTTGCCGAGCGTGGACTGGCCGGCGCATTCGTGCCCAAGCCGCTGTTACGGTACCGGCAACACCCGGTGAGCAGCCGGAACACGTTGACATGGACGTCGTGGCAAGTCCTGCAGCGCAACCTTCTGATGGCGACACGACTCCAGGTCAATCACCCGCGATTGTTTGCGCCGGGACTCTTGCTCCGACGCCTGTCGCGCTTACCTGCTCGTGTTCGCCACGGCGGAGCATCGCCACGATTTGCGTTGCTCCTCACGTTGCTGTACGGCTTCATGCTGATCCGAAGCCTGTCACAATTCACGGGGGTCCGGGCTTTCGCATGAAGATCCTGTACGCCGCGCTCAAATACGACTATGGCGATCCACGAAGAGGATTGAGCTTCGAGCACTACAACTTCTTCGACTCGCTGCTCAACATGGGCCACGACCTGATCTACTTCGACTTCGCCAGCGTAGCTCGCGACCGTGGACGTGAGTTCATGAATCGGCGACTCCTTGAACTGGTGACCGTTGAAAAACCGGACATCATGTTCTCGGTGCTCTTCCGAGACGAGTTTGACCCTGCAGTGATTCAACGGATTTCAAGGGATTCGCAGACCACGACCGTCAACTGGTTTTGTGACGACCACTGGCGCTTCGACGACTTCTCGAGCAGGTGGGCGCCGAAATTCAACTGGGTCGTCACAACCGCGGCGAGCGCATTACCCAGGTACTCCCAACTCGGCTTCAAGCACGTGATCAAGAGTCAGTGGGCGTGCAACCACTTTCTCTACCGAAAGCTGGATTTGCCTGACCGGTACGATGCGACCTTCGTCGGCATGCCGCATGGGGATCGACCCCACATAGTTCAGCTTGTGCGCGATGCCGGAATCGACCTGCGTGTCTGGGGCAAGGGCTGGTCTGAGGGGCGTCTATCGCAGGAGGAGATGATCCGGGTCTTCGGTCAGAGTCGTGTCAACCTGAATCTTTCGAACTCGTCCAACAAGCCTGGTTTGAAGGCGCGGACATGTGGGCTCCTTCAGCGCACGATAGTCCAACTCCCGATGTCACATTCAGTTAGAGGTGCATTGCTTCGAGGCATCGCCCGCCTCGAGTGCGGCACTCCAACGGCGACCGCGACCGGCTATGCAGAGCAGATCAAGGGTCGCAATTTCGAAATTCCGGGCTGCGGAGGATTTACGCTAACTGGTCTGGCTGAAGATCTTTCCGACTACTACAAGCCAGGTCGCGACGTCGCCTGCTTTTCCACCCCGGACGAACTCGTCCGGCGACTCCGGCACTACCTCGCACACGAAGACGAGCGCAGAGCCATCGCCGAAAGCGGTTACCAACGCACGCTGCGTGCACACACCTACGTCCACCGCTTCGTCGAGATTTTCAACACAATGGGATTTGCGTCGCAACCGGCGTCGGATCTCATCGCCACTGGGCCGAGGCGCGGCGCTGTTTTCGAGGTGGGCTGAAGTGGGAGGTCCGCTGGTTAGTGTCGTTATGCCTGTCCACAATGGCGGTCCGTATCTTGCCGAAGCCGTCGATTCGATCCGCTCTCAAACGTTCGAGGACTTCGAGTTCGTCATCGTTGACGACGGATCAACTGACGGCACGCCGGAGTTCCTTGACCGCGTCAGCGCCCTTGACCAACGCGTTCGCGTCTATACGCAGGTGCGAAGGGGCCTTGTGGCAACTCTCAACCGCGCCTGTAGTCTAGCGCGTGGCGAGTTGCTGGCCCGCATGGACGCGGACGATATTGCTGCTGCGCACCGCCTTGCTGCTCAAGTTGCTCGCATGCAGTCCGATCCGGGCCTCGGCGTCCTGGGCGGGAACATCACTGTCATGAAGGACGACGGCGGAACCATCTACGACGTCCGTTACCCGTCGAGCGACGCCGAAATTCGAGCCATCCTTCGAAGCAGCAGTGCGTTTGCGCACCCGGCTGTGATGATGCGACGCTCAGCTTTTGAACACCTTGGTGGCTACCGCTCTGCCTTCGCGGACGCCGAGGATTATGACCTGTGGCTGCGCTTCGGCGAAACATCCCGACTCGGGAACCTGCCTACGTCCGTATTGCGCTATCGTTTCCATCCGGGGCAGGTTTCCTGCCGTCGGCAAGAACAGCAAATCATCTCCACAGTGGCCGCGCAGGTCGCCGCCCGCTTGCGGAGAGATGGTCTTAGCGATCAGCTGATCACCGGATCCGCGCCAGTGACCCTGCACGAACTTCGAGCCGTTAGTTCAGCGAGTGAAATTACACAGCTCATCGTCGCTGCTGCTGCATCCAGGGCGTTGTTTCTGGCAAGCGTTGGCGACCCGGCTGGCGCTCTTGAAATTCTGGGCTGGGCCTCCGAGATGAATACGGGTGAGCGTTTGTCACGCCGCGGCCGAGCTCAGCTGGCGCTGGCGCGTGCAGCCGCAACACTGCAGAGCGACAGGCGTGCTCGCGGCGTGGGGAGTGTCCTTCAAGTCATTGGCGCAGATCCGGCCTACGCGTGCGACATGTTCCGCAAGGCTATTCGGACCGGCTATGCTGGATTCTCCCTGGAGCATTTCCGTCGCGCGGTGCTGTGCCTCAACTGACCGCGACGGCGGTGAAGACCTGGTCGGGAGCTCTTTCCCGCTGGGGCGCCTGGAGAGAAGCCGCCTGGATTACTGGCGGACAGCTCGTCGGCGCCGTCGGCGCCCTCATCGGAGTGCGCCTGCTCACTGGCGTGCTCGACCCGGGCACGTATGGCGAGCTCGCACTTGCCCTGACCGCTGCCACGCTCGCCTTCCAGGTCATCCTGGGGCCGCTCGTCAACGCCGCGGAGCGCTTTTTCGCGCCGGCCCGCGAGACAGGCCAGACGCCCGCATTCTTCAGCGCGCTTCGTAGACTGACCCTGAGTGCCGCCGGGTTGATGGTGGCCATCGGCCTCATCGCTGCTGGCGCGCTGCTGCTTGTTGGACGAACGGAGTGGCTACCGCTCACGCTGGGAGCGGTGTTATTTGGGTTCTTGAGCGGCTGCGAGTCGATCCTCGACGGAGTTCAGAACGCCGCACGCCAGCGAAGTGTCGTGGCGATCCACCAGGGAATCCGGCAATGGTTACGCCCGGTCCTTGCGGTGGTGCTGATCGCGTCTGTTCTGCAGGCGAGCTGGGTTGGGATGGTCGCGTACTGCCTGGCGAGCAGCGCGATTCTTGGCTCCCAATTCTGGTATTTTCGCCGCACCCTCCGGCGATTGGGGCTGTCCCAAAGCAGTTCTGCCGCGACGCACACTGTCGAGCTCCGCATGCTGACCTATGCCGCGCCATTTGGCATCTGGGGCCTGTTTACCTGGCTGCAGATGTCGTCCGACCGGTGGGCCGTCCAGCTAGTTGGCTCGTCCGCCGATGTTGGCCTGTACGCAATTGTCGCCCAGTTGGGGGCGTATCCGCTCACATTGATCGGCGCCATGCTGTTCCAGGTTGCTGCACCCATCGCGTACGCCCAAGCTGGCGCCGGCTCTGATCCAGTGCGAACGCAGGCTGCTATCCGGACGTGCGCAGCACTTGCACTCGGACTGGCGGCAGCTGTGGTATTGCTGACGTTGACGACGATGCTGCTCCACCAGCAACTGTTCGCGCTCGCAGTGGGAGCCCAGTACCAGAGCGTTTCCGCATTCCTACCCGTCGCGGTCCTATCCAGTGGACTGTTCGTCGTGGCCCAGACGCTCTCGCTCGTACCGATGGTGCTCGGTGACTCACGCTCGCTGCTGGCGCCCAAAGTCCTGACCGCCATGCTCGCCGTTGCTTTGAACATTGGTGGCGCGTACTTGTTCGGCTTGCCAGGAGTGTTCTGGGCGGGCGTACTTTACTCAATTTCTTACTTGCTGTGGCTAGCCATACTGGTGCGGCGCATGGCTGCCCGACATTACCAGATCGCCAACCGCCCTCGGATTCTAAAACGTCCGTCAGCTATTTTGGCCGACGCGCCGTCCTGTCCATAATGATCCATTGCTCCAATCAGATGTTCGTACAAGAGAACGTGTTGTAAACAGAACAGTTGCTACAGTGGTCTGGCCCGCGATCTGACGCGTGCGCCGGCGCTTCGAGTCAGATGCCGTCAAAACGACGCGTGCTCGACTGGTTCATCGACAACCCATGTGTAGAGCCCGCATGTGCACGTGTTTGAGCCAATAGCGGAATTCGTTTCGGCAATCGCGGTTGAATTCGCCGACAACCGGAAAGTCCGTGTCCACGCGTTTGGGCTCCTGGATCCCGACGGTGAGCAGCCGATCAAGCAATCAGCCGACGCATCGAGCCATGGGAGTCGAAGAGCCGAGTGGACGACGGAGCAAGCTTTCAGCAGCACAGGGCGCCGTCTCTTACCTGCACTGGCCGCTCGCAATCGGGTTCAACGCGAAGTGTTTCGACAGCGTCGTGACCCGGTCTTTACGATACGCTTGCCCACCAGGCTCATGCTCTTCCTGGTTGAAGCTCCCGCGGGTTTCGCGTTCTCAGCCGGAACAAGTGCAGTGATCCCGCCACTTCTCAGCGTCGTCATCCCCACACGTCACGAGGCCAGGACCGTTGGTCCGTTCCTGCACCAGCTGCAGACGGTACTGTCGGGCACGGATTTCGAGATCATCGTCGTCGACGACTCCGATCGCGACAACACGCTCGAGGTGCTGCTCGATGTTCAGCGCGAGCTTGGCAGCCAACGGCTGGTGGTTCTGCACCGACCGCGCGGCTCCGTCGCGGAGCGCACGCTGGGCACCGCGGTCGTCGCCGGTATCCGCGCGGCGCGTGGCGTCTACGTGTGCGTCATGGACGCCGACGGGCAGCATCCTCCAGAGGCGATACCGCCCATGCTCGCCGCGGCGCAGCAGGCGGGCGCTGACTACGTCGGCGGCTCACGCTACCTGCCTGGCGGAAGTCCGCAAGGGCTTAACGGCACCAGTCGCAAAGCCATTTCGCTCGGCCTGGCACTACTCACCCGTCTTGCATTTCTGCTCACCCCAGTGCGTCGCGTGACTGACCCGCTCAGTGGCTTCTTCCTATTTCGGCGATCGCTCGTGCAGGGAGTCCAATTGAAACCCATTGGCTGGAAGATCTCGCTCGAGGTCCTTGTCCGCGGCCGTGCCCGGCGTGTAACCGAGATCCCGTATACCTTCTTACCTCGCGCGGATGGTGAGAGCAAAGCCTGCATGCAACAGGGACTGCTCGTGCTACGCCACATCCTGATGCTTCTGCTCAGTCTCACCGGTGTCCAGCGTTTCGCACTGTTCGGCCTCGTGGGATTGAGCGGCATGCTGGTCAACACCGGTACGCTGCTCACCTTGCAGGCGCTGGGGTCCGGTGAATTGGGATGGCCGCTCTGGGTCGCCACCGAAGTCGCGATCCTGTGGAACTACCTGCTGAATCGGCGCCTGACCTGGCGCGACAGACCGTACAGCACGTGGTGGCTGTACAACCTGGCGGCACTTGGTGCATCCGGCGTCGCAATCACCATCACCACGCTACTCCTGCTGAGCGGCCAGGTCACACTCTGGCTGGCGTCGATCAGCGGCATCCTGGCTGGAATGTGTCTGAACTATGTCGTTCTGGACAGTCTGGTCTTCTCGGGGCTGGCCTGGTTGGCGGTCCAGACTCGCGTGCCGCGCGTACATCCCCGCGCCAGGTTCTCCAACACGTCGACCACGTCATTCGGCGATGGCGACGCGTGGATCTCGCGCTGAATGCGTTCCGCGTTCCGTCGAAACGCGGGATCGGGGAGTGCCAGGCGAACCGCGACGCCTTCTCCGGCTGATCCATCCTGACCGGCAGGTTCACCATTGGCAAGCCGTTGTCCAGCGCGGCGAGCATGGTTCCGGAGCCGCAATGCGACATCACCACGTCGCACACGGACAGCACCCGTGCTTGGGGCAGGTATCGCTCGATGCGCATCGGATCCGAGGTCGGCCGAGGCCCAGGGCATCCGAAACATCGGCTGGTTCCCGCGAGTTGACTGCCCACGAGGGCGAGTGCGTACTCAGCCGGTGATACGAGCAGGGACGCGTTCAAGCCGTTGCTCTGCGTCCGGCAAGGCGATCTTGAGCCGGTACATACCAATTGCGGCGGCCTCGAAGGTAAAGCCACCGTAGCCGTTGGCTCGAGTGCTGTAGAGCGGCGTGTCTCCCTGGAACAGTGTCAGTTCACGGTCGCATGCGGCCGAGTCATCCGCGTCATGCAGTAGTAGCCAGCCAACTGAACCAGTCCTGGTCTCCGCGTGAAAACACAGCCGTGCGACCACAGACAAATACCCGGTAGTCGGTGCTGGTTCGGCTCTCGTCATTCCGCATCGCGGTCAGCACCAGTTTGCGCAGCGTGATCCTGGTCACGCCAGGCAAGGGCCGCCACGGGCTGTCTCTACAACAAGTTCGAACTCCAGAGGACCCACTCGGTCGGCAGAACTCTGAGCATAGGAGGCAAGGTGTGGCACCCTGTGCCTGTCGCATTCCAACTCGTGCCGCACGTTGAATTGAACGTAGTGCGCACGGGAATTGGCGCACGGCGATGTGGAATCAGGTGATGACTCCATCGCTGAAGCCTGCGGCTTCTCGGGCAACGCATCAGGGAAACCCCTGACGTAGAAGCCCGAAGGCTGCATCCGAGCCCTTGCATCAGGTGCAGGATGTTGAATGCGGCATTAGCATTATGGTCCCGACTGAGGCTCAACGCGCACTTGGCAGGGATCCCAGCGCCCGGCGAGCGTCCTGGGCACCAGTTCGCCGCACGTCGAACACCGCTGCGATGTGCCAGACGGTTCACCGCGATCAGCAAGCGTCCAGCCTCCGCGGCTTTGACGCCCAGGATGTGCAGGAGTTGGCCGCAGCCAGCATCCTGCACCGACGTGGCCAGCATCGAGTCAGGCGACCACGCACATGCAAGTTCTTCGACGGCGATGAGCCCGTACCGCGCAATGGGGGCGCGGGTCGTATTGTGGTGAAATCGCACCGCTGGTTTGCCGGCTTGGCGCCAGCGACGCGGGTCAACCTACGACTGAGCGAACCCGTCCATGTCCCCAATCGAGCCGCGGCGTGCGTTTACTTGGAGTGTCGGTCACTGCAGTTGTGATGTCGACGGCGGCTGAACTCGCCTCCGCGTTGACCGCGATCCTGGCGGAGCCCGAGCTAGATGAAGGCGGGCTGAAGAGGTTGACGCAGGCAGCAGCGCGTTTGGACGCGGGGCGCGTGGCTGAGTTGCTCAAGGTCGAGGCTGATCGCCAACTGTTCATCCAGCCCCGCACGTGCGTGCCGCTAGCCGAGACTATCGAACGGATCGGCGTACTCGCAGAACAGCCCGCGCTGCAGGCCCTGGGCGTGATGACGGCCGGGGATGCGTTACGCGAACTCGGACAGTACGCCGACGCGCTAAGGTCCTACGATCGTGCCGGCGCCCTGTACCGATCCGTGGGCGACGACATAGGGTGGGCGCGGACTCGCCTCGGAGCCGCGTATACACGTGCGGCGACGGTTGAGTTAGGCCCCGCCCTGGAGGAGGCCCAGGCGGCCCGCGCGATCCTCACCCAGCACGGCTTGTGGCCTCGGCTGGCGCGACTGGAAAGCGCCATGGGCAACCTCCTGCGTGAGATGGGGCGGTACGACGACTCGCTGTCGGCACATGCCCGAGCGGTATCGGCTGCGCAGCGAATCGTCGACCCGCACGAGCGCGATCTGGTTCGGGCCGAGGTGCAGATCAACTCGGCGCTGGTGTATCAGCGCCTGGACGATTATGAGCTCAGTGAGCGTCTGCTGCGCGAATCCGCGGAGACCTTCCGACACCACAATCGGCCTGGCCCCGTTGCCCTGGCCGAGGGCTGCATCGCGCGGGGCCTGTCCGCCCGCGGCCATGTGAGTCGCGCGCTAGCACTCGCCGTCGAGGTGCGACGCACCATGCTCGAGCTTGGAAGGCTGTCGCACGCGGCGATCTTTGGCCAGGTTGCGGTCGATTGCCTGCTGGAGCTCAACCGTCCCGCGGACGCGGCAGTGCTCGCCGACCAGATCGTCGAGCAACTCGCGGCCAACTCTGCTGGCGTGGAACTCGCCAAGAGCTTGCTGCAACGGGCGATCGCTCGCGAACGGCTGGCGCGTCATCTCGAGGCGGCAGAGGATCTGGCGCGCGCCGAGCACCTCTTTCGCTTCGGCGGTTGCGACGGCTGGTCACCAGTCGTTCGTCTCCAGCGTGCCCGGGTGTTGGAACGTGCTGGCGCTGTCGAAGCGGCGCTGCAGGAGGCAAAGGGTGCTCGGCGCGAGCTCCACGTGCGCAACCTGAACGTGCTTGCGGCACGGGCCGACGTGCTGCTGGCTCAACTGCTCGCACGTGTCGGAGAGCGGCGATCGGCGCGCGCAGCTGCCCTGTCGGCTCGCCGAGTGGCCCGTCGGCACGGAGTTCCGCTGCTGGAATACCAAGGATTGCGCGCCCTTGGCGATCTCGCGCCGGACCCCAGCGAAGCACTGCGGAACTACGTTGCCGCGGCAAGCGCACTCGAGCATGTGCAGGGTCGCATTCTGACCGAACAACGCGCAGGGTTCCTCGAGCAGGATCAGCGCTTGTCGGTGTACTACGACGCGATCCGCCTCTGCCTGGACCAGGGTCGAGCACGCCGCGCCTTCGTCCTGGCCGAACGCGCAAAGACCAGAGCGCTGGTGGACGCGCTGGCGCTGCGCTCGCAGGGCATACCCGCGAGAACGGAGACGCCAGAAACGCGTGCACTAGCCAAGGAACTCGCCAACCTGCGGCGCCGCCACGAACGGCTGAGTTCGACGCTTTTCGATCCGCGCCCGACGGACGATCTGGCCGGTTCGACGGTCGGTGGGAACGCCTCAGCTCTTTATCGAGAGTTGGAGGCCTGCCAGGCGCGCATCAGTGCGGTGGTCGAGGACCTTCGACTTGCAGACTCCGGAAGTCTGGACTATCTGCCAGAGGTCCAGGGGAGGGTCCGTTGGCCGCTGCGCTGGCTGGGCCGCGGCACGGCACTGGTGGAGTACGCCATCGTTGGAGACGACATCGCGGTGTTCGTGCTCCGGCGTGGCCAGCCTCTTGCGGCGCATGTGGCGCGGGGGGCAGCGACCGAAGTGAGCGGCCTCATACGCGCATTGCAGCTCAACGTGACGGCAGCGCTGAAGCGGCCGCTGCCCATCCTGGCAGTCCACGCGCAGCGCGTTCTCGGGCGACTGTACGCGATGCTGATGGGTCCGCTGGCACAGTTGCTGAAGGGCTGCCACCGGCTGCTGATTGTGCCGCACGGCGTCCTGCATAGCGTGCCATTCGCCGCGCTGCACGATGGAACGCGCTACCTGGTCGAGCGGGTGGAAGTTGGGCTAGCGCCGTCTGCCACCGTCATCGGTTACTGCCGTCGTCCGCGACAGGCGGCAACAGCCAAGTCGCTGGTGGTTGCCAACAGCGCGGACGGGTATCTACCTGGAGCCCTCGAAGAAGGACGTCGGATTGGCCGGTTGCTCGACGCCGAGTGTCTGTTCGAGGGTGAAGCCACGGTGGCCAGGGTTCGCGACAAAGGCGCGCGTGCGAGCCTTGTGCACTTCGCCGCGCATGGACACAGCCTGGCAGACGCTCCACTGCTGTCCTACGTGCAACTGGCCGACGGCCGCCTCGCCGCGCTGGATTGCATGGACCTGCTGCTCGACTGCGATCTCGTGACTGTCAGCGCTTGCGAAAGCGGGAACGCGGTTGTGCTCCCAGGTGACGAGCCAGTAGGCCTGACACGCTCGCTGCTATACGCGGGCGCGAGGTCGGTACTGCAGAGCTTGTGGCGCGTCGACGATACGCTCACCTGCGAGTTGATGACGGAGTTCTACACTCGACTGCGCTCCGGGGCGAGCCGGAGCGGGGCATTGCGCGCGGCTCAGATGCACATACTTCGATCAGAAGGCAGTTCGCACCCGGCTTTCTGGGCCCCGTTCGCCCTGGTCGGCGACTGGCGGCCGATACAGTAGGCGCATGCTTAGTGAACATTTCGGCCAGTCGACGCCAGCCTGGTCGTCGCGCCGCATCAGGGTGCGTCCGATGGCCTGGGTGCCGGGTGAGGTGCTGGTTGGAGTTAATGTCCAGATCCCACCCGGCGCGGACCCGCTGCCCAGCGTTTCCGTCGTTCGGCAACAGATCGCCAGGTTGTTGGGCGAGCAGCTGCCGACGGAACCACCCTCCCCCGAGGAGCCTGTTCTGGAAGTGCCGGCCGAGAAAGAGGATGAGCGCCTGCTACTGCTGCCTGTCAAGCTTACGCGGTCCGAGCCAGCGGCCACTCGGCTGGCGATCGGACGCATCAACCAGGCGGCCGGCCGCGAATTGGCAAATAACATTCAGTTGGTCGCGGCGACGCCGAACTGGTTTGGCGCGGCACAGGATTGCTGCGGCGGTAGTCCAGCGAGTCAACCCCTGCCCGTGGAGCCGTTTGGCGATCGCATTCGGTATGCGCCCGAACTTCCTGCGCTGGACCTCCTTGGCGAGGCGGAAAAGTCGATCCGAGGGGGACCTGCACCCGTCCAGATTGCCGTGCTGGACACCGCGCCGGAGCTTTCCGAGATTCACGCCGCGCTCGAGCAATTCAAAGACAACCGCCACCTGCGCGAGGTCATCGAACGCTTGATCCCGCCGATCGGCGGATTGCCACCCTCACCGCTGGAACAGGCGCGTATCGGGACCCTGCAGACATTGGAGCGCAACGGGGGTATCCGTCCGATCGAACCCGCGCACCCGTTCGACATCTCTGATCACGGATTGTTCGTGGCAAGCATTGCGTACGCAGTGGCACCCTGGGCTCCGCTGCAGCTGGTGCGCGTGCTAAACAATTTCGGCGTTGGCTCGTTGCATTCACTAACGGTTGGCCTGCTCGGACTGCTTAAGGCCAAGGGCGCGAGTGACCGGTTGATCATCAACTTGAGCCTCGGGATTTTGCCTGCGCTCGAGCAGTTGGCATCCATCTGGTTCGGCCTGCCGGTAGCTGGATTGCCCGGGTGCCCTGAAGATCCATCTCTACAGTTCATCGTTCGGCAAGGATCTGATGTCCAAGAGCCGGTCCCGGCCGCCAAGCTGCGAGAACTCATCGACGATGGTGACGCCACCATAAAGGACTCGCTCGACCTGGTGCAGGCGCCCGTGCGACGTCTGATGGAACTTCTCCTGGCCCAAAACTGTCTCATCGTCGCTGCAGCCGGCAACGACTCGATGTTTCGTGGTGTCGAGCGCAACCCGCGATGGAGTCCTCGAATTCCAGCGCTCTACGACACGACACTGGGGGTCGCGGCAACCAGTGTGCACGCGACACAACCCGCCCGCTACTCCAATCAGGGAGAGACGCCAAGTGAGCTGGCGAGAGACGCGGTGTCGACCCTCGGCGGCGACGTCGATGTGGATGGCATAACGCCTCAATCTGGCGTAATCGGCATCTATGCGGCTGAACGGTTCCCACCCTTGTTGCCGCCGGCCGAGCCGCTTGTGAACCGATACGGCTGGGCGCAGTGGTCTGGCACATCCTTCGCGACGCCGCTCATGGCAGGTATCGCGGCAAATACGTGGGCAACCCAGACGGGATCGAATGCCAGACAGATCCTGGACAGACTCAACGCTGAGTCACGAGCCGGCGGCCGGCCCGAATCGCCTGAACTTGGAGTGGTGAATGTCCCGGTGAGCCTGACCTGGTTCCCATAGCGAGATGTCGCTCCGCTTGCCGCGCGCCAGCCAGATCTACGCGCGTGCCGAACCAGGCCGGACGTTGAGCCGCCGACGCTCGCTCGGCCGCGGTGATGTTGCCAGCGCCCGTGGGCGATCTCTTCTGGTAGAAGGGCCGCTGCGCGTTCGACGATCGACGCCGAAGCGTGCGAGTTCGCATGTGGCGGCGCTGATGGGATCATTTCCCCTATCCCTGTCCTGACTTTGCGCATGGCCCGTTTGTCTGGCCGCGGGCGTCGAGTGGGTGTTCGACCTGTTCGGCCGCTACGGCGGCATCGATTTTGCGCGCGCGAGCTTACGAGAGCTGGTCGACGGGGCGGTGCGCGAGTTCGAGATCGCCTACCGCGACGCGCGACCGCCCCACGAGCTGGAGTTTCTGAGGGCGCTGATTCCGTACCTCGCTGAGCGGGATCTGTAGGTCGCTAGCGGGCAGGTCCGAGCGTCACACGCGGTCTAAAACGATTCGCTAAATCGATTGAGGCGTCACATGGAGGCCTGTGGGCCCCTGCTGCGTAGTGGGCGCGCCCTACTCGGGGTACAGCGCCGACGGTTCCTGAAACTCCCAGGTATGACCGTCCGGGTCGACGACGAAGACCTGGTCCGCGCCCACGCGTCCCTTCTGCTCACGGTAGGCGACGCCGAGGCTGTCCAGGTGATGGCGCAGCTCTTCGAGGCTATTGACCAGCCAGGCAGTGTGTCGAGCTTGCGCGGCGGGTATGGCATCTGGGCCGGGGATGTACTGCGAGTCCGTCTCGATGATGTGGAACTCGACGCGCTTGTCTTCGGTGCCCACCCAGTAGCCCGGGCCGATGTTGGGCCGCGGCAGGACCTTCAGCCCCAGAACCTGCGTGTAGAACTTCAGCGACACTTCCGCGTCTTTGACCGGGAAGCCTTCGTGCAGCGGCCGCCGTAAGGTCGGCGCGGATGTAGCCGGGTGTGCCAGTACGCCTGCCCGTGGACTTGTCATCGAGTGAACTCCTTTGGGATTGTGCAGCGTCGTGCGTGCACCGGCTGAATGGTACCGCCCTCATTGGCTATAGGTTGGCACGCGGTCGGCCATCGACCGCCAGCGCATCGGCAATGGCCTCGTCTCGGCTGGCCTCAGCACCGCACTGCCCGCCACGGCCTCCGTGAAGGGAGCGCGTGAGGGTTACGGCGCGCTGGACTGCGGCGGGCTTGCCAGGTTGGCCCGAATCCAGCTGGCGGAGCAGCCGCGCGCGATGGCGTCGTCCACCGCGGCCATGTTGGTGCCCGGCGGCAGGCTGGCTCGGAAGGCGTCCCGATCGCTGAGGGTGACGAGCGGGCCGGCGTAGTCAGGGTGCGCCGCTCCCTGGACACCGCTCGGGTCACTCACGTATCCGGCAGGAGCGCCTGGCTCGGTCGAGCCTGACTGGCCGCAATCGGACGGGGGTGTCGGGGTGGGGGTCGGCCTCGGCGGCGGGCCCGCGCCGGCGGCCGCGGCGGCCGATATGGGTGGGGGAGCACTCGGTGGACTCCCGGTTGTCCTGCTGGTGCCCGGTGCACTCGGCGGGGTCGGCGTCGGGGACTGGGTGGTGTCGCTCGTCGGCTGGGAAGTGGTGGTAACTGCCGCCGAGATGGGACTGGCCAATGGTCGCGGCGTGCTGGTGGGCGTGCTGGACGGCGGCGACGAGGTACTGGTGGCCAATGGCGACGCTGTGGGAGATGGAGTCATGGTGCTGGTCGCGCTCGGCGCGCCGGTTGGTAGGGGCGTGGGGGTGGCGGTCGAGGTCTGAGTGGGCACGGGCGTGGCCGTGCTGGTCGCACTTGGCGCCGGCGTCGCGGTGCTCGTCGAGGTCTCGGTGGCCGTTGGCTGCGTGGTGGGCGTGTCGGTCGCCGTCGGCGTGGTGGTGGGAGTATCGGTCGGCACATTCGTCGGCGTAGTAGTCGGCGTCGCGGTCGCCGTGCTCGTCGGTGTGTCAGTAGGTGGGACGGTGGGAGTATCGGTCGGAGTCAGTGTCGGCGTGGCCGTATCCGTCGGACTGAGCGTCGGCGTGGCCGTGTCAGTCGGAGTCAGTGTCGGCGTGGCGGTATCCGTCGGAGTCAGCGTCGGGGTGGCGGTATCCGTCGGAGTCAATGTCGGCGTGGCAGTGTCTGTCGGAGTTGACGTCGGCGTGTCGGTCGGGGTCGGCGTTGGACTCGGACTCGGCGTCGGCGTCAATGTGTCTGTCGGAGTTGACGTCGGCGTGTCGGTCGGGGTCGGCGTTGGACTCGGACTCGGCGTCGGCGTCAATGTGTCCGTCGGCGTCGCTGTCGGCGTATCCGTCGGCGTTGGACTCGGACTCGGCGTCGGCGTCAATGTGTCCGTCGGCGTCGCTGTCGGCGTATCCGTCTGTGTCAGGGTGGGACTCGGAGTCGGCGTGTTCGTCGTCGTCGCCGTCGGCGTGCTGGTCGCCGTCGGCGTCAGCGTCACCCTCGGAGTACTGGTCGGTGTCGGCGACGGTGCGATGACCGTCAGCGTGCTCGTCGTCGTCGGGCTAAGCAGTTCGGTCGCCATTGTGACATTGCTTGGCCCATTGGGGTACGTGCCTACCGCGCTGGTGGTGACGTTCACGCTCACGGTACACGAGGCCTGGCCGGAGTTCAGCGTGTCGTTAGCCACTGCAATGCTGCCGCTGGCCGGCGCGGCGGTAACTGCACCTGTCCCGCCAGGGCAGGTCGTCGAGACACCATTCGGGCTCGCCACCGTCATTCCGGCCGGCAGCGTGTCGGTGAACGACCACGTCTTGCCCCCCAGATCGCTGGTGTTGGTAATCGTGAAGGTGAGCGTCGCCATGTCGCCCTGGACGATGGTTGTGGGGCTGAAGGCTTTGGTGAGCTGCGGCGTGGAGTCCGTCACGATCACGTCGTCGATCGTGGCGCCGCACGGCCCACCCGAGGTGCCCGTGAATGTGAGCGTGGTGGTCGTACCCGAACCTGGCGCGAGGGTCGTGCCGAGCGAGGTGGCGATCCAGCCCATGTTGTTTGGGTCCCCCGTCGAGGTGAACGAGAAGTTGTTGCTGGTGGAACCGAACTGCACGGTCATGGTTTTCTGCGCCGGCGAGCCATCGCACGCCCCGAAAAGGCCGCCGGCGATTGGATTGCCAGCCATGGCCCACGATACCGAGTACACGTGTCCGGGCTGGGTCGGGATGTTTTGAGACAGGGGCGCGTTCGGCCCATTCGGATTGATGTCGACGGATTGGTTTCCGCTATTGGGATTCCATTCGCCGTTCGCGGCGTTGTTGTCGACCTCCGCGCCGCCCGAGCCCGCCAACCAGGGGCCGGTCGTCGAGTTGGGAAAGAATGTATTTGCCCCGATTATGATGTTGGAAGTCGTCCCTAACACGGGCTGCTCGAAGCCGCAGTCGCCGACGAGGTTCCCAGCCACCGCGGAACAGTTCGGCTGAACCGTCTGCTGAGCGCTCACCGGCAGGGAGGAGGGCAGCATGGCCGCGGCGAGCGCGCTGACAACGCCGACGACCGCAAACATCAGCCTCCTTCGCACGCCCGCGCTTCACCTTACCTCACTACGGCGACTCTCAGAAGTTGAACTGGTCGATGTTGTCGGCGGTGAACACCTGCGGCGGTCCCATCACCACCTCAGCGTTGGCGCCGATGGTGTAGTCACCCAGTATGGGTACGCTGAAGGCCTCACCAGGATTGCCTTTGATCTCACCCGAAACGAGCTTTGCAGCCACGTAGTAGGCGAGATAACCCAGGTTTTCGACATTCCAGAGCGCGAGCTCCTTGATCGTCCCGTCCTCCACGTACCCTCGCATGGAGTTCGGCGTCCCCAGTCCCGTCAACTGAACCACGCCGGATTCGCCGGTATTCTCCAGCACTTTTGCCGCCGAGACGACGCCAATCGTCGTCGGCGAGACGATCACCTGCAGGTCCGGATGGGCCTGGAGGAGCGCCAGGGTCTGCTCCTGGCTCGTCAGGTCGTCGTCGTTGCCATACACCACATCGACCAGATTCAGCCCGGCGTATTGCGGGTTGGTCAGCGTCTGCTTCATGACGTCAATCCACGCGTTTTGATTGGTGGCCCTCGGCGTGGCGGAGAGCACGGCGATGTCGCCGCTGCAGCCGGGCGCTTCGTCGCACGCCATCCGGACCAGCTCCTGACCGATGTCCCGCGTGTCGGCCTGGTTGACGAACACGTCGAAGGCTCCCTGGGCCGGGCTGGAATCGTAGCCGACGACTTTGATGCCCGCTTGACGGGCCGCGTTCAAAGCCGGTGCGATCGCCTCCGGATCGGCCGCCGAAACGACGATCGCGTCGACATCTTGCGCGGTGAGGTCCTGAATGAACGGCAGCTGGGCGGCACCGGTGGCCTGTGACGGGCCCACCTGTTTGAATTGGCCACCCAGCTCGCTCGCCGCGTGCATGGCGCCCGTCGCCGCGACGTCGAAGTACGAGTTATTGATCTGCTTGGGCAAAAACGCCACGTTCAGCCCCGCTTGCGCAGCGGCGTTCGGCGGCACGCCCAACTCGAGCGAAATGACCATGGCCAAGGCGATAGACAGCGAGCGTTGCATGGCGTAAGCCTCCGGCGTCAGGGCCCCGGCGTATTCGTCGGCCGCGGCGTTGAAGTGCTGGTCGGCGTGTTGGTGGGCGGCAGCGTTGGAGTGGCGGTCGGTACCGACGTGCTTGTCGGAGTCGCGGTTGGCGCGGCGGTCGGCGTGTTCGTGGACGGCACCGTCGGCGTGCTGGTGGGTTGCGGCGTCACCGTCGACGTCAGCGTGTCAATGGGCGTGACCGTGAGCGTGGCTGTCGTGGTCGGCGTCGGCGTCCGGGTCACCTGGAGGAGCAGCAGTGACTGCGCCGGGGTGACGTCGGTCACGATCACGTCGTCGATCGTCGCGCCGCACGGACCGCTGGACGTGCCGGTGAAATTCAAACGGGTTGCCGTGCCCGAACTTGACGCCAGGGCCGTGCCCAGCGTGGTGGCGGCCCACTCCATGTTGGTCGGGGTATGCGGCGGATTCGACGCATCGAACGAGAAGCTGCTGCTGAACGACCCGAAGGACACGGTCAGCGTTTTGACGGCGGGAGAAAAGGCGCACGCGAATGGGTCGGTGATTGGATTGCCCGCCAGAGCAAACGTGACCGAATACACGTGCCCAGGTTGGGTTGGAATGTCCTGGAACAGTGAGCCGGGCCCGCTCGGGTTCAGGTCGACGGATTGGTTCCCGCTATTGGGGTTCCATTCGCCATTAGCGGCGTTGTTGTCGATCTCGGACCCGCTCGAGCCGCCGAACCAGGGGCCGTTGGTCGAGTCCGGGAAGCCGACGCCCGCGCCAAACTCCCGATTTGACGTGGTTCCCAGCGACGGCGACTCGAACCCGCAGTCGGCGACGAGGTTGCCCGGGACCGTCGAGCAGTCGGGCTGCGTGCCTCCAGAGCTCGGGGTACTGGTGGGCGTCGGGGTACTGGTAGGCGTCGAAGTGCTGGTGGCCGTCGGCGTACTGCTCTTTCCAGGTGTGTTGGTGGACGTCGGAGTGCTGGTCAGTATCGATGTGCCAGGTGGTCCGGCTGTGCTGGTCAGTGACGGTGTGCCAGGTGGTCCGGGTGTGCTGGTCAGAGTCGGTGTGCCGGGTGGTCCGGGTGTGTTGGTCCGTCCCGGCGCGCTCGTCGGTGCGGGTGTACTGGTGGGGACCGGTGTATTCGCGGGTGACGATCCGCTCGTCCGCCTGGGGGTA
The DNA here is from genome assembly GCA_019247515.1 of Chloroflexota bacterium. GTDB lineage: Bacteria > Chloroflexota > UBA6077 > UBA6077 > CF-72 > CF-72. Next base: position 16,438 of record JAFAOS010000418.1, on the reverse strand, counting down.
TTGCTCGGCTGGGGCGTACTCGTCGCCGCGGGCGTACCCGTCGCCACCACCGCCGCCGTTGGGGAACCGGTCTGGACCAGCGTTGGTGTGACCGTCACGGTCACGGTGCTAGTCGGCGAGGGGGTTGGCGTTGGGGTGAGCGTCAGCACGCCGCTGACGACCGTGGAGTCTTCGCAGTCCTCCACCTGGTCGCCAGCGGAGTCCTGCGCGACGACGCAGACCGTGGTCGTCCACGCGCCGTCCTCAGCAATCGCCGCGGACATCGACAACGTGGCGGTCCCGCCAGCCGGCACGCCACCCGCCAGCGCCCAGGCGACGTAGCCGGTCGACGGATCGACGCTGCCACCGCCGCCGCCGCCTGGCTGCTGTGCCTGCACCTGGTGTGCCTCCAGCGCGTCGGGATCGCCGAGGCTGGCTATGGCGAGGTGCAGGCCGCCCGGCAAGGGTGAGTCGACGTGCGCGTCGGCGCCGCTGTTACTGGCCATGAGGTTCAGCCCGCCTGGCAGCTGTGACATGACCTGCACCGCAGTCAGCGGCACGCTCCCGAAGTTGGTCACCGTGAACGTGAAGCTGACGGGGTCGCCAATCTGACCCTGATTCGGATTGACCGAATTGCCGATCGAGACGCCGACCGCACACGGGGCAGCCTGGGCAACTTCCGGTTGAGCTCCGAAGACGGATGCGAGCATCTGGAACAGCGAGTCGGCCCCGGCCGGCAGTTGGACCGGTGGAGCCGGCAGCTGCTCCGGTGGCGTGGCGACCGGGGTTGGTTGTTCCGCTTCACGCTCCTGAAGACGCTGGATGGTGACGGCCAGAATCTGCAGCTGCGCTGGAGTGAAACGGCCGGCCGTGGACGTCTGAGCGGCAGTTGCGCCACCGGCTGCCGCGGGCGTGGTGCTGGCGGTCGGAGACGGCGTGGCCGACGGAGCTGAGGCGCTCGTCGCGGTGCGGGTGGGCGTCGAAGTCAGGACCGTCGTGGGCGTGGTCGTGCCCGTCGGGGTATGCGTGGGGGTGCCTGTCGCGGTCGGCGTGCGCGTGGGCGTGGGCGTTGTCGTCGGCGAAGACGTGCTGGTGGCCGTCGGCGTCACCGTGTCGGTGGGGAGCAGCGTGACTGCTGGCGTGGGCACCACGGTGGCGCACGCGGTGGGCGTGCTGCTCGCGGCCGGCGTTGGCGTATCGGTTGGAACTATTAGCGGCGCCACCCCGCCGGTTGGAGTATCGGTCGGTGTCGGGGTGTCGGTCGGGGTACTCGTCGGGGTGGCGATGCTGGTTGGCGTCGTCGTGAGCGTGGACGTTGCCGTCGGCGACGGCGTGCTGGTGGCCGTCGGCGTGATCGTCGGGGTTGGGGTGATGGTCGGCGTAAGCGTCGGCGATCGCGTGCCGGTCGGCGTGATCGTCGGCGTGCGCGTGATCGTCGGCGTATTGGTCACCGTGCTCGTGGCCGTCGACGTCGAGGTGGCGGTACTCGTCGAGGTCGCCGTGGGCGTATCTGTCGGCGTCGAGGTGACGGTCGGCGTCTGGGTGAGCGTGGCTGTCGGCGCGAGTCCCGAATCCGTGAACGGCACTTGCACGGCGGCCGCCAGGTTGTTGACGCAGTCCGCCGGCTGGCTCACCTGAACGCTGACGGGCACCGAACTGTCGATCTGGTAGCCAGGCGGCGCGACCGTCTCGGTTACCTGGAAGGTTCCGTAGGTCACCGGGTTGACGCACACCGTGCCATCGGCGCCGGTGCTGACGCTGGTCGAGTAGGCGTTCGGTCCGACGATCGAGAACGTTGCGCCCGCCAGCGGCGTCGAGTCAGTCGACGACGCCTTCGAGATCACGATCGCGCCCACGCCGGCGTGCGGGTTCGTGAAGGGCGGCGGGGTATTCGGGGCGCCACTTGCGCACGTGGCGCCGTGATCCACGACCACGTCGACTGACTGAGTCGTATCGAGCTCGTAGGCGTAGGGCGGCGTGGTCTCGTGCACGCTGTACGTGCCGAACGGGAGGCCGTCGACGCACGCGGTTCCGTCGGCGCCCGTGGTCACGCTGGCGGAGTACGCGTTCGGACCAGTGATGGTGAAGACCCCGCCGGCGAGCGGAGCCTGTGTATCGCGATCCAGCTTGGTGACGCGGATAGCGCCGGGCACGTTTGGCGTTGGGGTCGGAGTGGTCGTCACCGTCGGAGTGGGCGTGTACGTCGACAACGTGTCGGTGTAGGCACACGTCACTGTTTGCCCGGCGACGATCGTCACGGTGACGGCCGCCCCTGAGACCGGCGGAGTCGCGCCAGCGCAGGTAATAGATGTGGAGGCCCACGCCAGTCCGGCCGGCACCGGGGGGAACTCGGTGATCGTGTAGTCGCCTGGCTGCAGCTTCGACAGATCGTCGCCGGTGGCCGTCACCGCGGTGCCGACCGCCATTGTGGTGGCCGCGACCTTCTTCTGGACCGTACCGTCAGGTGAGGCGACAATGTAGGTGAACGGCCCGCCGGTGCTCGCCTGCGTTGTCTTGTTGATGACCAGTCCACCCGTCGCGGCGAGGGTGTCCGTAACCGTGCACGCTTGCGTCGCTCCGTTGCTCACCGTCACGCTGAAGGTATTCGGGTCACCGCTCGCCGGCCACACCAGGTTCGAGTTGCTCGTGCACGTGATACCGGTCAGCGCCCAGCCTGGCGGAGGCGCCTCGGTAAAGGTGTACGGTTGCGCGCTATTGCCGGCCGTGTCCTGATAGACGCGTGCTGGCACTCCGGCGACGGTGGTTGTGGCCGAATACTGGCCAGATGGGCTGCCCGCCGGCGCGGTGACCTGGAAGTTGAACGGTCCGCCCGTGCCGCCGACGCTGACCTTATCGACCGTCAACCTCAGTGGCGAGTCTGTGTACGTACAGTTGACCGTGTCCAGGTTGGCAAGCGCGATCACGGACGTGCCCGGCTGGTCGGGTGGATAGGTGATCGTGCTTGTCCCGCTCGTCGATGTGCAGGTGTAACCGGTGAGGCTCCAGCCCCCAGGTACGTCCTCGGTCATGTCCCACGTGCTGCCGGCGGCACGCGTGAACGTCATCTGCTGATTGGGTGTCAACGCGAAATAACCCTGGACAGGCGAGTTGTTGAACGAGACACTGCCGTGGAAGGGAAACGTCGTGGACGTATTGCCGTTCGTCGTCGTCTTGGTGACGTTGATGGTGCCGTAGCCTGGCGCTGGACTCACCGCATAGTAGTAACAGTAGACGTTTTTCTGGCCGCTCGGGAATGAGACAGTTTCGACGTTGTCCGCGTTGAGGTTGTCGATTGCGCAGCGGAGCGCGCCCAGGCCGTAGAGGTTGCCGAAATTGTTCTGATTGAGCGGATTGGCCACGGTACCACCCATAATCCAGAGGTTGTGATTCTGGGCCAGCGTAACTTCTTGTGAGGTCAGGGCGAGTGTCACCGAACCCGCCGGCTGGGTGCCGTTCGTGGCCTGGGTTGTGACAGTCTGGATTGGCTGGGTGATCGTGCTGAGGTTGTTGACCTTGTTCGTGTTTTGATAGCCCTGACCAAGCTCGAATGTCCAGCCCGTCTGGTTGCCGTCGACGCCCGGCGGAAACGGATGGCAGTTCGGGTCGAACTGCGTCTCGACCGTGGGATTGATCGGCGAGCCGGAGCTGTACTGCGAGTTGATACCGAGCTGCGCCAGATTCTCCTGCAGGTTATTGCGCGCGTTGTTTGCCATGATGTCCGAGTACGCCGAGCACCAGCGAGCCACGAAGGTGATCGTGTACCCGGTGCCCGCGGACGAGCGCGGCAGGATCGGAACGGGCAAGGGCGCGGGCGTGAGCGTTGCCGCGGCCTGGCTGAGAGCCGCGGGCACCCCCGAGGCGAAACCGGGCAGGAAGAGCAGGATCAGCGTCAGTCCGAAGGCGGCGGCCACCACGCCGATGGCGTTTGCGAGCCGCACTCGTCGCGACGCCGGCGCTGCAGGCCGAATTCCCCCATCCATAAACCGCTCGAATCAAGTGTTGCGGCAATACCCGCTCAATTCCGCCTCAGATTTACCTCGCGTCAGGTGTCTGGGTTGCAGGCGGCAACTCCAGGCGTGCTGAGAACGGCGGCGTCAGCCTTCAGGCGCTGGCGGCGTACAGCACGCCGAGAGCGATGACCGCGGCCGAGAGTGCCACGGCCACCCAGCGCGGCGTCCAGGCGGGGGCAAGCCTGTACATCAGCATGAGCGCGGTAAGCACGATCATCCAGATCAGGTTGGACGTGCCGATCAGCACCATGGCCAGCATCAACCCCGCGCTGCAGCCGAGGCAGCTCAAGCCGTAACGCCCGCCGGCCACCACCGCGCTGCGCAGCAGGTTGAATGGGAGTGGCCCGTGGAGCGCGGCCAATTCGCGGCACCACGCCTCGGTCGTGCGCTTGAGCGGAGTCATGGCGTACACGCCGGCGATGATGAGGGCGGCGCCGCCGACGAGCGCCTGGTTCGGCCACGGCATGCCGATCGCCCTGTAAAGGACGTAGCACACCAGCCCAAATGCCGACCATAGGCCGAGATACGTCAGACCCAACACCGCCGTCGCGGCCTGCCAGCCGCGGCGACCCTCCGCGTTCCGAGCGAACTCGAATACGAGCGGCATCGCCGAGGGCAGCATCATCGCGGCCACCATCAGCGCCCAGCTCGCAAGGAACGTGTCGATCGCACCGAGACCCATGCGCATGCCGTCCATCGAGCGCATGCGCGCGATGGTCACCGCCCACGCGCAGGCGGCGACCAGCAGAAGCGCGACGGCCATCAAGGCTGGAGCGGCGATCTCCTGTTGGCCATCTTCAGCCTGAAAGAGGCGGCACGCCGGACACAATCCGCGTCGCGAAGTCCTGACGAGTCCGACCGCGGAGAGCATCTGAGCGTGCGACATCAGTCGGCGTACTCGTCGTGACGCCGAAGCCAGCCGTGCTGGTGATCGTCGCCCTCGTCGCGTCCTTTCGGCACCAGGTCCATATAGTGGTAGGCGACGTTCAGCATGTCCAGACCGCGGGCGTAGGTGGAGTACGTGTGATAGATGCTGTCCGCGTCCTCGACAAATACGCTGATCCCGGGCGTCTCGGAGATCGTCATGGGGACGGATCGGTAGTTGTACTCAACCTTGCCAGATGCCAGCTGATCCGGTGCGAACGACACGTGATAATCGAAGTTGAAATCGCTGCCGGCCGAGGAGAACCAGGGAAACGTCCAGCCCATGCGTTTGCGGTACGCAGCGATTTTGGCATACGGCGCCAGTGAGACCGCCACCATGCTGATGTCGCGGTGGTTCAGGTGGACGGCGATGCCGTTGAAGTTGTCCATCCACCAGGAACACGAAAAGCAGGCGGCGTCGGTGGTCCAGGTGGTGCGTGGTCCGGCGGTATCCGGATTGAACATGGCGTGATACACCACCAGCTGTCCACGTCCGGCGAACATGTCGCGGAGTGACAGCGTGCCGCTCTCGCCCTCGAAGCGATAGTCTTTGTCGACGCGCTCCCAGGGAAGCTGGCGACGCTCGCGACTCAGCTGATCGCGAAGGTGGGTGAACTCTTTTTCTTTGGCCAGGTGCTTTTTGCGAGCTGAGAGCCATGCATCGTGCGCGACCACCGCGTGCGTTACCACGTGGAAACCCTCCAGTCCTGATTTGCAACCATCGGGTTGCAGATTAGCGCGGGGTGGGCGGATTGTGCAACTATCAAGTTGCAGGTAGGCCGGCGGTTGGCGTGGACGTGCCCGACTCGATCGAACGCGAGATCATCCTTCCCGTGCCGCCCGCGCGCGTCTGGACGGCGCTGACCCAGGCCGACCAGCTCAGCGCCTGGTTCGGCACGCGGGCGACCATCGATCTGCGGCCTGGCGGGGAAGTGATCTTCACCTGGGACGGTTCAACTGGTCCACGCGGCACCAGCCGCGGCGTGATCGAGGCCGTCGAGCCGACCCGCCGCCTCGCGTTTCGCTGGCAAGTCAACCTGTCCGGCGAGGCGCCGATGACACGCGTCGAGTTCACGCTCGAGCCGCACGCGGAAGGCACGCGCTTGCACGTGATCGAGTCTGGCTTCGCCAGCCTGCCACCCGAGCTGCGGACGCGCGAGCGCCACGTCGAGGGATGGCAGCTCGAGCTTGGCGAGCTCGCGGAGTATCTGGCCGCGGCGTGAATCAGGCCGTGTTGCACGAGGCGTCGGACGCGGTCTTCGCCGCGCTGGCCGATCCGACCCGCCGCCGAGTGTTGCGGCTGGTAGCTGAGCGAGGCCCCACGTCCGCGACGCTGCTCGAGCCGGAGCTGCCAGTCACGCGCCAGGCGATTGTCAAGCACCTGGCGGTGCTGAATCGGGCGGGTCTGATCAGCGGTCAGCGCAGCGGTCAGGAGGTCCGTTACGCGCTGGTGCCGGGTTCGCTGGACGAAGCCTCCGAGTGGATCGCGCAGATTGGTTCGCGCTGGGACGAGCGTCTGGCGCGGCTGCGCCAGGTCGTGCTCGAGCAGAATCCCTGATCCGGTACCGTGGTTACCTCACAACGAGGAGAACGCGCCTGCATGCCTGAAATCTACGGGGTCCGCGACGGTCTCAATCTGGACAACCTCGACGTCACGACCGACGACGAGATCAATACGTACCTGACCTCTGCTCGCATCGGTGGCCACGAGTCCGTCTACGGGCAGCGGATCATTCGCGGCCCGCTCGATCCGGGTCCGCGCTACGACATGACCGCTAACAGCCTGTGGCTGTACACCCGTCCGGATTGCGCCAAGCTGCATATGCGCGTGAGCGCGGGCTGGCGCTCGCTGGGCATCAACGCCGGGATCCTCACTGCCTCGTCGTCGGCGAACATGCACACTTACATCAATCAGGGCTGGGAGATCGGCATCGAGAACTGCATGCGCGGCCTGCAAATGCGCGGCTTTACGCGCAACCAGGTGATGGAGGTCGTCATGCACGCGCAGCTGAGCGCGGGCATTCGCGGGTTGGAGCTGGTGTCGCGTGCGATTGGCATCATCCTGGGAGATTACGTCGAGCGCGACATCAAGCCGGACTGGCCGGAAGGCTGGGCGCCAGACATGGAGCCGTTCTACTGCGGTCTCGACAAGTCCACGATGCAGCTGACGCCGCGGGACCTCCAGAACATCGAAGAGTGGTATGAGCGCACCATCGGCTGGCAGCCGCCGCGCGTGCGTTTCCTGGCCAGGTACGAGCCAGTGACGCTCAAGTCCTGGCGAGCGAAGTGGGAAGGTGTCTTCCGCGGCGCGCTGCCGAAGCAGATGATGCCGTACCTGTCCCTTCGGCACAACATCGTGAGCGGCAACCCCGGTGGGCTCAAGGAGGCAGCGCTGCTGGCCAGAGCATGGGGCGTGACCAACGCCATCATCGTCAACACCATTGTCCAGGGGGCGTATTACTTCTGCGGTCCCGAGCGGATGGACATGGCAGAAGAAGTCCTCGCGGACGTGTTGTGAGAGGCGAAGTAGCGAGCTTCCGTCGGAAGGAGTAGCACGCATGGCGAAGAAAGGTCGCGCGATCTACCTGGTGTACACCGACCTCGCGGATGACGCGCACGACAAGGAGTTCAACACCTGGTACGACACCCAGCACGTGCCGCAGTTGAAAGCGATTCCGGGCATTCTGGACGCGGCACGCTACGTCGCGGTGAGGGGCGGTCCAAAGTATCTGGCTGTCTACGAGCTGGGAAGCGCGGATGTCATCCACTCCGAGGCGTTCGTGAACAGGCCGAGGACAGAGTTGGACCAGCGGATGTCACCACGGGTGATCGGCAAGAACTTCGCGACGGTGCTCGGCGAGCAGTTGTTCCCGGACGAGCTGGAGAACGCGGATCGGGGGATGGCGCCGGTGCTCCAGATCGGGCGGATGTCGGTGCCGGAAGGCGTCGATGCGGCATGGAACGCCTGGTACAACGGTGAGTACATTCCCGGGTACCGGACGGTGCCAGGCGTGATCTACGCGCGGCGGTACCGCGTGGTTGAAGGCGAGGTCCGCTACACCACCGTGTACGAGCTCGAGAGCGAAGCTGTTCCTGAGAGTGCCGCCTGGAATTACCAGCGCGAACACTCTTCGCCAAAATCCGCGGCGATGCGCGACGCGATGACGATGGCGATGGGGTCGCCGGGCGTCTACAAGCGAATCTAAAACGGGTCAAGGAGTACGGCAGGAATGAAGGTATCCGACGCGCTGGCGAGCGCCTTCGTGAAGGAGGGCGTGACCACGGTTTTCGGTCTGATGGGCAACGGCAACATGTACTGGTGGCACGCCCTCGACCAGCACCCCGACGTGCGAGTCTACGAGACGCGGTATGAAGGCACGGCGCTGACCATGGCCGAGGGGTGGGCGCGCGCGACGGGCCAGCCAGGCATCTGCACGGTCACGCAAGGGCCCGGGTTGAGTCAGCTCGCCACCGCGTTGATCGTCGCCGCTCGGGCAAGAGTGCCGATGGTGGTCTACGCCGGCGATACGGCACTCAACGATCCCGGCGGCGTCCAGCAGTTCAACCAGGCCCGTTTCGTCGAGGCCACCGAGGCTGGCTTCGTGCCGATCTGGAAGCCAAGCGAAGCGGAGGAGGCGGTGCGCACGGCGTTCTATCGCGCGCGCGTCGAGTCGCGTCCGATCGTGCTGAACGCGCCGATCGACGTCCAGGCCGAGGAGTTCGAAGGCGATATCGACGAGTATGAGTCGTCGTCCACATTGTTGCCCGGCCGTCAACGGGTCCAGCCCGATCCGGACCTGCTGCGCGAGACGGCCCGCGTCATCGCCGAGAGCAAGAAGCCGGTCATCGTGATCGGCCAGGGCGCCGCGGCGGCTGGCGCTGGTGAGGCGATCACGCAACTGGCGGATCGGATCGGGGCGCTGCTGGCAACTACCCTGCCGATGAAAGGTTGGCTCGCCGAATCCGAGTACCACGTCGGCGTATCAGGCCTGTACGCCACCAGGACAACCATCGAGCTGTTCGCGGATGCGGACCTCGTGATCGGCGTCGGAGCAAGCCTGAACCATTACACGACCGAGCACGGCTACATCTTCCCGAACGCCCGCTACGTCCAGATCGACCTGAAGCCCTCGATCGTGATGGGCACCGGCAAGCGCGCGGATCACTACCTGCAGGGCGACGCGAAGCTGACCCTGGAGATGCTGGATCAGCGGCTGGCCGAGCAAGGTGTCTCGAGCACCGGCTTCCGCACCGCTGAGACCCGCGCCATGCTCGCGGAGTACGATCCGGACCCCCGCGAGTTCGAGCTGGATCCGGATACGCTCGATCCCCGCCAGGTTGCCTCGATCCTCGACGACGTTCTGCCGTCCGACGTCGGCGTTATCCATGGCACCGGGCACTGCTCTGGAACCACCGCAATTTTCATGCGCAGGCCGCGCAAGCTCACATGGACTGTCAACACCTTTGGATGCATCGGTCAGGCGGTGCCGACGGCCATCGGCGCGGCCGTGGCCCTCAATGGGGAGCCGCTCGCCGTGCTGGACGGCGATGCCAGCACGCTGATGCACATGTCAGAACTGGAGACGGCCGCGCGGCTCGGAGTCAAATTGCTGATCGTCGTCTTCAACGACGAGGCGCTTGGAGCGGAGTACCAGAAATTCGTGTCCAAGAAGATGGATGCGCGAGCCTCGGCCATCCCGACGCCGGACCTCGGCGCCGTGGCGCGCGCGTTCGGTTGCCGCGGCCTGCAGGCACGTTCGTTGGATAGCGTGAAGACTGGCGTGGACGAGTTCATGGCCGGCGATGGTCCGATGTTGCTAGACATCCGCGTGTCGCGCAGCGTCATCAGCGTGCCCTACAGCCGGCTGTGGTTCGGCGAGGACATCTGACCATCAACAGAAACACGTCAGGTAGGATGCAGTCATTGGAAGGAGCCTGAGGCTATGTCGACCGTGATGCCAACCTTCGGGGTGCGCCAGCGCAATCCCATCTCCGCGCGGCAACTGCCTTCGCCGCTGCCCCCCATGGCGGCCCAGATGCTGGCTCGCGCCGATGCCGAAGCGGCCGCGCCCTACCGGGGCATCACTGTCGACGGCACGCCGCTGGTCGGCTTGTTTCCCTTACGCGCCACGGGCGTTTCGACTGAGTCCCTACGCGCGGCGGCCCAAGGCTTCCTGGCGGACCTCAATCATGCGCAGCGTCAGACCGTCGCGTTTCCGCTGGAGGACGCAGCGTGGCAGCGTTGGAGCAACATTCACGCGTTCACCATGCGGCACGGCTTGCTGCTGGAAGACCTGGATTCAGACATGCGCGACAAAGCGCTCGAGGTGATGCACGCGGCCCTCAGCGAGCGCGGCTTCACGACTGCCCGCGACATCATGAAGCTGAATTACACCATCGGAGAGATCACCCAGCGCTGGGATGAATATGGCGACTGGGTGTACTGGTTGAGCATCTTCGGTCAGCCGTCCCTCGATCAACCGTGGGGTTGGCAGATGGACGGCCACCACCTGATTGTGAACTGTGTCGTGGTTGGCGATCAGCTGGTGCTGACTCCGATGTTCATGGGCTCCGAGCCAACGTATGCCGAAGCGGGGAAGTACGCGGGAACGCGCGTCTTCGACGCGGAGGAAAGCCTCGGGCTGGCGCTCGTCCGCTCGCTGACCGCCAAGCAGCGGCGTGAGGCCGTGCTGGCGGACTCGATTCTCAGCACCGCCGTGTCCGATCGCCGACCGCCGGCGGAAGGTCGCGTGCAGGGCGGCGCGCTGCGTGACAACCTGGTGCTGCCCTATGAAGGTCTACCTGCTGCGAGCCTCGCACCTGACCAGCAGGAGCGCTTGTTGGAGCTCGTCGAGGTGTACGTGGGTCGCATGCGGCCTGAGCACAGCCGGATCAAGATGGATGAGGTCCGCCAGCACCTGGCCGAAACCCACTTCATGTGGCTGGGCGGAGTCGAAGAGGACAGCGTGTTCTACTACCGGATCCACAGCCCCGTCGTGTTGATCGAATTCGATCATCTGCGCGGTGTTGCGCTCGACAACGACGAGCCGGCGCGCACACACATCCACACAGTGGTGCGAACGCCGAACGGGAATGATTACGGCCGCGACCTGCTCCGCCAGCACTACGCCCGCTTTCATCAGCAGGCTGGGGTCGCTTCCTGACGGGCCAGTCAACCTTCGACGAGCTGCGCGACCTTCTCGCAGGTGAAGTCGCACGCGCGCGCGTGCCGGGTTTTGCCGTTGGACTGCTGGCCAACGGTGAAGAATTCACGGCGGGCTTTGGTGTTACCAACCTCGATCATCCGCTGCCGGTTGACGGCGATACCCTCTTTCAGATCGGCTCCATCACCAAGACCTTCAGCGCGACAGCGGCCATGCGTCTGGTCGACGAGGGCCGGCTGGACCTGGACAGGCCGGTCCGCGGCTACCTGCCGGAGCTCAGGCTGGCGGATGCCGACGCCTCGGCCAGCGTCACACCGCGCCACCTGCTCACTCACACCGCCGGCTGGATTGGCGACTACTTTTCGGATACGGGCCGCGGGGACGACGCTCTGGCGCGCTATGTTGCCGAGCTTGCCGACCTGGAACAACTGACCCCACCTGGCGCGCTGTACTCGTATTGCAATTCCGGTTTTTCGTTGCTCGGCCGCCTGATCGAGGTGCTGACTGGCGAGACATTTGAACTCGCCCTGCAGCGTCTGGTGCTCGAGCCGCTGGGCCTCAAGCGGAGTTTTCTGTTTCCGGAAGAGGCAATGCCGCACCGCTTCGCGGTCGGCCACGCGAACGTGCGCGAACAACCGGTGGTGCTGCGACCATGGGCCCTTCCGCGCGCGACGACTCCAGCCGGCGGAATCATCGCCAGCGTCCGGGAGCTTTTGAGCTACGCACGCTTTCAACTCGAAGATGGCCGTGGGCCGAGCGGCGAGCGCTTGCTGAGACCCGAATCGCTCCACGCGATGCGCGAACCACTCGTGCCCGCCACGGGACTGCCGGAGCGTGCCGTGGGTCTGGCGTGGCACATCGGGCCGCGGAACATCAATCACAGTGGCGGGACACTTGGCCAGCGTGCATTCCTGATGGTGTGTCCGGATGCTGGACTCGCGCTGGCTGCGTTGGGCAACGCGCGCGCCGCAGATCAGGTGATGTGGCGCGCGGTGAGATGGGTGGCCACGGAAATCCTGAAGTTTCCACGCCCTCCTGAGACGCCGCTGATCGCAACCGACGCCAGCGTCCTCGACAGCTGCGTCGGCGTGTATGTCGGCCCGACCCGCCGCGTTGAGGTTGGTCGCCTGGCAGACGCGCTGGTGCTTCGCGAAATCCCACTCGGCGGATTTCCCACTCGGGCCACTCCGCCACTGCCGGGTCCTCCGCCAGCGGTCGTCCGGTATGGCTTCTACGCCGAGGACCGGCTGGTCGGCCTGGACCCACCGTACACCGAGGCCCGCGCGGAGATCGTTCGCGACGCCGAGGGGTCGGTCAAATGGCTGCGTTACTCCGGACGGCTCCACGCGCGAACGGTGGCGAGGTGATCGATGCCCCTGCCCGGCGAAGTACCATGGGTCGCGTGCCGCACACCTGTTCGCACTCGCTTCGATGAGTCCTGTACCGAACCCAGGGCCGCTTGGCCACATCAAGGTCCTGGACCTTTGTCAGGCACGTGCCGGCCCGACTGCCGTGCGTATCCTGGCCGATCTGGGGGCGCAGGTCATTCAGATCACCCGGCCTGCCGAGGGCGGTGTCGACGCCAGCTTCCCCAACTTCGATCGAGAGAACCTTCACCGCAATAAGCGCTCGGTGTTCCTGGACCTGCAGACGGACGCTGGGCGACAGGTGCTGTACCGGTTGGTCGCCGACGCCGACGTGGTAACCGAGAACTTCCGGGCCGCCGTCAAGTATCGACTGAAGATCGACTACGACACGCTAAAGAAGGTCAACCCGCGCATCGTGATGGGCAGCATCTCCGGCTTCGGTCAGGACGGACCGTACGCCGACCGACCGGGCGTCGACCAGATCGCCCAGGGTCTGGGTGGACTGATGAGCATCACCGGGCCGCCAGGCGGCGGTCCCTGGCGAGTGGGTATCGCCATCTCGGACCTCTGCTCGGGCATGTTTCTGGCGCACGGCATCATGGCCGCCCTGATCGAACGCGAATATTCGGGCGAGGGTCAATGGGTACACACCTCGCTGCTCGAAGCGCAGATTGCGATGCTCGACTTCCAGGCGACGCGCTGGCTCATCGGCCACGAGGTCCCACCCCAGGCAGGCAACGACCATCCGACTGGCTTTCCGACCGGCGTCTTTCCCGCGGCGGACGGCATCATCAACATTGCCGCCACCGGCGACCACCAGTGGCGAGCGTTCCTGAAGGTGATCCACGCCGAGGAGCTGGACGAGGACACTCGGTTCAAGACCGCACGCGCTCGAGCCCTCAATCGCGAGGAGCTGCGTGGCATCGTGGAAGAAAAGACGCAGCACTTCACGGTGGATGCGCTCATCCAGGCCATGAACGAGGCGGGCGTTCCGTGCGGCCCGATCCTGTCCATCGACCAGGTTTTCGCCAATCCACAGGTCAAACACCTGGGCATGGCGCAGACGGTGCACAGCCCGCGTTACGGCGACCTGGACCTGGTTCGCGCGCCGATGCGCTTGTCTCGCACGTCAACCTCGCTGAGGCGACCGGCGCCAGCGCCAGGTGAACACACGAAGGAGGTCCTGGGCGAGTATGGCTACTCGGAGGCGGAACTCCGCCAACTGGAGGATGCGGGTGTGATCGCGCCGAAAGCCAGGCAGGACGTGGCGCGATGAGCGTCGTCGAGACGGAGCGGCGCGACGGGATCCTTGTCATCCGCATGAACCGGCCGGAGCGGCTCAACGCGCTCGGCGCCGAATTGCGGGATGGCTTGGCCGCGGCGTGGTGCGAGTTCCGCGACAGCCGCGAGCTGGAAGTCGCAATCTACACCGGTACTGGTCGGGCGTTCTGCGTCGGCGAGGACATGAAGGAATCTGTCGAACGCGGCACCGTCGGCGGCCGAGGTGACGGCGGGCCGATGCGCGAAAACCCGTACATGACCGGTGAGATCCAGAAGCCAATCATCGCCGCGATCAACGGCTTCGCCATGGGCGGCGGATTCATGCTCGCCGAGCGGGCCGATCTGCGGGTTGCGGTCCACCAGGCGGTATTCGAGATGTCGGAGGCCAAACGCTGGCTCCTGGGCGGTTTCAACCACGGCCACATCGGCGGGCTGCCACATACAGTCGCAACCGAGATGGCCTTCGCCTTTCGCTTCCACGCCGACCGTCTGTACCAGTTGGGGTTCCTGAACCGGGTGGTGGACGACGACCAGTTGATGCCAGCCTCTTTTGCGATGGCCGAGCACCTGATGACGCTGCCACCGGCGGCGCGAGTGAATACGCTGGTAATGATGCGGGCGATGCGGCCGCGTGTTCCGGACGAGCTGCAGGAGCTGGCCGGACGCCTCCGCGAGCACGGCGCAAAGAGCGACCTGATGGAGTCGCGACGAGCCTTCGCCGAAAAACGCAAGCCGAACTTCATCGGCTGGGACGACCCCGAGGATCGCTATCGCACGCCCACGCTGGGGTCATAGTCCAGCATTGCAGCCATGTTCGACGTCATCGAGTGCACCATCGCCCAGCTCCTTGCGGCGTACCTGGATGGTGCCGCGACTGCCCGCGATGTCACCCAGGCCTATCTCGATCGCATCGACAGGTTTGACCGTCGCGGCCCGTATTTGAACGCGATAATCCGCGTGAACAGCCACGCACTGGGGGTCGCCGAAGAGCTCGACTCCGCGCTGCGGTCCAGCGGCAGACTCAGCGGACCGCTTCACGGCATTCCCGTTATCGTCAAAGACAACCTCGATACAGCGGATATACCGACCACATCCGGCGTCGCCTGCTTCAAAGATTTCGTTCCGGACCGGGACGCGTTCATTGTCGGCCGCCTGCGCTCTGCTGGCGCCATCGTCCTCGCGAAGGCGTCGCTGTCCGAGTTGTCCATGGGCCTGGCCGACTCGATCAACTCCGTGCTGCCTGGCTTCACCCGCAATCCCTATAACACGGCGTACGCCAGCGGCGGGTCGAGTGGCGGCACGGCGGTCGCGCTGGCCGCCAATTTCGGTACGGTGGGGCTCGGGACCGACACCGGCGGCAGCGTGCGCGCGCCCGCTTCGATCAACAACCTGGTCGGCGTCCGCCCCACGGTTGGCCTGGTCAGTCGCACAGGCATGGCGCCGCTCGATAGCCAGCGCGACACGCCGGGCCCGATGGCCCGCACCGTCGAGGACGCGGCGCGCCTGCTGGACGTGATCGCCGGAGCAGATCCGCACGATCCGCGCACGGCGACTGCCGCCAGCCATATCCCAGCCACCTACGTGCCGCTGCCTGGCAGCGCTCGAGTCGCCGCGCGGGTCGGCGTCCTGCGTCAGGCGCTCGCTCTGTCGGCTGGCGCCGATCCGCGCGTGGTCGCGCTGTTCGACGCGGCGGTGGCCGATCTTGGCCGCGTCGTTACCCACGTGGACGCCGGATTCCAGGTGCCCGGCCTGGAGCGATTTCCGATTCCGCCCCAGACCGCCGCACGGACCAGGGCTGACTGGGATCGCTTCTTCGCATCCGCGGGTCCGAGATTTCCCCTTCAATCGGTGGCACAACTGCGCGACCTGCCGCCCGGCAAAGGTGTGCATCCATTGCACAGGCCGCGCATCGCCGAGATCGCCGCCGTGTCCGTCTCCCCCGAGGACGATCCCGAAACGGTGCAGGGCCGCCAGGACGAGCAGATGTATCGCGAGGCCTTTACCCAGGCAATGGACCGCGCTCAGGTCGAGGCACTGGTGTTCCCGGTGTGGACCTATCCTCCAGTCATCAACGGCGACCGCGGCCAGAGTCTGCAAGGTCCTCTGACGCACATCGGCAGCGCCACGCAGTGGCCGGTCGTCGTCGTGCCCATCGGCTTCGCAGGCGAGCAGCTGCCGATAGGCATGCAGATCCTGGGCAAGCCATGGACCGAAGCGCGACTGATTCAGATTGCGCACGCCTTCGAGCAGGCCACCCACCACCGCCGCCCGCCCGGTGGTCTGAGCTCTGACGAACGCAAAACGTAACAGCGGATTGCCTTCGAGTCCGTCTATCCTGCGTGCGGCAGTCCTCCGCCGCGGGTCCCCAACGTGCACGTGCTCAACCCTCTCGCTCGACCTCGTTCTCGCCTGGTAACGGTGGTCGGCCTCGGAGCGCTCGCGGCGGCGCTGGTGGTTGCGGGAGTCATCGCCCGCACGACGACCGTGACGACCGCGCCGGGGGCTCTCGGAGCGCCGCATTTTGTGGACGAGACCGCCAGCGCGGGCATCGACCACGTCTACACTGGCGACTTCGACTACTCGGTCGGCGGCGGCGTGGCCGCCTTCGATTGCAACGGCGATGGGAGGCCCTCGCTGTATTTCGCCGGTGGGAGCCAGCCCGCGGCTCTGTATCGTAACGACAGTCCGGTCGGCGGCCCGCTCCGATTCACGC
>JAFAOS010000279.1 GCA_019247515.1 Chloroflexota bacterium | reverse complement strand
CGCCAAAGGCTTCGCCGATGAAGACCGAACCGTCCTCCAGCGCCAGGGCCGCCTCGGTCACAATCCATTCCTGTACACGATTTTGCCCTGGGCGATGTTCAGCAGCACCGTGCCGCGCAGCGTCTGGCCAGCCAGCGGTGAATTCTTGCCCTTCGAAAAGAAGCGCTCGGTATCCACCAGCCACGCCTGGTCCGGATCGACCACGACCACGTCGGCCGAAGCGCCGGGTGAGAGCGTGCCGTACGGCAGGCTCCACGCCAGCGACGGACGCGAGGTCAGCGCGGCGATCAGCTGGGCAAGCGAGAGGGCGCCGGCGTGGACCAGTCGCATGAGCAACCCGAAGGCGGTCTCGAGGCTGGAGATGCCGGGCAGCGCCTGGTCGAACTCGCACGCCTTGTCGATCCAGCGGCGTGGCGAGTGATCGGACACGACGCAATCGATCGTACCGTCGAGCAGCCCGTCCAACAGCGCGCGGGCGTCCGCGGCTGAACGCAGTGGCGGGCTGGTGCGCGCGTTGGTGTCATACGGCTTGAGGGTCAGCGCCTCGTCGGAAAGCGCGAGATGATGTGGCGCGACCTCGGCCGTCACGCGGACACCCCGCGCTCTGGCCAGTCGCACCTGTTCCACGGCGCCCGCGGTGCTGAGATGCGCCAGGTGCAGCCGCCCACCCGTCAGCCGCGCCAGAGCGAGATCGCGCGCGACGGCAATCTCTTCCGCTTCGCGCGGGATGCCCTTCAAACCCAGCACAGTGGCCAGCGCGCCCTCGTGCATCACGCCGCCGTCGACCAGGTCGGACTCTTCGGCGTGGCTGGCGATCGGCCGCTCGACCAGCAGCGAGTACTCCAGCGCATGGCGCATCAAGCTTGCCGAGCGAACGGGCCGATCGCTATCCGAAAAGGCCATGGCGCCCACCTCGGCCATGTCCGCCATCTCGGACAGCTCCTGGCTGTTGCGCTGCTTGGTGGTCGTGCCGACGGGCAGGACGCGCACCACCGCGTCGCGGCGGCTCTGCGTCAGCAAGGACTCGACGTTGGAACCGGTGTCGATGGTCGGCTGGGTGTCCGCCAGAGCGCACAGCGTGGTGAAGCCGCCGGCCGCGGCCGCGCGGGTGCCGCTGGCGATGGTCTCGGCGTCTTCGAAGCCGGGCTCGCGCAGGTGGCAGTGCAGGTCGACGAAGCCCGGCGCGACGACGTACCCCGAGGCGTCGACGACCGTGTCCTCGGGTGTTGTGGGGCGATCGACGATCCGGCCATCCTCGACGAGAATGTCGCCCGGCCCGTCGCGGTCGTTGGCCGGATCCACGATTCGGCCGCCGGTGATGCGGATCACGCGGGCAGTCCGCTGAGCAGATACAGCAGCGCCATGCGCACGGCGACGCCGTTGGTGACCTGCGTCTCGATGACCGACTGATTGCCGCGCGCGACGCGCGGGTCGATTTCGACGCCCTCGTTCATCGGCCCGGGGTGCATGATCACCGCGCCCGGTTTGGCCCGCGCCAGGCGCTCCTCGGTCAGCGCGTAGGTCCTGACGTACTCGCGCAGGCTCGGAAACAGCCCACCGGACTGCCGCTCGAGCTGCATGCGCAAGAGCATGATGACGTCGGCGCCCTCGATGGCTTCGTCGACGCGGTACGTCCTGAGAAAGCTCCACGGCAGCCCGTCGCAGAAATCGGGGGCGGGCAGCAGTGTCGGTGGACCGCACAGCACCACGTTGGCGCCCATCAGCCCGAGCCCCCACAGGTTCGAGCGCGCCACGCGGCTGTGAAGGATGTCGCCGATGATGGCCACCCGCAGCCCGTCGATGCGGCCGAGCCGTTCGCGAATCGTGAACAGGTCCAGCAGGGCCTGGGTCGGATGCGCGTGCCAGCCGTCGCCGGCGTTGATGACCGAGGCCGAGACCTCGTCGGCGACGACGTAAGGCGCGCCCGCCTGGTGGTGGCGCATGACAACGAAGTCGGCGCCGAGCGCCTGCAGGGTCCGAATCGTGTCGATGAGCGATTCGCCTTTGGTGACCGAGCTGGACGCGGCGGCGACGGTGACGGTGTCGGCGCCGAGGGCCTTGGCGGCCAGCTCGAACGCTACCCGGGTGCGGGTGCTGGATTCGTAGAACAGCGTGACGAGCGTCTTGCCGCGCAGCGTGGGCACCTTTTTGATCGGTCGCTGCAGCACGTCCTTCATAGCGGCCGTGGTCTGCAACACGGCTTCGACTTCCTGGACCGTGAAGTCGTCCAGGTCTAGCACGTGCCGCCGCGGCTTGTGGGCGTGCGTCGGCTGGAGCTGCCCGGCCGGACTGGGACTGATGCGCGCCGGGCTGGGTCGGGTCAGTACTTCGAGGCTCATGCCGGCACCTGAACCGGCTGAATCAGGACCACTTCGTCCACGCCGTCGATCTCCTCCAGGCGGACCGCCACCTTCTCATGGCGGCTGGTCGGCACGTTCTTGCCGACGTAGTCGGGGCGGATGGGCAGCTCGCGGTGGCCGCGGTCGACCAGGCACACCAGCTGAATCGCTCGGGGTCGGCCCAGATCGATCAGCGCATCGAGAGCGGCGCGGATGGTGCGACCCGTGTACAGCACGTCATCCACCAGGACGACCGTCTTTTCGCCGATGTCGACGGGAATCGAGGTCGGGCTCAGGATCCGCGGCGCGCGCTGGTAGACGTCGTCGCGGTACAGGGTGACGTCGAGCTCGCCGAGCGGCACGCGCTCATGCTCGAATTCGTCGATGCGTTGCTGGAGTCGCCTGGCCAGCGGAATGCCGCGGGTGCGCAGGCCCACCAGCACGAGGGACTCGACGCCCGAGTTACGCTCGACGACCTCGTGGGCCAGTCGCGCGACGGCGCGGCGGATGTCGTCGGCGCCGAGCAGCTGTTTCTGGTCAGGGTCAGGCATAGGCACTCCTTCGCGGTCTCACAGGGCCGCACTTAAAGGTGTTGCACGCAGTGTACGGATTCTGGCTGGCGTCAGGGAGAGATCGTGACCGGCAGCGAGCTCAGGCCGCGCAGCGTGATCTGGTGCCGGCGTTCGGGCTCGCCGGCGAGGGTCAGGTTCGGGAAGCGGCGCACCAGCGCGCCGATCGCGATCTGGCCCTCCAGTCGAGCCAGCGGGGCGCCCAGACAGAAGTGAATGCCTCGGCCGAACGCCAGGTGGTTGTTGGGAGCGCGTCCCAGGTCCAGCGTCTCGGGATCGGCAAACTGGGCCGGGTCGTGATTCGCGGCGCCCAGCAACGTGACGACCCGCGCACCCTGCGCGATCGCATGGCCATCGATCTCGATGGATTGCGTGGCGATGCGCGCCGTCAGCTGGACCGGCGAATCGAATCGCAACAGCTCCTCGACGCCTGAGTTGATCAGCGACGGGTCGGCCTTCAAGCGCGCAAACTCCTCCGGATGCCGCAGCAGCGCCAGCACGCCGTTGCCAATCAGATTGACCGTCGTCTCGTGCCCGGCGATCAGCAGCAACATACACATGATCACAAGCTCCGGTTCGGTGAGCACGTCACCATGCTCCTCGACTGCCACCAGCGCGCTGATCAGGTCGGCGCGAGGCTCGCGTCGCCGCAACGTGATGATTTCGCGCAAATACGTATAGAGCGCGGCGCGGGCGTCCTGCAGCCGGTTGACGACTGCCTCAGGCACCAGTGGGTCCAGGCTGGCGGCCACGACGGCGGACCACTCGCGGAATTTCACGCGATCCTCGGCGGGGACCCCGAGCAGCTCGGCGATCACCACGACGGGTAGCGGGTACGCCAGCTCGCCGATCAGGTCAACGGTGCCCGACTGCTCCGCGATGCGATCCAGGAGTTCGCCGACGATGGCAATGATGCGCGGTCGCAACTGCTCGACCATCCTCGGCGTGAACGCCTTCTGCACCAGCGCTCGCAGGCGCGTGTGGTCAGGCGGATCGGAAACGAGCATGGACCTGGCGATGTTCGCCTCCTCGCTGTCGACACCACTCCTGAATCGACGCGCCGAGAAGCGCGCGTCGGTGAGAACGCCGACGACGTCGGCGTAGCGGGCCAGCGTCCAGGCTTCGAGCACGTCGTTCCACTGGACGGGGGCCTGGGCCAGCAGGCGCTGGTAGAGCGGATACGGGTTGTCCCGAAGCTGCGCGACCAACGGGTGGTCGTACGGCACGTCGGCCATCATGGCCCGTGATTAGACGCGCTGGCGGCGGTCGACCGCCACTCTTGTATCATTTGCACGAACTCCGGCGCGGATGATCTATTTCTAAGCCATGCCTTTGGTCACTGTGTCTGAGGTGCTGCGGTTCGCCCTGCCGCCGTCGACCGAGGTTGCCGCCGGCGCGGCGGGCCTGGGAAACACCGCGACGTGGGCGCGCTTGCTGCGGACGCGGCCGACCAGCCTCGGGCGCAT
>JAFAOS010000125.1 GCA_019247515.1 Chloroflexota bacterium | reverse complement strand
TCTCAAAACGCATGCAGCTACGCCCTGGGCTAGAGCATTTGCCACCGCTTACTAAGCAAATCTCGAGTGACCTTCGTAACCAGTGGAGATACACATGCAGAGGATCCACTCTCGCAGACAGTTCCTCCGGTTCGCTAGCTTCACGCTCGGCGCAGCGTGCGCTGGCAGTCTGGTTCAGGCCTGCGCCAGCCCGCCGCCAGCCGCGCCGACCGCGACGGGCGCGCTCACATCGGTCCCAGCGGCCCAGCCTCAGCCGGTGCCGACCGCCGCGCCGCCGACCGCCGCGCCCGCCGTCAGGGCGGGCGCCTTGCCGAAGCTGGTGGCCTCGTATGGCGCAAAAGGCGGTGGAAACGCGCCGTTGTGGATGGCCAAAGCCATTGGCGGCTTCGAGAAGTACGGTGTCTCAGTCGACATGCAGTTCATCGAGGGCAGCGCGTCCGTTCCCGCCATGATCGCCAACGACATCGACGTTCAGGAGAATGGGTTTTCACTCATTATCCCCGCCGACGTGAATGGCAACCAGAACATGGTCATCATCGCCTCGGCCCTCAACCACCCGGCCCTTGCGCTGTACGCCGCGCCCGAGATTGCCAGCGCCGAGCAGCTGAAGGGGAAGGTGATTGGCTCGGACAAGGCCGGCACGCTCACGGACTACATCGCTCGGCACTCGTTATCTCTGCTGGGGCTGAAGCCTGAGGACGTCGAGCTACGGGTGATCGGCAGCGCCCCTGATATCGCCACGGCCATGCTCTCGGGCCGGGTGCAGGCCGGAATTGTGAGCCCGCCCCAGTCCTTCCAGCTGGAGAGCGAGGGATATCACCTGATGGGAGACGTCTTCGGACAGCCGTACCAGAGCCAAGCGCTGGTGGCGAAACGTTCGCGCCTGGACGAGCTCGCTCCGGCGCTGCGACCGTTGTTGGCGGCATTCCGTGACGGGATCCTGGCCCGGAACAGCCAGCCCCAGCTGGCGATGGACGTGCTGGGCCAGTACACCCAGGTTGGAGACCCGGAGATCCTGCGCAAGACCTATGACTTCTTCACCAGGGTGGCGCCGTTCGAGCCCTCGCTCCAGCCGACCATCCTGGGCATCAAAGCCATACTGGATTTCCTTGCTGCGACGACCCTGCCCGCGGCCGCGCAGTTCACTCCGGAGCAATTCGTGGATACCCGGTTCCTGGCCCAGCTACCGAATTGACGCGTGTATGGCATCTCAGCGCGGCGTAAAGCAATCGAGACAAGATTGCAGTCGCGAACACATTCGGGCTAGCGATGTCGCATGGACAGCGCACCATGCGACGCCTGGACGACTTTGGCGCGCCCGCAATGCGCGAATGCAGGGCAGTGAAATGCGGCCACAACCCACCCCATTAGCCGCTCTCGAAAAGGAACACCTATGGAAGTCACAACGACCGTACCGCGAATCCCAGGCCTGACTCACGCCTCAGCCGCCGGGTCCTGCTGGCTGGGACCGTGGGGGCCGCTGGCGCACTGGCCTTCGCCGATCGCGTAGGAGCGCAGGCGGAGCCCGCAGTGCCGGACGATCCGACCAAGGTGCCGGGGGTGCCACCTGCACCGGTCGGCATGCGCTCTCCATTCGAACATCCGGCGCGCCTGACGCCCGCTCCCGTGTCCGCTCGCACGCCGCTGGACCAGTTCTACGGGACGATCACCCCGTCGGATCTCCACTTCGTGCTTACGCGCACGGGAATCCCAGCGATTGACCCGGGCCGGTACCGGCTCCTCATTCACGGCATGGTCGACCAGCCGACGAGTTTCAGCCTGGACGACCTCAAACGATTCCCGTCGGTGAGTCGGATCATGTTCCTCGAATGCAACGGCAACACGGCTGATGCCTGGAAAGGCGCGAAACCAGACTCAACCGTGCAGCAGCTCGAGGGCTTGACGGGCACCAGCGAGTGGACCGGCGTGCCGGTCGCCACGCTATTCAAAGAAGTCGGCATCGACTCTGGTGCAGCCTGGGCGCTCGCCGAGGGCAGTGATGCCGGGGCGTTGGCGCGCAGTATCCCCGTTGAAAAGCTGCTCTCGGATGGTTTGGTGGCCTACGGCCAGAATGGCGAGGCGCTGCGGCCCGAACAGGGCTACCCCGCCCGTCTGTTGCTGCCGGGCTGGATCGGCAATACGAACATCAAATGGCTGCGGCGACTGAAGCTCGGGGATCAGCCGTTCATGACGCGGTACGAAACCGCGCAGTACACCTTCTCCGAGCCCGATGGCAAGTCCGCCCAGTTTGCCTTCGTCCTGGAGGCGAAGTCGGCCATCATCCGACCCTCCGGTGGGATGACCATCCCGGAGCCCGGCTTCTGGGAGGTCACCGGCCTCGCCTGGTCTGGCAGAGGGCGCATCACCCGCGTCGAAGTGAGTGCTGATGGTGGACAGACCTGGGGCGAGGCGGAGCTCCAGGAGCCGGTCCTGCCGATCTGTCACACACGCTTCCGCTTTCCGTGGGTGTGGGATGGCAGCGAGGCGGTCCTCCAGAGCCGGGCGACCGACGAGACCGGCTACGTCCAACCCGCCCGCAGTCAGCTGGTCGCCGCGCGCGGCACCGACTTCGGCGGGCTGTTCAACGGGATCATTGGCTGGCAGGTGGCGGCAGACGGGAAGGTGACCTATGTGGAATCGTAAGATCCATGAGGCATTCGCACGCCGACAGTCAACCTCCACAGTTCTCGTTATCGTCATGGCAGTCCTGCTCGCCGGCGGCCTGTCGCTCCGCCTCACGCCAGATGCTGGTGCGCACCAACCGGCCAGTGCGACAGCGACGCCGGGCGCTGTCAGCACTGACGGCCGGTTCGGCTTCGGCCAGCCAGCGACAGCCGCACAGATCGCGGCGGAAAACGTCGACGTTCGCCCAGACGGAACAGGGCTGCCGCCGGCGAGCGGCACGGCTGCTCAGGGCCAAGCCATCTACAGCGTCAAATGTGCCTCTTGCCACGGTGATTCGGGTCGCGAGGGCGGGACCGGCCCAATCCTTGTCGATTCGAGGCCGTTTGCGCCGGGTGCGACGCCGAAGACAGTGGGCAACTATTGGCCGTATGCCACAACCGTCTATGACTACATCAGCCGAGCGATGCCGCCAAATGCACCCGGCTCGCTGCAGCCCGACGAGGTGTACGCGCTCGTGGCGTATCTGCTGAACGCCAACGAGATCATCGCCAGCGATGCGGTCATGAATGATCAAACACTTCCCCGGGTGGTTATGCCGAACGTCAATGGCTTCATCCCCGATCCGCGACCAGACGTGCCGTAGGCGCGGTTACTTTTGCGTGAGCGTCGAAGCTTCGCACCAGGCACACACGCAGACTTGAGACTCCAGCCGGGCGGTGAAGCAGATGGGTTCAGACTCTTCACCTGGCCAGTCTCGACCAGGTCCGCCGTCGCGCCATCGGACCTCGACCGGTTGCACGCGCTCACAGCGCATCGCGACAACGCAACTGTCGATCAAGTCCAAAAGGGGAACGATGACCAGCGTCAGCTCCGGCCGGACTCGCCATCCGGCATCACTCATCCATCCTGACTCTCATGCGGCTCGACCGTACGTCAATCGAAATTCATGTGATGCGGTCGATCAGGCGGGGTGCACAACAACCGTATCGAGCACGACACGCGATCAGGTGCCGGCTCGATCACATTCTATGATCCGGACGATATCGCCTGGGAGTTCCACGCCAGCGCGCGCTAATTCTGTAGGCTACAGTCCATCAGGGCGCGATAGGACGGGCAGCCGCCACATTAGCTTCCGCACTGGATGCAGGAAGTTGATGTAGTCGTAGGCCAGGTCATGGGTCCGCTCGAGTGCTGGCAGAGCTGGTGCTTCCAAGCGGTCGTAGCCCACCAGGCGGCGCACGACGGCCCAGTTTTTCTGTTCAACGTGGCGACATCGACCATGCTCAGCGTGTACAGGAACTGGCCGGCGCCACTCCAGCCGCAGTGGGCCACCAGGTCCATCTCGAAGAAACCCCGGCCGCGCCTCCGTCCAATCGGCAAAGGTGCGCATCGCGATCTGACGCTTGAGCAGCGTGCCGGCTTTCGTCGTGCTGATGCCATGTCGGGCTTTCGTCTGCTCGCGGAGCGGCTTGAGTGCGCGGTCAACGGTGGCTGCGCTCATGCGTGCGACCCTTGCCTGGACCGCCACTGGAAACTCGCGCAACGCCTGGCGCCGACGCAAGCGATCCAGCAACTCGGGCAGAAACGGCGCCAGGCGTTTGGAGCAGATGCCGTCGGTCACCAGCCAGCACAACCGCAATAGCTCCACCTCGGCCGGCCCATAGCTGGGTGACCGACGGCGTGTCCGCCTGACCAATGGCTCCTCAGGTGGGTCCCTGAGCAGCCTCAGCGCGTACTCGCGCGTGTAGCCCGTCACCTCGCACACCTGGTCGAGGATCTGGCTCTTCTCGTGCTTGCTCGCGTGCCCATACCGCGGCGCCAACGCGCGTACCAGATCATGCCGACTGGCGTTCCAGGAGCGTTCCAGGAGCGTTCTGGACACCCAACTCGCTGCCAGCTTGTGCGTTCCGGGAGGGCAGAGAGCCGTACATTACGGGCGCGCTGAGATCCAGGTGGTCTCCAACGCAAGCTTCGAGTTGATGGATTTGGACTACGGATACAATGCTGTGTGCTTGGCTCGCATTCTGTGCCTGCTCGTCAGAGCTCGGGCGAGCCGACAATGCGGTCGCTCCAGGGATGACTGGTTCTGCACCACAATCGGGGCGCCGTCGCCGCCCGATCGTAGTTTAATGGCGGCCAGAGGGGATGAGAGTCCATGATCGAAGTGGCAGTCGGATTTGTGGGGAGCTTCCTCGCTCGGAAAGCCGAGGGACTGGTGCAGCGGGCCGCGGGGGACCTCGACGCGGCGTTCGATCGCAAGCTGGGCGAACTCTACGACTGGATTAAGGGCAAGATCACCGGCCGGCCGGCGGCCGAGCGCAGCCTGCGCATCCTCGAGAAGGCTCCGCACGACCCCGACGCCCAGGCCCTCGTGCAAGGCGAGCTGGACACGGCGCTGGCCGACGACCCGTCAGCACGGGCAACCCTCGCGGCGTTGGTCGAGGAGCTGAAGAAGCTGCGCCCGGTCGGCGTGGCCCCTCGCAACGTCCGACGAGGTCGAGGCGGGCGGCCGCCAAGTGGGCGCCAGGGCCGAGGGTCAGCTGCCGGAGGGCAGCACCGTCACGGGTGAATCGCGCTCAGGTGTGGTGCGCGGCACCAACATCGGAGCCGACTACCGCGGCCCCTAGCGCGGCCACGCCATGCGGGTCAGACGGGCCGGGCTGCGCATGGCTGCGCGGGAGGCCGAGGTGTTCGTCGGCCGGGGTTGGCTGCTGGACCGGGTGGCCGATTGGCTTGACTCGGCACCGCCAGTGCTAGCAATCACCGGGCTGGCCGGGACCGGTAAGTCGGCCGTTGCGCGACGGCTGGCTCAGCTGAGCGCCTTGGCCGGCGAACCCCCGCCCGAAAGGGCTCCCGACCGACTGCCAGCGCCCGGCTGGTTGGCCGCGGTCCACGTCTGCCAGGCACAGGCAGATGCCTCGCGCGATCCCGCCCGATTCGTCGAGACGCTGTCGGCACAGCTGTCGGATCGGCTGCCCGGCCTGGCCCAGGCCCGTGATCAGGTGCTCGCGAGCCTGTCGGCGACGCCGATCCGCGTCTCGGGCGAGGCCCACGCGACCTCCGTGGCGAGTGGCGCGCGGAACGTGGGCGCATACGTTGCTCTGTCCGGCCTGTCAGTCCGCGAGCTGACCGATCGTCTGCTGCGCCGTCCTCTCGAGCGCCTGGCCATGGACTGGAGCTCGCCGCCAGTGGTGCTGGTGGACGCCTTGGACGAATCCGTCGAGTACGGCGCGGCGGCGAGCTTGGTGGACATCATTCGCTCGCTCGGGGATGGCACGTTGCTGCGCTGGCTCGTGACCGCCCGGCCGGACCCGCGCGTTCTGGACCGACTGCCCCCGGGCTTCACTCGGGTCGACCTCATCGAAGACTGCCCTGCGGACGCCGACGACGTCGCGGAGTACGTTCGCCTGCGCATCGGCCCGGACAGCAGCCTGGTTGCTCGCCTGACGGCGGCGGCGGCGGGAAACTTCCTGTACGCCCGGCACATGCTCGAGGATCTCCTCAGCCACTCGGAGCGCTTGGCCGCGGCGCGGTCGGGGGTCCTGCGGTTCCCAGACGGGCTGACGGAGGTCTATCAGGAGTTTCTGGATCGCGAGCTCCGGCGGACGGCTCCGCCGGAGGCCGCGCGGCGTTGGCAAAACGAGTATCGGCCGCTGCTGGGCGCGCTCGCCGCTGCCTTCGAGCCGGGCTTGACGCTCAGTCAACTGGCGAGCATGCTGCCGGGCTCGTCCCCGCCCAGCACGGTCCAGGATGCGCTGCAGACGTGCCAGCAGCTGCTCGAGGCGCCCCGTGACCCAGCCGGACCCTGGCGGATCTACCACCAGTCATTTCGCGAATTCGTGCTGAGCGGCTACGCGGGCATCGTGTCCGCGGGCGACCTGCACCGCACGATCGGCGAAGCCTTGGACGATGAATGGGACGGCGGCTGGCCGGATGCGGACGAGTACGCGCTGGCACACACCGCTGCCCATTTGCGGGCCGCGTTCGCCGACGCCAGCCTGAGCCGCGTGGTCCGCAAGGCGCTCGGGAGAAGATTGGACCGCCTGCTCAGCCAACCAGAATACCTGGAAGCACGCATCCAGCGCCACGGCGCTCGGGCGGCAGCCAACGAAGCCTTGCGCGCGGCGCGCGCGCTGGAGGCCGACCGAGTCGGGGGCTCGCACGCTCCGAGCGTCAAAGCGCTGAGCGACGTGCTGTCTCGCACGGCACGCTCGCTCAGCGTCGCCGGAGCCACGCCGTCGGCCCCTCTCATCGTCCAGGAGCTACATAACCAGGCGATTGCTCAGCACCAGGCTGAGTTCGCGCAGCGGTGCGTGAAGCGACTCGACGCGCTGGGCGCACCTCATGCGCGACTGCGCTGGCGCGTCGGCGGCAATCCACGCCTGCACAGCATGTACGCGGGCGACGGAGCGAGCTGGCTGGAACTCGTCGTGTTGCCGGACGGTCGCCTGGCCTTCGCCGGGACGGATGGTTTGGTCCTGGTCTGGGACCCGGACGGCGGCAGCGACCCGGTTGAAGTGGTGCACGATACCACCTGCCGAAGCATCACGGGATTGATCCTCCTCGACGACGGCACACTCGCCGGCAGTACCGATACGGGCACGATCTGGGTTGCCGACCCGACCGGCGGCGCGCCGCCGCGAGCATTGCGCGGCCCTGAGGGCATCGTCATGGCGCTCGTGCCACTGCCGGGTGAGCGACTCGCCGCCGGCGACGAACATGGCTCCATCCGGGTGTGGGATCTCCAGCGCGGATCCGACGCTGTCGTCCTGCGCGGACACGCCGAGCGGGTGATGGCCTTCAGCAAGCTGGGCGACGGTCGGCTCGTCTCGGCGAGCGCCGACGGCACGGTGCGAGTGTGGGACCTGCGCGGCAAGGTCGAGCCGGTGGTCCTGTCCGCCAACCAGGGCCGGCTGTTTGCGGTGGCGGTGCTGCCCGATGACAGAGTGGTTGCCGCCGGCGACAACGGCGTGATCTGCGCCTGGGACGTAGCCAAGCCAGCCCAACCGGTGATCCTGGGGCGCCACGGGCGTCTCGTGGAGGGGATGGTCGTGTTGCGGGGCGGCCGACTGGCGACGTGGAACGGCGGCGTGTGCGTCTGGGACACCGCTGGCGAGCGACCGCCGCTCTTCGTCGCTCCGCTCAACGGCGGCGTCAAGTCGCTGGTGGAGCTGCAGGATGGACGCCTGGCCGTCGGTGCCAACGATGGGACGCTCCACGTGTGGGATCCTGGGGGTGGCGCACCGGAACTGGCACTGAGGGGTCATGCAGATCCAATTGAACAGCTGGTGCAGCTGCGAGACGGCCGCGTGGCCTCCGCTGGATGGGACGGGACCGTGCGGGTGTGGGACGTCACACGCGACGAGCACGAGCCGGTGGCCGGCCACAGCGGCTGGGTACGCGCGCTGGCGGCCCTGCCGAACGGACGCTTCGCCAGCGGCGGGCAGGATGGTGGCGTGTACGTGTGGCGGGTCACTGGTCGCGCCAAGCCCGAGCTGCTGGGGGTTCACTCCGATTGGGTCGAGGCGCTGACTGCGCTGCCCCGCGAGCGGCTGGCGTCGGCTGGCGGGGACGGGACGGTACGGGTATGGGATCTCGAGCGCCAGTCCGAGCCGCTCGTTCTGCACGGTCACACCGGCTACCTGACCAAGCTGGCCACGCTGGTCGACGGACGCGTGGCCTCAGCCGGCGAGGACGGCAACGTCTGCGTGTGGGACCCGGACGCGGCAGGCCCGCCGCTCGTTCTGACAGGGCACCGGTTCTGGATCGCGGCGCTGCGGGCGCTGGCGGACGGGCGCGTCGCCTCGGTCGGCAGTGACAGCACGCTCCGCCTCTGGGACCCGGCTGGCGGCGCGGAAGTCAGCATGGTCGCCTGCGGCGCCGGACCGCTGGACTCCCTGGTGCTGCTGACCGATGGCCGTCTGGCGTACTCTGTGCGGAGCGTTCCGCCCGCGTACTGGAGCCATCGTGTCCAGGTGTGGGATCCGGCGGGCAAGCGACCGCTTATAGATCTGGCGCCCGATCCACCGCGGGAAGTGGCGCATCTGGTTGACCTGCCGGATGGCAGATTGGCGTTTGCGTCGAGCGGCCGCGTGTGCCTGTGGCTGCCTCAGGCCGGAGCCGAACTGGTCGAACTGGGCGGCCACCGAAACGCAGTGCGGTGCTTGACGCCAATGGGCGAGAACTGGCTCGTCTCGGCTGGGTACAGCGACGGCACCGTCCGAGTCTGGGACACCGCTCGCGGACGAGAGTTGATGCTCCTCCCCGAGGTGCAGGCCTACTCGACGTGCGTGGTCGGCCCGAACCTGCTCGCCGTCGGCCACGCCGAGGGCTGGGTTAGCGTCTATGAGCTCGTGGCCCCGTGTCTTGAGCCTCGGACCAGCCGTCCGTAGACGTTCCTGTCGCGTTGGCCGCTCGGCTGAGCTTTGACGAGCAGGTGCAGAATGCGGCCCGACCACGCTGCGTTGGTAGAAGCGGCGCATCCTGTCCAGGCCCCGTGCTGTGAAATCGTCGCCCCGCCGCAGGCGGTCGCTGCCGTCAGGCCGCGGATACGGTTGACGGCAGCGTACCGAGAGCAACGCGGTAGCCAAGGCCCTCCAGTCGTTTGACGAGGCGGCGAGCGACCTCCTGGCGATCGTGTTCGTCGAAGTAGTTGGTGCCGAGGTCGACATATTCGCAATCGTGTTGGAGGAGGTGCCAGACGATGACCAGGATGGAGTGAGCTACTGCTACAGATGCCTTCTTAGCACCTCACCTGGCCGCCAGACGACGGAATTGAGCGCTGAGGTAGGTGTCCTTGGCGCGTACTGCCGCGTGGGCTGCCTCCACCAGAGCTGTGCGCAGCCACGGACTGCCACGTCGGATACGGCCGCTCTTACGCTTGCCGGCACTCTCGTTGTTGCCGGGACAGATGCCCGCCCATGAAGCAAGGTGAGCCGCACTCGTGAAGCGACTCATGTCCGTGCCAATCTCGGCGACGTCGGGGGGGAATCGCCATTCTGGATGATCTGAGCCATGGCCGGCTGGTGGTGCTGCCGCTGCGGGGTACCCCCGGGTGAGTTCAACACCTACGGCCCGGTCGACGGCGCAACCCAGGGAAACGCAGGAAGCCACACGGCTGATCCGCAAGGCTTTGAGCGAGGCCAAGCCGTTCGCCTGGCAGGGCGAGCACTTCCAGTTTTCGCCGTCGCCGTCCGGCCGCGAGCCGTTCAGCAGCCGCACCCCCCGATGTACTTCTCGGGCAAGCGCCGGAACTCGGCGTTGTTCGCCGCCCGCGAGCAGATGGGCGTTCTGGCTTGGTGACCAGGCGCCACGCCTGTGCGGCTTGTTGAACAGTCTCCGATCAGACGCAAGGAAAAGTCCGCGCCATCGCGGACCAGGTCAAGCAGCAGGCGTGCGGTTGTCCAGCCAGGTCGTCGCTCCAGCTGACGGCCAGGCGATCGAGCTCCAACAATGCTGGGCTGGCTCTAAGCTGAGACTGACTGCCAGCCGCGCAGGCAGGCGACTCTGCGACCGGATGTGACTTTGGGCATCCGGACCCAGGTGGAAACTCAACCGAGCCATGACAAACGGTTGACCGCTTTGTATTCGATATGCATACAGTTGACTGCCTTTGGTCAGGACGGTGTAGGCATGAGCGGGCAACAGCGTCGGTGGCGTGGGAGACTGGCAGTCATTGATGATGACACGGCTTTTCTGCAGCTCATGCATGATCTGCTCGAGGATGAAGAAGATTTTGAGGTCCTCATCCGCCGCGAGTGGGACGACGCCTATAAGTTCGTCAAAAAACATCGCCCAGACCTCGTGATCCTGGACATCCGCATTGGTGGCGAGGAGCGCGGCTGGACGATTCTCAACTTGTTGACCTTCGACCCGATCACCCGTCCAATCCCGATCATCGTGTGCTCGGCGGCGATCCAGTCGCTGCATGAGCACCAGCCCTGGCTCGACAAGTTCGGCATCTGTGCCTTACCCAAGCCGTTCGACTTCGAGATGCTTCTAGAAATGGTGGACCGCGTCCTTGCGCAGGCGCGAGATGGGGCAGACGAGCAAGTCCAGAAGTGAGGTGGCCCCGCTTCGACGAAGACCGGCCTCTGCAGATTTGCAGGCGCCGCGAAGCTGGTCCGACTGGTTGTCACGTACGTCCTCCGCTTGTAACTTTGAGCGATCTTCTGTGGCGGGCTTCTTGATCGATCTATGGCGGCGATTGCAGGTTGTCGGCTGAGGTTTAGGTTGTCTCGACCGCGAGGCTTTCGCGAGCGAAGGCGACGACCTCGGTGGTCAGCGTCGAAAAATTGTTCACGGCCATGACACGCTGAATTTCGACAAACAGTCGATCCACCAGACGGAAGTTCCCGCCAGTCACGCGACCGATGGCGTTGACGACCGCGGCATCGGTGTTGTCCGCCAGCGGTGGCTGTAGTCGCAGCTGGACACACTCGTGTTCGATGACGTGCTGCAATTCGCGGCCGCTCAAGGGCTGGTACTGGTGGACGAATCCAACACGTGAGGAGAACTGTGCATAGCGGGCCAGTCGCTTCTGCAAGCCCGGCATGCCAATCAGAAGCAGTCCGATATTGCGTCGGTCGTACAGATCCCGCAGTTGCTCGAGACTGGCGGTCTTCAGGCGATCCGCCTCGTCAACGATGACCAGGTCTGGCGGACGCGGATCGGGATTGACCTCTCGGTCTGCGTACCAGGAGGAGCCGGCGGCCAGGCTGAAGACGCGCCCCCACATGTGATCGACGTCCCGTTGAACCGTACGTGGCGTGTTGACGACGCCTGGCGTGTACAGCACCGTCTGCCACGGGCCGCTGTCTCGCGGCGGCAGACCCCCGCGTCGATACGGAGCAGGACCCAGGACTGACTCCAACTCGTTCCAGTGGGCATACTCGCGCGCCGACATCGTCTTGCCCACACCAGGCACGCCATAACACAGGCCGATGTAGCGGGCCCGTCGACAACTCTCGCAGAACTCGGCAAAACGACGATCCTCTCGGGTGATGATGAACTGGTCCGCCGCCGATGCCGCAGCTTCGTCCGTCACTCGTCGTTGAAGTACCGCTTCAACCGCAGCCGTGCTGGGACTGGCATCTGGGTGAGCGCCTCGGCTTCTGGCAGCAGCGTCTCCGCGGGCACCAGCTCCGAGCCACGTCTCAAGGCGAGGAGTGCTTCAATGGTCGCCTGCCGATCAGCCAGCGTCGTACGAAGTTGGCGGCGGCGTTGGTTGCGCGCCCGAATAATGTCCTTGAGCGCGATCGTCTCGCCAGCCAGTTCGGGATTGATCGCGCGACACAAGAATTGGTCGCCGAGGAAGACCCGCACTTCAGCCATGGCGCGCGGGTCGTAGCGGATGATCACGTCCTCGCCGACGCTCTAGCGGCTTGAGCAGCCATGCCTGAATGCGAATCCCTCGCCTGCGCTGCCGACATCGCCGCCGCCGATCCGTCTCCGATTGCGCGGCGACGGTCGGTCGTGCGGATCACGGCGGAGCTGGTCTGCCTGTTGTGTGGCCGGCCACAAGGGACGCTCGAATCGGCAACGTGGCCACCATGCCCACCCGTCACGTTGCGCGCGGCTCGCGGGTGCAGCGGCGTGCGGCTCGAGTATGGGCGCCTGTACTGCGTTACGTGCGGCGGCGAAGTGGTCGCCACCGACGTGACCAGCCGGCGCGTATGGCTGGGCGGGTCTGTCGACTGGTCGGCCGAGCGGCCGCGCCGCGGGCGACCGCCGAAATGGCTTGTGAGTGAACGACGTAGTGCTGGCCCGGCGGCGTGAGCCACCCCGCGCCGAGTGAGTGGGTCAGGAAGGGCGACCGCCACGCCCTGCTGCGTGAATGCGAGCATGCCTTTCGCGATTGGAAGAACGCCGAGGGTCGGTGCACCGTCAGGATCTACGCTGCCACCGAGGCCTCGGGCCAACTGCCGGTCGTCATCGTTACTGAGGCGGTCGACAGGACCTTCAATCACCAATACCGTCAGCAGATCGCTGCCGACTGGCTAGCCGGCGCACCGCGAGCACGAACCAGGCACTCGGCATTCGGCCGCCTCATGAGTTAGGCATGCCGAATTCGCCACTGGTATCGGAATTGCGGAAGAGTCCGTTCAACGGTATCGAACTCACGCGTGCGACGGGGTTGGCGCGCGAGACGGTCAGGAAGTACCTGGCAGTGGCGATCAGTCTCGGCTTGAGTGCGACCGGACCGCGATGGTCCTGCTGGTGCTGGCCAGCAAGATCGACCCGACGTCACCGATTATCTACGACTGAGCCGGCGCCACCACCGCCAGCCGCGCCGTGGGCCGAGGAGCCGGCGCGTACCCGATGATGACTAGTGGGTTACTTGTGGTGCAGATTGCCGTGGTGATGTGGCGGGAGTAGAGTGGGGCCATCCGCCCGCACGGAGTTCGCCTACGCCCGCAGGGGCACCTGCAACATGTACGCGGGTGATCTACCAGCTGGGCCACCTGCCGGGTGAACATCCCTGTGGGCGGAACTCGCACGAGGCGAAGGAGGGGAACCCATGCCGATCGTGGTCGTCTTTGAAGGGCCGGATGTTACCCAGCAGGTCTACGAGCAGGCCGTGAGCAAGCTGACGGGTGGCAAAACCCGCATGGAAACGCCGGGCGACTGGCCAGTCGAGGGACTCTTGGTGCATGCCGCTGGCCAAGGCAAGGCCAGCTTCCGCGTGGTTGATGTGTGGGAGTCCGAGGAGGCCTTTCAGCGCTTCGGCGAGCGGCTCGTGCCCATCCTGCAAGAGCTCGGCGTCAAGAGTCAGCCGGAGGTGTATCCGACGCAGGCGTTCGTAACGGCGTAACACCGCCGGCGCCACCGCGGCGAGCAGGCCTGCCAGTGTGGCCATGGACGGCAATGGCACGTCATCAGCCGCGGCGCAGGCCTCGACTGGTGCACGGTCACACTGCCGAGCAGCACCGCTGCCTGGCCGGAGCGGGCGATGTGGGCCGCTGCCTGTCATGATTCGCAGTGACTCCGACTCAGAACACGAACGTAGGGCGCTCCCGCCATTGGCTCGGAGCGCCCTACTGTTTGCAATCTGGTGGGGTTGGTTCCTCGAAACATTCGGCGCGAAACCAGTGGCTGCAAGCGTGGAGCATTCCTTGCAGCGCCTCAAGCGTGCCTCGGGAAAAACCTATCAGCAAGCAACCGTACACCGTTCCCAACCAGCCGAACCCTGAATATGCTGGCAGCCAGATCACGTTCAAGGAAGACCCGATGCCGATGTTACGGACCCTCACGATCGGCCCGAGAACGCCCGCCAGCGCATCTGCCAAGACGACCCAATGGTGATGTATCTCGTCATGCGCAAGGGCGTTTCGGCCAGCCCGACTGAAATGCTCGTTCCTGCGGCACAGGACACCGTCCGCTGCATCGAGAAGTACG
The DNA here is from genome assembly GCA_019247515.1 of Chloroflexota bacterium. GTDB lineage: Bacteria > Chloroflexota > UBA6077 > UBA6077 > CF-72 > CF-72. The sequence goes on along the minus strand of JAFAOS010000125.1, from coordinate 534 downwards.
CCCACAGTCCAGAGTGGCGCATCGCCTTTCCGGCCCCGCATGGTGGCGCGGCGAGTACGGCAATGCCCGCGAGCGTTAGCACCAAGCGAGACCTGGCATGAGCGCGGAAGGCCGAGACATGGCGCAGTTCGTCCCGCCCACACGCTGCGGCCTCCAGAGTCGCGTCTGGCGGCGGATCACGCGACTGCTCTTCCGCCACATGGCAAACCCGGCGCTGCCGCCGGAGGTGCGCCGGCGGCGCATGGACCGACTGATCGGCGCCGTCCCGCTGCCGAGTGGGACGCGCGTTGAGCCAGTGAACGCGGGTGGCATTCCGGCCGAGTGGGTCGTCCCACCGGGCGTCGACACAGACGCGGTGCTGCTGTACCTCCACGGCGGCGGGTACGCCGCGGGCTCCTTCGCCACGCACCGGCTCGTGGCGGAGAAGATGGCGCAGGCCGCGGGAGTCCGTGCTCTGCTGCCAGCCTACCGCCTGGCGCCGGAGCACCGCTTCCCCGCCGCGGTCGACGACGCGCTGGCCGTCTACCGCTGGCT
>JAFAOS010000090.1 GCA_019247515.1 Chloroflexota bacterium | reverse complement strand
AGCGCCGACAGCGGCTGCGGCGCGAGCGGGTAGTGGGGCGGAAACGGCCAGCCCCCGTCGACGACGCGCAGCAGGACAGCGTCACGATCGGCGGCGTCACCCACGAAGTCAGCGTCGATGTCCAGCCGGTTCAGCTGCTCCTGCAAGGCGTCGAAGGTCTCGATGGACACGTACGCATCCAGCTGCCAGGCCGCCGCATGAGCGTTCTGTGTCAACTCGTGCCAGCCGTATGCCGCCGCCGCAGCCGCGGCGCCAGGTCGACCAATCTCTCGCGAGCCAGACGCGCGCGCGTCCGGGACAGCTCCTCGGCGTGCTCCAGCAGGCCGACGCATTTCTCAGAAAACGGCTGGTCGCCCGACGCCAGACCGACCAGCGCCCAGGCGTTGCGCGCACTCAGCGGCCGTCCGCCCTCGCTGCCGGCCACCAGCCAACGCTCCAGGCTCGAGCGGTGGATGCGCAGTGGCCCAGATCCAGCACCAGGTTCGTCGGTGTCGGTGGACACCAGGTCGCCTGAACGCAGCAGAGCGTAGATGCGCGTCCGATCGCGGCCGAGCAGTCTGGCGGCCTCGGCCACGCTGAGCGTCGGATCCTCGTCGACGAACACTTCGGCGCGGTTATCGACGACCGAAGTGTCGGTGGCGCGTGCCGCGCGCTGACGCCCACGAGTCTGCGCTGGTGCAGGCCGCGGCGTGGCCCGGCGAGGGTTGGCAGCGGCCGCGCCCTCGAGCTCGTCCGCTACTTCGTCCGTCTCAGCGTCAGACCAGGGCGTCATGCGTCGACCTCAGGACCGAGCCACACAACCCACTACCGGCCGAGACAGCGAATGAGTTCAAATGTCGGGGGGATCGATTTGTCGGCCGGACTTGGACCCGAATTGTCGGCAGTAGCCAGGGTGTTCGAATTCAGCGCGGAGCTGGCTCGCAGGCGTCGACGACGAGTTGGACCCGAATTCTCGGCGGAAACACCCATTTTCGCAGGTTGGTTTCGGCCGGCCGGTCACTGCAATTCGGGGGCACGGATACCGCCCTAGCTTCGCCGGGGCAGCGAACGAGTTCAGCCAGCGCGCGATGGACGACGATCAGGCCACGGAGGACCGAGAGGACGAGCGCGAGAGCCGAACGCCACGGGGTGTCCGGGTCCTGGAGCACACTACTGATCCCAAGTTTCCCTTTCGCTTATGCATCTACACGCGTGGCCGGTCGGAACCAATGCTCGCGTTTTTCGTCCAGGATCGTTGGCCTGGCAGTAACCAGCACATCTTCTGCCTTCGGGAGAATCGCATCGCCGACGACGTCGTTGTTGAAGGCGAGGTCGAGCGCGTATCAGTCGTCGCACTCCAGCGTTACGGACGGCGGCTCAGCGTCGTGCTGGGTCGCCCGCGACGAAGCGCGGCGCGCGGTAAATGAAGCGCCCTCAGCCTTGAAGTGGAATGAGGTTTATCTCAGGCACCTCAGCCATTGCTGCCAGGATTGTCGCCGATTTCGACCGAGTCCGTTGTGGAACGTTCGCTTGCGCGTTTCAGGAATTCGGCCGCCGAAGCTCTATCGGCTGGCCATGCGGGGTGTCTCGCGCTGCCTCCGCCCATTGGTCCTTGCGCCTGGCGAGATCCCCTGCTCCGACGAGGCCCTTGTCCGCCACGATGTGCTCCAGGGCGGCAAGCCAGTGCGCGTAGTACGTGTCTCCCAGGTCTGGATCACCACGAGCTTGCGCGACCTGAATCTCGCGCGCCAAATAGTCTGCCCACTCGGGCCACGAGAAAGCGCCCCGGTCGTGCAGCTTCAACGTCATTGCGAAGGCCTGCGCCTGCCACGGCTCCTCGAACACGGGGCCGCCGGCTTCATCGCGGGGGATCGAGAACATCTCTGGCGGTAACTGCGTCACGGTCACTGGGCTCAGGCAGGATCGAGATAGTCGTCCCACAGATCGATGTAGATCCGGTCTGCTGCTGACGCAGTGGGTCCCCAGAGTTCACGGGCGTCGAACCTGACGCTGTAGACATGCTGCGGCTTCTGCCCCCCACCAACCGCGCTGGAGTCCGGAAACGCGAATACGCCATAGTCACAGTCGATGAAGCCACGGCGGGCGCGAGCGTAACGCGGCAGGCGCGTGTGACCAATCGGATGGATGTTGCGCGTGAGCACGGCTTGCCCAGGCGCGAATCGCGGCGCCGCCGGATCATCCAGCTGACCACCGCGCGACGGACCTAGCGCGCGCGCATCTTCACGCCGCAGCGCACCATTCCTGACACTTGATGGCATGAGCGGTATTCGCACTGTCTCAGGCGCCTCGCGCAGTCGCTCCACTTCGTCCTCATCAAGAAGACCGCTTTGCTCGAGCTGCAACAAGAGAGCAAACAGCCAATGCTCATAGTACGAGGTGGCCAGATACTCAGCTGGCGGCATCTGTTCCCACGCAGTCCGAACGTTGCCCAACCGCCAAATGCGCATCGCCATAGACATCGCGAAGATACGGCGTTCCCAGTCTTCATGGAAGACCGGTTCGTTTGACTCGGCCACCACAGGTCCGAAGCCGTGCATACCGCCGAGATCGTGTATACCGTTCATTGGGCTGCTTCCGGCACCTTCACCACCCCGGTGCCGATCATGGCATCGCGCGTGACCAGCGCCGCGAGCTCCTCCTGGCTCATACCCTCGCTGCCGTCCGGGCGCATAGGAAGCACCAGATAGCGCAGGTCGGCCGTGGAGTCCCATACCCGGACCTCGACCTCCTCTGGCAGGTTGACACCGAAGTCGCGCAGCACGCCGCGCGGATCGATCACTGCTCGCGAGCGGTAAGGCGCCGACTTGTACCAGACTGGCGGTAGGCCGAGGAGCGGCCACGGATAGCAGGAACACAGTGTGCAGACGACCATATTGTGAATTGTCGGCGTGTTCTCCAGAACCACCATGTTCTCGCCCTGCCGACCAATTAACCCCAACTCGGCGAGTGTATCGGTCGCATTTTGCAGAAGCCGGCTTTTGAAATCCGGGTCAGCCCACGCCCGCGCAACCACCTGCGCCCCATTGCGCGGTCCCACCTTTGTCTCGTACTGGTCAATCAATTCGTCAAGGGCGGCCGGGTCGATGAGCCCCTTCTCGACCAGCAACGACTCAAGCGCGCGGACTCGCAGCTGCACGTCCGACAGTGGAGCATTGTGTGGATGCGAAGGATCGTCTGTTGCGTGCCCGTGGTGATCGTCGTGCCCACTCATCTTTGTTCCCCGACGCCATCATACCGTACGACTCCCGCCAAGGGTCACGTGAACAGCAGCAGTGGTCCGAGCAGTAGGCGTCCAAAAACTGACTATCCGCGCAGGCTGCCTCCCAAACAAGATCGCGTTGGAGGGCACTCGACGGTTGGAGTACATGCCGTGTGCCGGGTTCGCGAAGTTAGCCTAATTCGGGCGTATTCGTCCGTGCCGGCCGGTGTCATCGCAACAGCAATAATCTTTACGAGTTCAGAGGGAGGGCTGCCGACGAGTTGAAACGTCTGGACCATAGCGAGCTGTGAATCTGCCTGGTATCGGATAGAACCCGGTCCAACGTTCGCAGCTCGCATTGGGACTGATTCGCGAGCCGGCAGCGATCGGCGATGGGATTCCAGTGTCGCGAAACGCTCTGCGGCCAAGCAAAGCTCCGTTCTCCCGTAGCAACAACATGCAAGTGATGCTGTTCTCAGAGCAATGAAGATGCCATTTCGCTGGCATCCCTTGACGGACCTACCCGATCGGATCGAGGCCGAAGGCAACTCGCCCGCTAAAGCGGTGCTGGCGCTTCGCGGGCAGCGGGTGGAACTGAACACCGTAAACGTCTCGCAGTAACCGCTCCAGTCCCAGGCTGCGGAGGACTGCGCCGCCCCCGACCGCCTCCAGCGCCTTCTCGACAGCAGCCAGCAGCGCTTGCGCCGCTATCGTCTTGCGGATGAAGACGGCGTTCACCGTCGCCACGTCCGGCGTGAAGACGTGCTCGGCGCACAGGTCGAGCATGCTCTGCACAGCCATCTGCCCGGTCGCCAGGGCATTGTCCAACTCACCTACCAGAGACCAGACTTGGGGATCGTCACGTTTGCGTTGCAAGAGTTGGAGCGCCAGGTCACGCGCCGCCTCGGCCACACCGAGGTAGGCCGACATGTAGATCGGGGTAGCAACCGTAATTGCCATGTTGAGGAAGGGGTGCCACTTGCCTCTCGGCCGGCGGAGCGAGACCGCACTTTCGGGCACGAAGACAGCGTCGAGGAGGACATCGTGCGATCCACTAGCGCGCATGCCCAGTGCCCGCCAGTTGTTGTGCACGCTGACCCCGGGCGCCTGCATTGGGACGGGGAAGTGGAGCACCATCGCGCCATCCTGGGGGTCGTCATAGGGCGCGCTGGTGATCAGCAGGTCGCCGGCCGGCGAGCCGCTAGCAAAGATCTTGCGGCCACTGACCCGATACCCACCGTCAACGAGTACGGCCCTTCCGCTTGAGTCAAGCCAGTCGGAAGCGCCGGTGCTGACAAGCACGAGTTGCTCGGAGGCCACGCGGCGCAGGAGTGGCTCGACCGATTGACCCTGGCGGTAGCGCCAGACGGTTGCCGAGACGAGATGCGTGTGCATCGAAAGCGCCAGCGCGGTCGGGCCGCAAGCGCGCCCCAACTCGCGCAACATGGCGCACAACTGAGTATGCGTCGCGCCACCCCCGCCAAGTTCGCGCGGCACGCCGGCCCCGAAAACGTGATGCTCCTTGAGCTCGGCGTAATTTTCAGCGACGAACGAGTCATCGGCGTCGTGCGCTCGCGCTCTGGCCGCGAATCCGGGCGCTAGTGCACGCGCCACTGCTACCCAGCGCATCGGGTTCGTAGGCGCCAGTTCGCTATGGGCACCAGTCGGCCCCGGTATCCCGGAGTGTCCGTCCGCCATAGGCATGCTCATAAATGCCTCCATCGCCCGTTTCTGCACCGATCCTTCAGCCAGCCGAGTCTAGGCGTGCCGAGTCCTGCCCGCTATCCCAGAAACTCCTACCCCGACTATCCAACTGAGGGATTTCCCTCACCACCACCAAAAAGACGGCAAGCAACACACCTGCTACAGCAGCCTGTGTTTCAGCGCGAACGCTGTCGCGGCGGCTCGCCCGCGCTCGCCAATCTTGTCATAGATGTGTGTGATATGGCGATCTACGGTCGAGACGCCGATGTCCAGCTCCGCGGCGATGGCCTTCGTTTTCCAGCCTGCCGCCACCCGTTGCAGCACCTTGACCTCGGCCAAGGACAAGCCGGCCGGATAGTAGTGGGGACCAGCATCAGCCGTTTCTGGTGTGGCCGCCACAGAGGCGGTAGGCGCGACCTCGACCGCGAGCATCTCGTCGATGGCCTCGTCCAACGATAGAGCTTCGCCTTCCGCCCAGGCGGCCGCGAACGCTTCCTCACCGAGGGCTCGGCGTGCCAACGTCAGGCCCTGCTCGAACAGGACCTCTGCCAGGGGAATGGGAACCGAATGCGACGACTGGCTCATCGCTGTGGTCGCGCCGCTCAGACGCGCAGCGCGCTCGGGCTGATGCTCGGCCGCCAGGCTGGCGAATGGCGCCAGGACGCTCAACAAGAACCACGGGGACTGAAGCGCTTGAGCAACCCCCAGCGATTCCCGGTACAACATCAGCGCCCGGGTGAGGTCGCGCTGCCGGTGGGCGAGCTCGCCCATGCACAGCAGCAACATAGCTATGCCCTCCTGGTGGCCTAACTCCCGCCGAATCGCGAGGCTGTGCTCGTACAGAGCCCAAGCATTTGTATCGTCGGAGGCGATGTGAGCCGCCAGCGCAAGCAGGTGGACCGCCCACGCGATGAGCCACCGGTCGCCGATGCCCTCTGCAACAGCAAGGCTCTGTTGGCCGTACAAACGTGCGTCCACCGGATTGCCTTCGAAGTACGCCACGCGTCCCAGGAGGTGGAGCACCCAGGCGTTTGTCCAGTGGTCGTCCCGTCCCGTCGCAATCTCGAGACTCTCGAGCAGGACACTCCTTGCCCTGATGGAGTCGCGCTGGAAGTGAGCCAGCCAGCCGGCGCCATGAAGTGCCTTCATCCTCTCAGCCGTGCGGCCCGGGGCACCTGCCAGCGCGCCTTTCAGCCACTCAGCGCCCTCATCCCAGTAGTTTCGCGTCCACCAGAACCGTGCTAAGGCACCGCCAAGCCGCAGGGCCTTCTGGCTGCCGCGCTCGCCGCCTACTGACAGGCTCCACTCGAGGGCCGCTCGCAGATTGTTGTGCTCCATCTCAAGGCGATCCAGCCAGGTTCGCGCTGCTGGGCCGCCAAGGCCGGGCTCCGCCTGCTCGGCTAGCACCGCGAAATACTCAGCGTGCTGCCGCCTCATAGCTTCAAGTTCGCCTGTCCAGGCCAATTGCTCGAGGCCAAACTCGCGAATGGTCTCGAACATAGTCAGGCGGACCTCGCCAGCCGCAGTCACGTGCGGGCGCACCAGACTCTTGGTCACCAGGGACTCTGCCAGCTCGAGGACATCGCCCTCGATGGTGCAAACCGCAGCCATTGCCTCGAGCGTGCTGCCGCCGACGAACACAGCCAGCCGTCGGAACACGGCCTGCTCGCGGGGCTCCAGTAGGTCATAGCTCCAGGCGATGGTGTTGCGCAGAGTCTGCAGGCGCGCCGGGAGATCACGAGCGCCGCCGGTCAGCAACTCCAGGCGTTGACCGAGGCGCGCCAGCATCGCGGCCGGATCGAGAATCCGCGTGCGAGCCGCCGCGAGCTCAATCGCCAGCGGGAGCCCATCAAGCCGCCGACAGATCTCCGCGACCGCCGCGGCGTTGGCATCGGTCAGCCTGAAATCGGCTTTGACCGCCCGCGCGCGATCGACGAACAACCGCACGGACTCGCAGTCACCGTGCGCCAATTGATCGGGTCTGGATCCAAACGTGCGGGTCGGCTCTAGCACGGCCAGCGGCGGGACCTCAACCAGTCGCTCGCCCGAGAGGCGCAGCGCGGCACGGCTGGTCACCATCACCGCTAGCCGGGGACACGCGGCGACCAGATCGTCGATCTCAACCGCGGCACCAAGAACCTGCTCGAAATTGTCCAGGACCAACAGCAGATGGCGGTCGCGCAGATAGCTCTTCAGGCTTTCAAGTGCTGAACGGTTCGGCCTTTCAGCGACGCCGAGCGTTTTAGCTATCGTGGGGGCAACAAGCCGCGAATCGGTGATCGAACCGAGGGCGATCAGCCGCGCCCCATCCTCGAAGCGATCGAGTACAGCTGCGGCGGCTTGCAGTGCAACGCGCGTCTTGCCGGTCCCACCGGCACCCGTGAGCGTCAGCAGGTGGGACTCGCGACGTTCTGACGTAAGCAAGCGCTGCACGTCCACTAACAGCTGCTCGCGCCCGACGAAGCTGGTGCGCGCCGGCGGGAGGTTGTGTGTCCTCGGACTCCCGATCATCGAGGATCGCCGCCGTCGAGGCCCGGCACACGCCTCGAAATTCTCGGCCTGGTCGCCCGAAAGTCCGAGGGCTTCGACCAGCAATCGGACCGTCGCCTGTTGAGGGGTCTTCAACCCGCGTTCCAGATCGCTGATGGCGCGTTCACTCAGCCTTGCGCGCTCCGCCAGCTCCGCCTGGGTCAGAGAGCGCTCGCGGCGACACGCTCGTAGCGCCTCCGCAAACGAGTTCAGGTTGCCCACCCTGGCTACTCGACCCGTGTCTCTGAAAGCCACTCCCGTGAGCCCCGATCACCTCACGAGTTGGCCGCCATGCTAACAGACGCGACTGAAATCAATTACTGCTGAATGTGCCCGGTCGTGTGGCCTTGTCGTGTGGCCGGTGTGTGGTGCCCGCTGGCTGACGGGTGGAAACTGCGGCCGCGGCCGGTCGGACCGTACTTCCACCTGGGAGGTCCATGATGCCAGTTGGTTCCAATCGCGAGCCCCGGTTGATGCCGCTGCCGCCCTGGCGCACTCTGCCGATCCCATTGTTGACCGGTATCTTCGCCGCTGCCTTCGTAGTGACCTCTGGCAGTGGCATGCCGGCCCTGGCTGCTAGCCACAGGCTGGTATCGGACGACCTCGCAGCAGTTGGGTTCGATGCCCAAACCCTGGCCGAAGGCAAGCTCGATGCCCCACCGACCGGCCCGACATACGTCAGCTTCGTCGATGTTCCACAGCCCGGCGGCGACCGTATCACGCACTCGCATGTGGCGGGCTTCGTCTACACGCTGAGCGGCGTGGCGCGGGTCACGTTGGCCGACGGCTCCTCGACCGACTTGAACCCGGGCGCAGCAAGCTTCTTCATCGGCGACAACGTGAGCCACACCCACGAGAATCCGACAGCCGTGGACAACGAGTGGCTGTTCATCTCCCTCCGACCGGCGAGCGCGCGCGCAACCCCGTTGCCGATTCCCGGCGCAAGCACGGCCTACGCGACGGATGACCTGGCGGATCTCCCTCAGGGACCCACCACCGAGCGTCTGATGTTGGTCACCTTGCAGCCGGGTGGCCACGATGCGCCGCACGCCAACGGCGGCATCGAGACGCTCTATGTGCTGCAAGGCACGGTCCGCCTCCAGCTCACGGACCAGTCAATCACAGTCGATGCTGGCCAGGGATTCTCCCACCCGCCGGCCACTCCGATACAGGCCATCAACGACGGAACAACCCGAAGTCAGATGCTGGCCCACTTTGTAACACCGGACGACCAGCCGTTCCGAACTGATCTCGACCACGCGCCGTGAGTTGGCGGAGGCAACTGTCGCACGCGATGCCCTCAGATGGCGACGCAAGAAAGGAGCTCTCATGCAGATGGGGTGCTCGGTGGATGCGGACTGTTTGCGCAGGAACGTGTTGCTTCATCGCAGTTTCGAGGAGCGATATACGGCATGGATGCGTCGGCCATCACGAATTGGGATTTGGCCTATCAGAAACGAGGTCGGGCAATGACGATTCTCACGACCTGTCGTCAGTGGCTACGAATTCCTGTAGCCGTTCTGTTTCTCGCTATGCCCGGCACGGTCTGGCAAGCTAGCGCAGAGGCCAAGTCCTTGCCCGAACCGATACCGATCGCAGGCGGTGATGTGCTTGGACCACCGAGTTTCCCACCAGTCCTCATCCATCAGTTCCTGCCGGGGCCCGGCACCGGTTTCGACGGGGTCAACGCTGAGCTGAACGGAATCACCAACTTCCAGGGGCTTGCGGCGTTGGCCTGCACGAGCGGCACCGCGACGGATAACCATGGCCGCTCGTATGTCGCCCAGACCGACATCCGCCTCTACCGCGGCGAGTACATTGCGGCCGACGGCACGCACGCGCAGGGCACGTTCGTCGAAATATGAATTGACCTCTTTGACCCCGGTTCGGGGACAGCTCTGCACGATTTCAACGCAGGCATACGCCCCGATGGACTCTTCTGGATGATCCACGTGCCGGACTCGGCCGTAGAAAGTCGCGGCAATACTGTGGTCGTCCGGGTGAGCAATGTGCCTGTAACGGACCAGTTCACTTTTTACGATCCACTGCCACCATCTGGGAACGTGAACTCCGTGACGTCGTTCGAGATGAGCTACACAAAATCCGGTACGCCGCGCCGCATTCAGCCCATATCCAGCGATCCGACGAGCCCTTTCAATTGGGCCGGCGAGATGTGGACGGCCACCGGTGCGTTTACGTTCACCGCTGCTTACACAGACCGAAGCTTTGTGGTCCATGGGGATGGGAATTCATCTGGAAGCTTCGGTGAGATGGGGGCCGAGTCGAACGGCTTCTTGGCTCACGTATGAGGTAATCAATAGACGCAATTCGACACTTGACTGTTCACGCTGCACCTCGAACGGCCCGGTGCAGCGAGAGACATTCGGGCCGTCAAGACCAGCGTTCTCCTTGGGAGTCAGAACGCGTGCAAGAGGGGGTGCATCATGCGCATTCACGTCCGAAGATTCCTCCTTGTCGTTCTTGCCGCCGCGGCCTTCACGCTAGGACCCCATCCCGCACAACCTCAGGTGCCGATCGCATCTGCCGCCACGGACGATGCTGTCCTCACCTGGAACAAGAACGCGAGCGCGGCAGGCACCGCGGCCTGTCTCGATCTGCCGCCCGGCGACCCTTTCCATCAGTCGCGCTTATACGCGATGACGCACATCGCCATCCACGATGCCCTGAATGCTATCGATCGACGTTCCCAACCCTATGTGTTCGATGGACATCGTCAACCGGGCGCCTCTCCGGACGCCGCCGTAGCCGCGGCTGCGCGCACCGTACTGGTCGCGCTCATCAGCGAACTCCCTCTTGAGTTGGTGACCACGTCGTGCATCGCCGCTGGTCTTGCAAGCGTCGACACGAGCTACGCCGCCGCGCTCGGTCTGATCCGGAACGGCCAGGCAAAGACGCAAGGTATTGCGCTGGGGGAGGCCGCCGGGCAGGCAATCCTCGCCAACAGAGCGAACGACGGAGCGGTCGGTCCGTTCCTGAATTTCAACTGCCCTACGAATACCGTTCCTGGCCAGTATCAGTGCACACCGGGCACGCCGTTCATCGCCTTCGAGGCGTGGGCAAACGTCACACCCTTCGTCCTGATCGACAATAAGCAATTCCGGCCACAACCGCCCTACAGGCTGAAGAGCGACAAGTACGCGGCCGACTACAACGAAGTCAAGTCCCTCGGTGGTGATGGAGTCACCACACCCAGTCAACGCACGCCAGACCAAACGCAGATCGCCTACTTCTGGCTCGAGAACTCCCCTCTGAAGTGGAATCGGATTGCGAGGACGATCGCGCCTGGACAGAGACTCGATCTCTGGGAGAACGCGCGGTTATTTGGTCTGCTCAATGTGGCTCTTGCCGACGGATACATCGCGATGGCCGCCACAAAGAACCACTACGACTTCTGGCGACCAATCACCGCCATCCGCAATGGGGACACGGACGGCAATCCCGACACGGTTGGTGACCCGAACTGGACGCCGTTGGTCCAAACTCCCGGGGACCAGGACTACGCCTCAGGCCACGCCATCGAAGGCGGCGCGGGTGCGGAGGTGCTGAGGGAGGTCTTCGGTACGGATCGAATTCCGTTCCAGGATTGCAGCACGTCCCTACCCGCTCGTACCTGTGATGATGCGTCACCGGTGCTGCGCTCGTATTCCACCTTCACGCAGGCGGCGGACGAAAATGCGTTTTCGCGCATCCTTGTCGGATTCCACTTCCGCCATTCCGTCGAGGAAGGGATGAAATACGGCACACACATCGGCCAGCGCGCGACAAATCTGTTCTTCCGCCCTGTCCACTGAGTCTGCGCCGCGGCGTC